>NZ_JACSLH010000002.1:0-460975 GCF_018618035.1 Exiguobacterium sp. s64
AAACGGCCTGAGTCCTGTCGAATACAGGTCTCAAGCCGCCTAGGTTGGTTTTCATTATTTACACTGTCTACTTGACGGGGAGCAGTTCATAGTGCGATTGGGCTTGTCTTTTTTTGTCGTCTTCATGCAATCGCACGAACATGAGCTTGAAGTTAATCATCTTTTGCGTGAGCACAAAAAAAGCATAGCGCGTGTAGGTCACACGGGCCATGCTTTCTCATGGACAGCATTGGGAGAGACTTTTGGGAGAATGATTGTGAACGTCGTTTCTCTTGGTTGGCTCGTCACGTGAATCTCACCCTCATGTAAATCGATGATGGACTTGGCGATGGCAAGACCGAGACCTGATCCACCAGTGTAATGCGCGCGTGACTGTTCCACTCTAAAAAATCGCTCAAACACGTAAGGAATGTCACGGGAGGGGATGGCATCCTCGCCGTAGTTCGTCATGTTGATAAGGACCGCTTCATCCGTATCGTCGATGAACATATCGATATACGTTCCGTCACGCCCGTAACGAATCGCATTCTCGAGTATATTCTCAAACACACGAACTAGCTTCAACGCATCCCCTTCCACGATGGGACGTTCGGCTGAAGAGCTGAATCGAGCTTCCATTCCAACTTCCGAGAGACGTAACGTCGACTGCATGATGAGCTGATTGAGCAATTCATCGAGACGGACCTCGCTTGTCTGGAGGGCGATCCGGTCGTTTTGTAGAAACGTATAGTCAAAGATATCGTTAATCAAGCCTTTCAGATGGGTCGCGTTCTCATGAATGACGTGAATGTAATGACGCAACTCCACCTCGTCCCGGTAACGGTCGCTGTGAATCAAGTCAAGATAACCCGTGATCGACGTGAGCGGGGAGCGCAAGTCGTGGGCGACGTTCGTCACGAGCTCATGTTTCAAGCGATCCGCTTGAAGCACTTCCTGCTCCGCTTTTGCCGCACTGTCCGAGATGGCGCGAACGGTTGCCATCAACCGGTCTAGCTCTGGCGGAACAGATCGTTCATCCGAATCACGGTCGAAGTGGAGTTCTTCGACAAGTGACGTCATCCGTTCAATGTGAAACTGTAAATATCGTTTGCGCTCATATTGATAAATCAACACGAGACAAACGATAACCACCAGACTGTAAAACATGACGATGACACCTTCGCGAAAATACGACAACACGATGATCAGACTCTCCACAAATCGTGATGACTCTTCAAAGTACCAGACGACAGGCAGCAACAGCATACCGCTCAGGGTGGCGACCCCGAAAGCAATCAATACATACATCAGACGTTTCCACATCGGGATGAACGTTATGACGCGCCATATATTATGTCTCAATTTTATATCCCACTCCCCACACCGTATGAATGATGACCTCATGTGGCACGACGGCATGTAATTTCTCACGGATGTTACTGATATGAACCATCACCGTCTGATTCGACCCGACACCATGCTCTTGCCAGACCGTCTCAAATATCTCTTCAGAGCGGAACACCCGGCCTTTATGTTTCGCCAGTAAATACAAGATCTCAAATTCACGTGCCGTCAATCGAATCGTCTGATCTTGCATCGTGACAGTGTGACTGGCTCGATTGATCAGGAAGGGGCCAGCTTGCACACTTGAGGACTCGCTTGGTCGGTTATAGTTTGAACGGCGCAGCAATGCTTTGACACGTGCCATCAACTCGAGCGGATTGAACGGCTTGATGATGTAATCATCGACCCCTGTCGTCAATCCCAATATCTTATCCAGGTCACCCACTTTGGCACTGACCATTAAAATCGGGATTTGGCTCGTCTGACGCACCCGCTTACAAAATTCAAGCCCATCCATCCGAGGCATCATCCAATCTAAGATGATTAAGTCAAACGGCTCTCGGTTGAACAAGGCAAGCGCCATTTCCCCATCGGTTGCCAGCGTCGTGAGATACCCGTCATTCTTTACATACACATCAATTAGTTCTGCGATTTGGACATCATCATCCACTAACAAGATTTTTGTCATGCCTGAAACTCCCTTACGAATTAAAGTTGGAAATTCTGATATAAACGTCGGAACGGGGCAAATTGGACGACGAAACGAACGAGTAGGAACCCTAAAAGTGCGCCGAGCGCATTTGCCAATAAGTCATTCACATCTGTGCTTCGTCCACTGCCTAGTGTCGTACGTACCAATAATTGAGTCAGTTCAAGGATCAGACTAAACTGAAATCCTAATTTAAGTACTTCTTTTTTCGTGATCGACGGTTTCAAAAATGGAAGATAACAGCCGAACGGGAGGAACATCACGACATTCAGCACAAATGAATACACATCGATGGTCAAAATCGGAATAAAATTAATCGTTCTCCACCACGGAACTTGATTCGCATACTTTCCTAAATTGACGTCAATCGGGAAAAACACGAAGTGAAGGACACCTAATAAGTATATCCCGAATGATAGAAGCAAAATAGTTTGTGCGGCTTTTACATGTTTCTTGCGAAACGACCAGACGAGTAACGTGATGAGTCCGAGGATGGCGAGTGGGATGAGAACGACTCCTGATTCGATTGTGAACATAACTGAATAATTCTGATTATACATGGGAATAAACCTCCTAAGAATTTGAACTGTCTTCAGTGTAGATGGCAGATTTAAAGAATTCTTAAAGGAGTCATAAATGAAATCTAAAAAAAGCAAAGCGCTTTGCTCTGCCTCGAACTGTTGAACAATCAATCAAGAAGCTTGCTCTCGGATCGATGTCTGGCGCCCAGATATCATTCGTCACGTCAACTTCACCGTTTTCGTGTTTCTGTTACTGAAAAATGGGAACAAGTATGGTATGATGCAAGTAGAAAGAGACCGGTGCTGGACACACCGGCCTCTGGCGTACAGGTTACCACTTTAAGAGTGGCCCAGCCGCCACAATGGTTAGTGAATCAGAAAGTGACCCATCTCATTGCGCCGAGGGGGTCATTTTTTTGTGCGTTCAGACGTTGCACGATCGGATGTTTGGTGTAACACCAAGTGAACGATAATCGGAGCGAGGATCGGGACGATCACATAATCGCCGACCCAGGTCCATAGTTGTTCCATCCGCACCACCGCCTTCCTCCATTGTGGACTTGGCGGCTGACCCCACTATTGCTGCGTTAACCTGCCTCTTCATTATAGCAGATTCTTGTCAAAAAAGATGATAAAAACAGGAACGTTTGTTCTTATTTTATAAAATGAACCTTTCGTCCGAATGGGTCTCATGACTGGGTCCAAAGATGGATTTGAACCAATAATAGCTTGTATGTCAGAGGTCAGACAGGATATAATCAATCTCGTGTGTATAACCACATGGGTGGGTGAGGGTGCCAATAAAGGATTGATTCCTATGGCAAAACAAACAGAATGGAAAACAGAAACATACGGGGGCGTGCTGAACTTTCTGGCGACAGCATACATCCCGGCCGTTCACGCGGCAATCTTGACACAAGCCGGACTCCCGTTCGAGGGAGCGCTCGTCGGAGCGATTTTGACAAGCATCATCGGAACGTTCATCGCAGGGCTGTTCAACTTGCCGCTGCTCCTGTTACCAGGGATGGGCATCAACGCGCTGTTCACGTACACGCTCGTCCTGCAGATGGGGCTGAGCTGGCAAGGCGCGCTCGCCGTCTCGTTCGTCTCAGGAGCGCTCGTCGTCCTATTGACGGTAACGAAAGTGGCGAGGAAACTGGCAAACGCTTTTCCGCCGATCATTCATGACGGATTGACGGTCGGGCTCGGCCTGTTCCTTATCTTGATCGGACTCGAGGCGGCGGGGATCGTCTCGGGCGGTGGCGGGGCACTGCTTCACATCGGAGACCTCGGGGAACGGCCGGTACAGGTCGCGTTCCTGTCGCTCTTTGTGGCCATCCTTCTCTTCTTGAAGATGGGACCGAGCAGTTTCCTATGGACGATTGCGTTCGGGGTCGGCTTGAGCGCCGTCATGGGAACGCTCGACTGGACCGGTGAGTTCGCGCTCATGCCGTTCTTCGAGTCGTTCGGCACCGTGTTCGGAAATGTCTCGTTCGCCGAGTCGGCGTCACCGATCTTCCTTGTCGCCGTCGGTGTATTGACGCTCGTCTTGCTGATCGAGAACATCAGCCTGATCCAGAATCAGACGCGCGCCATCGGCAAGGATGCGGATGCCCCGAAAGGGCTCGTCGCCCAAGGGTTATCGACGATGGCCGGTGCCCTATTCGGCTCGAGCCCGACCGTCTCGACGGTCGAGGTCGCGGCCGGCATCTCGGTCGGCGCTCGGGGCGGCATCGCCTCGTTCGTGACGTCAGGCCTGTACGTCGTCTCGCTCTTATTGTTGCCGCTGTTCGCGATCATTCCGGTGACGGCAATCGCGCCAGTGTTGATCATCATCGGCATGATGATGTTCCAGAACGTGAAGCATCTCCCACTCGACAATTGGGAGCATGCCTTCCCGGCGATTCTCGTCATCATCATGATTCCGTTCACGTATTCCATCGTCGATGGCATCGGGCTCGGATTCATCGCCTACACGATGATCGTCTTGTTCAAGAAGGGCTATCGGTCGCTCAGTCCAGTCGTCGGTGTCTTGACCGTATTGTTCTTAGTTTTCTTTTCTTTACCAGTCTGGCTATAAGATAGGGCGGTACCGTGTATACGGTACCGCTTTTTTGTATGATGAAACAAAGGAGGTGTTTGAATGGACCAAGCAGGCGGATTCATTTCCATCGGGATGGCATATCCGAGCCATTATCCGTTACTTGAACTTGCTCAAAATGTATGTGCGGAATTGTTAAGTAGCGGTGGGGAAATCATAAACGTGATATACAGTCAGGATGAGGCGGGCACTAGTTGGACGACAACGACAGATCCCGACTTTGCTCAGGTTGGGCATTACGGATCTATCCATTTACGAAGCAACTATTTTAGAGACGTGGACATGACGATGACCGTGTCCCTTCAAGAGATGGACACCTATGTCGGGATTCTCATCGATGTAAAGTGGAATGATGTCGTTTTACATCCTGCATCGAGAACTGCGTTCACACAGCAAATCGAACGACTGCTCGTTGACGTGTATCGCCATATGCCATTCTCGTACGCGCTTGCCGGGCACGAACTTGAGCTCGACTGGACACCTGATGCGTTTCCGACATCAGCGGACTGGTTGGATGCGTTTCCCCTTTCTATGGTCCCGTCACCACAAGGCGTGATGGTAACTTACGGTTCAATTTCAATCGACGGGATGACTCCTCAAACCAATAAAAAGAGGTCTATCCCTTTAAATGCATAAGTGAGGCTCAATCACCCCCACCAAGTATTCCTTGATTGACGAAGCTCAGAGATAAGCTGCCGGAACATGATACAATTTTCTTAGCTTATAACCGAAGGAGGACACTTTCATGACGAACACTTCAAACGTCATCGACGAGTTTGCATCCTATACAAAATGGCTTAACACGCTAACGGAATTGGATGAAACGACGTGGGAGAACTCGATTTCGACCAACAAATGGTCAATCAAAACGATCGTACTTCACATCGCCCATTGGGACAACCATCTGTTGAACGTCATCATCCCGGCCGTCAAGAACGGGGAAGGGATGATCTTCCCTGAGTTCGACTCGTTTAACGCGCGAGCAACCCAAAAATCAAAACGTCTCTCGGTAGAAAACGTGCTCCAATTAGCCAAAACAAGTCGGAGTTCGCTCGTAGAAGCGCTAACGTCACTTCGTCAAGAGACGCTGACTTCGCAGACGACGGCGAACGGAGCGACTCATTGCCCGCATCAAGGTGTCCCGTATACGCTTGCCTACATCGTCACCGAGTTCATCGAACATGACCGGCACCACCAGCAACAAGTCGACGCCATCTTAGGAAGAACATCTTGAAAAGACGAGCGAAAGTACGCGGTGTTAGACGAAGACTGAAACGGTTGCGCATGTATGTCGACGAACAGACCCATTCGTTCCCGACGACGTTCCACGACGGGTATTGGCATAACAAAATCCCAATCGATCAACCGTTCTTACTATCGGTAGAGGAGAACAGCCGAATTCAGAAAGCAATCATCGAAGCGATGGTTGAGGGTTCTTCACGTCTCGTACGTCTCCGAGAAGAGGAGCGGTTCCGGGTAGTCGTCTTGATCGACCTACCGTCGCTTTGGCAGTCCGAACTTCTCGTATTTGAGAACGATGCACGACTAAAGGCATTCATGGAACGAAATACGTCTGAGCAGACGTGGACGCCATTGTCCAAAGATTATATACTTCTGCAAAGACTCAACCTTCCGGAGGACGTCGACGTGCATCGGTTTCACGAGCTGATTCAAGATGAAGATTATATGCGTAGTGGGGAAGTCTGGTTGCTCGTTCAATGAACGGGGAATTTTTTTGTGATTAATTATTAAAAATGAGTACGACACTCAAGGTAAACGAAAAAAACGATTATGGCAGTCTCGAGTTACCATATAAGCATTCAGAAGGTGAATCGATAGAAAATATGGTACAATTTAACATATATGAGAAGAGTTATTTATATAACAAAACTACTTCTTACGGAGAGCAAAAAGCATCAACATGATAAAAACTTGATGGTTTAAAAAGAGACGGAGGCCGTTCAATTGAAAAAATTGACTATCATTTTACTTTGTATTCCTTTAATTCTGTTATCAGCATGTGTGGGTGATGAAGAAAATATAGAAATTGATAAAGAACGTATTGATATGCAACCTGAGACCATGAAAATCAACCAGGATAGTGAATTGAAAATTGTGCCACTTTACACACAATATCAAAAATATTTGGAAGCATCACTTGAGACGAATGATCCAGAACAGAAAAGAAAATTTTTTAGAGAATTCGTTCTTGATTACATAGAGGAGATTGGAGAAAAGGAGAAGTTCGGAACAGCGGATTTGAAAGGTAACTTTTTGATGAAATCGACATCCTATGAGCAAGAACTCCTAAATCGAATCGATATATTGATGGGCAAACATGATGAAATTGAAGAAACGATTATAAAAACCTACCTCGCTTCACATAAGGTACTTCCTAAAAAGAAAAGTACGATTTTCCTCGTACCAATCAATTCAGAATTTGCCTTTATCGGTGAGTCACTGGGTGGGGTTAGTGGAAATGCATATAAAGACTCTTTTGTCTTTTATCTGAATGAAGACTTCGATAAAAATATTCTTGCTTATGCGACTGCACATGAATATCATCACTTGATTCTTCGGGACACACCAAACTTTATGATTAGTTCGGTTTTAAATTCTGTCATATTAGAAGGGAAGGCAGATGCTTTTGCAGATCGAATTGTCAAAGGCGTATCACCTCCTTGGCATGAACCAATAGATGAGAAGACAAAGGAACATGTAGCGAGTCTTGTTAATAATTATGAAACAACATTTAACGATTTTATTGTCGGTAATGAGCAAAAGAATCTTCCTCGCTGGAGTAACTATATCTTAGGAAAAGACATCCTCAACCATTACTTAGAATCAAATCCAGAGCTTTCGATTCAAGATTGGACATTCAAAGAAGATCATGAAATCTTAGAAGGCTACAAATATCAAGAGATTCTTCAACAATGACGAAACAAGTTACATACTTTTCGAGCATCGCAGTTGTGATACCTGGTCCCCAATCAATTCGTTTTATTGGTTGGGGCTTTTGTTTGAAGTAAGGATAACTGAGGTGTGCTTATGAAGAGGGATGAGAGGAAGGGAGCAGAGATTGGCTTCTTATGAATCCGAATTCAATTGCGCTTGAAGTGAAAGCATGATCAACTTAAGAGCTGCCGAGCTCCACTGTTCATATTTACCAATTCAGGATTCAGGTGCTGTTTTGGCAAGTCTCGAAGCGTTTATTGCTCGGACTCCTTTAAGATAGGGCTGCTTAGCGGAATAACGACCTCTTCCTTCGCACCCATGAAATAGAGAAATAGTCGTTTCTTGTCTTCGCCTATGTTTTCAATCAAATCCCAAGCTCCGTGAGTGTCTCTTTTCATTACACGACTAACGGAATGGATATCGAGTCTGGTCTCATGAAAGTGCAACGTGACGTCTTTGGGCAATATGTTTTTCCTGCAATGAATATTACCTGACGTAAAACCTTGTTTGACTTGCATTTCCGATATGCTATAATCCTCCCAAACACTTTTTCCAAAAAAAGGATTAAATGGAATCGATGAATGAAAGGAGCCGTTGAATGGGATGCAGTCGAATCTACATATTCACATACGGGTCGTTACATGAGAAAAGCCAAAGTTCTGTTTGTATCAGCAGTCTTGATTTCTTTACTGGTTGTCGCACTTATTTCATTTTCAGGTCAACTTGCTTATACCTACTTCAAAGGGTTGGACATCTCTGGAAGCCCCATCACGAGTTGGGTCACGGACTGTCATGACAAGCGAAAGTTGTTTGGAATCATTGAGGTCGTCGATACGGATTTTTGGTGTGGAGATGGTAGTGACGTAGATTCCGGGCCCGGTATTTCTGAAGCAGGGGCGGTTGTTGGGCCATCAGATGATGAAGGCGGCACACCAAGGGAAGATGAGAATGACTCGTCTCCGTCATACGGCAAACCATCCACAAGTGAATCCGATCGCCTTTCCCTGTTACCTTACATCTTCAGCGCAATCCTTCTCTTGATTGGTGTATGGATGTGGCGTAGACCCTTCCACAAAAAGGGGAGGGAAGCCGTTCCGATAGACGAGAGGCTCCACTCAAGGCAAGAGACAGACGAAACGTTCGAAGAGGCAAAACGCTCCGCTCATCCGCTACCAGATTCCCCGTTGCGGCAACATTTGATTCAATTCGAACAAGCGCTACCGCCAGAAAAACGTCGACGGACGTTCGAGACGTTATCCGCCTGGGCGCGCCGTATCCAACTCGATGCTTCACTGCTGAGCTATTTAGAGACCCGTTACGACCAAGTCAAGGTCACGCCACATCGGGAAGAAGCGTTCAAGCAACAGCTTGATGCCTATTTACTTCGTTTAGAAAAGGAGACACCCTCATGACCATCAAACGTGTATTGGAACAATTGGACCAAATCTATCTCGGAAAACCTGAAATCACGCGCCTCTGCTGCACGGCGCTACTCGCGAACGGGCACATCTTGTTAGAGGACGTCCCGGGTACCGGGAAGACGCTACTCGCCAAAAGTATCGCCAAGAGCTTTGAAGCTGATTTCACGCGCATCCAATTCACGGCCGATTTGCTTCCGACCGATATCATCGGTTCTGACTTCTTCAACATGCAGACACAGACGTTCGAAAATCGGACGGGACCGATCTTTACCAACATCTTATTGATTGATGAAGTGAACCGAGCCGTCCCCCGGACACAATCCGCCTTGCTCGAGGCGATGGAAGAGCGGCAAGTCTCGATCGGCGGAGTCACGTATCAACTGCCGGAACCGTTCTTCGTTATCGCGACACAAAACCCGATCGAGTCGGCAGGGACGTTCGCCTTGCCCGACGCTCAACTCGACCGGTTCTTGATGTCCCTTCAAGTCGGATATCCTGAAGCAGGGGAGGAGCGACAGTTGATTCTTCAGACAATTTCTAAGACACGCCACATCGTTCATGCCCTCATGTCGTCCGAGACGTTTTTAGCAGCGCAGCGAGCAGTTGAGGAGGTCCGTATCCATGACGACGTCGTCACCTATCTGCTCGCCCTCATCCAAGAGACACGACATCATCCGCTCGTCGAAGTCGGAGCCAGTCCTCGCGCGACGCTCGCCCTCGTCAAGGCGTCTCAAGCTTACGCTTATATAGAAGACCGTCAATTCGTGACCCCGGAAGATGTCCAAGCCGTCGCGACGCATGTTCTGGCACACCGCTTGACGCTCACGCTCGAAGGGGACGTGAAATCGACGAAACGGGAAGTTCTCGCTGACATTTTGGAGCGAGTTGATGTACCGGTCGAGAAGGTGTGAAGATGCGACAAGTCGAAGTGAGCACACCGTCACTTTTAGACGACAAGCTATGGCCGGCCTATACCGGAATCCTACTTCTGTTCATATGGTTCCCATATGTGTGGCCGCTCGCTTATCTGTCTGGAGCAATTCTAGGATTGATGCTGATTCGGAAATGGCTGACGCAGAAAATTGTCGAAGGGACACGTTTATCGTTCCACCAGAAAGAGCAGTTGTTGTTCGTAAATGACCGTGTCTCGCTAAGAATGGAGGTGACAGGTGTCGAATGTCTCCAAGAACTCGGAATCCCGACATCGGTCCGCCTGGTCACGGGACACGGCTTGACGTTTGACGAAGATCAGCGCGTACATGTCATTCAACTTCGTGAGGAATCGACCTATTCGCTTCCAATCCATGCGAAACAGCGCGGGCCCGTCCAAGTCAATGAATGTACACTTCAGTTCAGGCTCCCGTTTTGGCTTGGCACCATCTTCGTCACAGATCATACGCTTCCATCCTGGATCATACTCCCATCCATCACGAGACAGAACAGATTTGACTCACGCCTGGTACGGATGGGGGACCGACTCGTCAAACATTCACCGCTCAACGACCCGTTGATGATTCAAAGCACAAAACGGTATGAGCAAGAGCCGGTCAAACAGATTGACTGGGTCGCTACAGCCAAGACAGGAAAACTTCAGGCGAGAGTGTATCAACGCCAAAACCTCGATACGTTCACGCTCGTGCTCGACTTGAGCGGTCCGCTAGGGAATGGCCTCCATGCACGTTACGAAGAGTTGATTCAACAGGCCGCATATCTGGTATCCTATTTAGTGAAGGAAGATTGTAAAGTCGAGCTGTTCATTAATCGGCTCGATGCTGATAATCATATCGACCACCTACGGATGAGTGACGGTCGCAAGCAGTTGCGGCTTGCGCTTGTGCGCCTCGCCTGGATTCATGAATCCGATCGATTCGTCGCTTCGAAACGGTTCAATCAAATCATCGAGCGACAGAAGCATCCGCATGCGGAACTGATTCGGATTGACGCGTCACTGCTCAAGCAGATGTCTGTCGGTTGAAAGGAGTAAAGATATGTTCCGCCTGATCAAAACATTCGCTTTAGCCGGGATCTTCACGTTCGGTGCTACGTCAGCAGCTGCCGCGCCGACTGAACGATCCGCGGAGCGTTTTGCTGAAAAACATTTCGAGTCAATCGTCCTCGACCATATCGAAGGTGACGACCCGAGTAACTATCATTTGACGGAAAGTCGCGCCATCTCGTTCGGTTCGCTCCATGAAGTGATGATTGCCGCGCAATCCTGTTATTCGTCGGACGAAATGTGTACGTTTGTCTCGAGCAAGGAGTACGTATCAGCCGTCCTACAAGATGGGGAGCCGAGAAATGTCATCGGCACGTACGAGCAAGAGCCGGGTGTCTTCGCCTTCTCCACGTTCGGGTATGGCGACGAGTTGGCCATTGCCTTAGCTGATGTGTCCGGTACATTGGTCCATTCCGCGCGAGAGAATGCCTGGTTTGACTATGATGGAAAGACGTTGACCGCCTTGACGACCGATGCGAAACGGTTCATCGGCGGAGACACGATCACGCTCGAGATGTATCAGAAACGCTTGGTCGAGACACGTTCAAACACTCAAAGTTCCGCGGAGGATGCCCTTACTAGTGGTTCTAGTGATGTTCAGACGAAAGAGCCGAAATCCTATTGGATGCTCGGACTCGCGTTGTTGGCGGTGCTCCCGCTCGCTTATCTTTTTTACCGAAGGCGATGGAGAAAGTGAAATGTAAACGTCAGTGATTGATTTAAAGCGAAAACCGCTCGTCTGAGCCATACAAAAACACCGCTCCACGCAAATCGCGTAGAGCGGTGTTTTCACATGTATGGTCCGTTCGCCTGAACGACGAACTGGGAGTGCTCGTAATGATACGTGATGCGTGAATAGTCGAACGGCTTTCCATTCGATAGATGGAAGATCGTCTCGATGCGGAGCGTCGGGTCCTCCGTCTGTAAACCTAGATAGCCGGCTTCCGTCTCGGTCAGTCGACCGACCTGCATGTACATGTCCGAAAAGCCGATCGTGACGCCGAGTGCGCCCTGTACGTAATCGAAGATCGAGTCGGCGACGATCTCTCGGTTCAAATACGGCACGATCGCCTTCACATAGTACGACTCCTCGTAACAGAACACCTCGCCGTCGACGAAGCGGACCCGCTCGACGCGATAGACGTCATCCGTCACGTCGATGCTAAGGTTCTGTGCGACCATCGCGTCCGGTTTCGTGACCGAGACGTCGAGCACGTCCGACGTCAACACCCGGTCACCAAGGTTGCTCTTGAACCCTTGTGTCGAGAACAGGCTCATATAGCCCGGACGGTTGTGGCGCCGGACGAAGATGCCGCTCCCCCGCAATTGAAAGATGACCCCTTTCCGCTCCAACAATTCGAGTGCTTTCGTGATCGTGCTCTTGCTGACGGCATATTGGCTCATCAACTGCTCGAGGACGGGCAGTTTATCTCCTTGCTTCAAATCATGTTGATTGATGTACTGTTCAATCTCTGCTGCCACTTGTTGATATTTAAGCACGCTCATCCCTCATCTACTTGAAAATGTTGCCTTCATTATACCACACACATGTCTACGAAACGTTCACAAACTATTTATTGTATCGCTATTGATTAATTGTACCGGTACAATTATAGTAAGAGTGTACAAAATGTAAGCGTTACATCAAAGGAGGGTGTTCAGTTGAGTAAAGTTCGGGATTATTCAAAATTGGCTCGGGATATTTTAGAGGCCGTCGGAGGGGAAGACAACGTCATCAATGCGGCGCGCTGTGCGACGCGACTCCGTCTCGTCTTGAAGCGGTCGAATCCGCAGGCGAAAGAACAAGTCATGGCGATGCCGGGGGTCATCACGGTCGTCGAAACGGGTGGCCAGTTCCAGGTCGTCATCGGGCAGCATGTCGGGGAAGTGTTCGATGAGTTCACGAAACTGGTGCAAATCGAAGGGACTGAGGTCGAAGACGGAAACAAGGGGACCGTCTTGAACCGCATCATCGCTACGATGTCCGCCGTATTCGCACCGTTCATCTATATCTTGGCCGCAGCCGGGATTTTGCAAGGGATACTCATCATCACGACATTGTTGTTCGACGGTTTCGCCGAGACGGGGACGTACGAAGTGTTCAGCTTCATCTCATGGGCACCGTTCACGTTCTTACCGATTTTCATCGCCATCACGGCATCGAAACACTTTAAGACGAACACGTTCATCTCCGTCGCAGCCAGTGCGGCCTTGGTCAGTCCGACATGGGCCGAGATGGCGGCTCGCATCACGTCAGGGGAGACGATCAGTTTCCTTGGTCTCGCCTTGACAGGTACGACGTATACGTCATCGGTATTACCACCGCTCTTCCTCGTCTGGATCTTATCCTACGTCGAGCGGTTCTTGAACCGACACATGAACGAGGTCATTCGTCCTTTGTTCGTACCGTTCTTCAGTTTGGTGCTCATGGTGCCGCTCACGATTCTCGTCATCGGACCAATCACGACGATGGGTGCGGTCGGGATTGCCAACGGCTACAACTTCTTAGCGGAGAACGCCCCGATGCTCGCTGGCGCAATTATCGGTGGTCTCTGGCAAGTCATCGTCATCTTCGGGGTCCATTGGGGTGTGACGCCGATGGTGCTCGCAAACTTCGACTTGTATGGCCGTGACTCATTCCAGGCATATCAGACGATTGCCGTCATCGCCCAAGTCGGCGCCGTTCTCGGTGTCATCTTGAAAGCGAAGAGCCAAGAAATCAAAAAAGTCGGTGTCTCGGCTGGGATTACTGGACTATTCGGAATCACAGAGCCTGCCATTTACGGGGTGACACTCCGCTTCAAGAAACCGTTCATCTTTGGATGTATCTCGGGGGCCGTCGGAGCCATCGTGGCCAGTTTCTTCAACCCGTATTACTTCGCTTACGCTGGTCTCCCGGGTCCGCTCACCCTTGTGAACGGAATCAGTGAAGACGTGCCGACCTCGATTTGGGGACTGTTGATCGGGACAGCGATTGCCATCATCCTTCCGGTCGTCTTGATTCAAATCTTCGGTTTCGGAGAAGACACGGCCAAACAAGTGACAGAAGTGACGGAAACACCTGCGACGGCAGAAGCGAGTGCGACGCTCGTCCAGGAAGAGACGATTGCTTCACCGCTCTCTGGAAAAGTCATCGCCTTGAGCGATGTTCCGGACGATGTATTCGCCTCCGGGGCGATGGGTAAAGGTTATGCCGTCGAGCCAGACGGGAATAAGGTCATTGCACCGTTTGACGGGACGGTCGTCATGGTCGCACCGACGAAACATGCGATCGGTCTCCGTTCGAACACGGGAATCGAGTTGTTGATTCACGTCGGTCTCGATACGGTGACGCTCGATGGGAAACCGTTCACCGTACACGTCAAAGACGGGGACAGCTTTAAAGCGGGCGATGTGTTGACGACGTTCGACCGCGACATGATTGCCGCATATAATATTTCAAGCATCACACCTGTCATCGTGACGAACAGCGCGACATACGCTGACGTACTCGTCCAAGCAAGTAATCATACAGACACGACGACACCAATGCTCACGATTGTTAATCAATAAGGAGGAACTACGATGAAGACATTACCAAAAGACTTTCTATGGGGCGGCGCCCTCGCCGCGCATCAATTTGAAGGCGGCTGGGACGCCGACGGCAAAGGGCCGAGCGTCGTCGACGTGTTGACGGCCGGCGCTCACGGCGTCGCGCGTCGCATCACGGACAAGGTCGAGCCGGACGAATTTTATCCGAACCATGAAGCAATCGACTTCTATCACCGTTATAAAGAGGACGTCGCGCTCTTTGCCGAGATGGGCTTGAAGTGTCTCCGCACGTCGATCGGTTGGAGCCGGATCTTCCCGAACGGGGACGATGCTGAACCGAACGAGGCAGGACTCCAATTTTATGACGACTTGTTCGACGAGCTGTTAAAGCACGACATCGAGCCGATCATCACGTTGTCCCACTTCGAGATGCCGCTTCACCTCGCACGTGAGTACGGCGGGTTCCGCAACCGTGCCGTCGTCGACCATTTCGTCCGCTTCGCCGAGGTGTGTTTCGACCGCTACAAAGACAAGGTCAAATATTGGATGACATTCAACGAGATCAACAACAAGATGGACGTCAACAACCCGCTCTTCCTCTGGACGAACTCCGGCGTCATCGTCGAAGAAGGGGAGAACGCCCGTGAAATCATGTATCAGACGGGCCATCACGAGTTGATTGCGAGCGCCCTCGCTGTTTCGAAAGGGAAAGCCATCAACCCAGACTTCGAAATCGGGGCGATGGTATCACACGTTCCGATTTATCCGTACTCGTCGAACCCGGACGATGTCATGCTCGCTGAAGAAATGATGCGTCAGCGTTACTTCTTCCCGGACGTGCAAGTGCGCGGGGTCTATCCGAGCTACGCCTTGAACGAATTTGAACGTGAAGGCTATTCAATCCCGTTCCTCGATGGGGACGAAGAGATTTTGAAGAATGGGACCGTCGATTACCTCGGTTTCAGTTACTATATGTCGACGACCGTGAAGAGTGATGTCATCGCCGATAACAGCGGCGACATCGTCAACGGTGGTCTGCCGAACGGCGTCGAGAACCCGTACATCAAGTCGAGCGACTGGGGCTGGTCGATCGACCCGGTCGGTCTCCGTTATGTGCTCAACCGATTGTACGACCGCTATCAAATCCCGCTCTTCATCGTCGAGAATGGATTCGGTGCTGTCGATGAGATCGTCGACGGGAAGATTCATGATGCGGCCCGCATCGACTACTTGAAGGCGCATATTGAGCAGTTGAAACAAGCGGTCGTCTATGACGGCGTCGACTTGATTGGTTACACGCCATGGGGCATCATCGACATCGTCTCGTTCACGACGGGCGAGATGAAGAAACGGTACGGCATGATTTATGTCGACCGTGACAATGAAGGCAACGGCTCGATGGAGCGGATGAAGAAAGACTCGTTCGATTGGTATAAGCATGTGATCGAAACGAACGGGGAAGCGCTCGCGTACGAGCCTTCGAAGTAAACGAAAATACCTCTTGAAGACAATTGTCTTCAAGAGGTATTTTTCTGTGCTTACGTCGTTTTCGGTTTGACCGCCACCCACACTTCGCTATAGACGTTGTCCGATGGGCCATCATGCTTCGTGAACGAGATGCTCGGTAAGTCTGCCAGTTCGTAGCCCGACGTCGGCAGCCATTCGGCATACGTCTTGGCCATCGTCTCCTGGAGCGTCTCCGGGAACGGGCCGGCATTCGGGAAAACGGCCCACAGGTTCGACTCGATTGTAATCTGTTCAAGGTCTGCATACGGATTATCTTGCGTCGTCGCGAAGCCAATCATGTGCGTGAGTGAACCCGTTTCGTCCAAATAGCCTTCATCGAAGTCGTACGACACGTTGAGCACTTGATTTGGATAAAGGTCCGCCAACTGATGCATCTCGCTTCGTTGTTCCTCCGTGATTGACTGCGCCAACTCGACGATTGCATTGTTCACACCTTCAAATTGAATCGGGACGTGTTTGGACACGCCGACGACGTTGAATGAAGGTTTATGTTCTAATTTGAATTCCATTGAAATTCCTCCTTTGATGTCGATGTAGAAAGTGAATTTCGGGAATGACTTTTGAATCTTGTTCTTGATCACTTCAGACGGTAAAAAGCCACACCAGTCTCGAAACGCTCGCGAGAACCCGTCGACGGATTGGTATCCATACGTATACGCCACGTCCGTGACCGATTTCCCATGAATCAAGTCCTTGTTCGCTTCTGACAGCCGACGATTTCGGATATATTCATTGAGCGTCATCCCGGCCATGTAGGAAAACATGCGTCGAAAATGATAGTCGGATACCCCGACGATGCGTGTGATATCCTCACTCGTGATGTCTTCTGTTAAATGTTGATCGATGTGGTCCATCAATCGGTTCAGTGATTCAAGCATCAGCATTCCCTCCTTTCTGCATTCATCATACTTCGAACATGGTAAGGGGACTCGATGATTTCGATACGGATGTCATCGGATAGCAGACGTCACTGGTTGTAGCCGATGAACGTTGTGAATAGGATCAGGATGACCGACGACGTCATGAGGAGGAATGCGAGAGAGCTCGCGAACACGAGAAATGCTTTGGAGAAGTGAAGACGTCGTTTCCAAATCGCGATGACAAACACCACGTTCAGCATGAGAAACAGTGCGAGCAACAGTAGCGGGAGGGCCCGGTCCTGCATCAATATAAGTAAGTCCATAACTAATTCCCTTTCTTTGCGGGTTTGTTAACAATGAAATCAGTGATGCTCGGTAAAGACGAGATACCAACAGTCGTGTCCTTGCCAGACGCGTATCGTCCAACAAGATCCGTTCGGAAAGTCGTCAAGAGAAAACGCATGATCAAAGGTGATCTGGTGTTTGAATGTCTTGTCCCACAATGTCTGTAGTTGGTCGAGTGGCTGTTCTTCTAACTGGATCCGCCGCGAAGAATGGTGTCGGGTGATCAAACACTTGATGGCCTCAGGACCAAACACCAACCGTTCGATGAACTCCAAAGTAAGCGGTTCAACTATCTCGTGTTCCGAAACAAGCAAATTCCCTTGATAAAGTTGTTCATTATTATTGTCGATATGAAACGGTGATAAGGTCAATGTGATGGTCCTTTCATTTGAACATTTTATAAATCAGGTTAGTTATCCTAATCCCTCCTATAATGAACGAGAATGGTAACGCATATCGTTTGTTACCTAGGAGGAAAACTATGAAAAAGCTACTTCGCGCGACCATCGCCGGCATCGCGTTGTTCACGCTGAGCGTCGCGCCGTCAGAAACCGTGGACGCCGCACCTAAAAAATTTAAGAATTGCACAGAACTGAATAAGACGTACAAGGGCGGGGTCGCCAAGACGAAGACGACGAAAAACAAAGGCGGCAAGACGAAGTACAAGCCGTATGTCAGCGCCACGCTGTATGAAGCAAACAAATCGAAAGACCGCGACAAAGACTTTATCGCCTGCGAACGCTAAGAGATGAGAGGACAGCGGTCCTCCGTCTCTTTTTTTAGTTGTTGAAGCGGTACGATATATCCCCTTCAGCATCGTAGCCAGTGATTGACTCAATCGACTCGATTTGGTCGACGAGCACGAACCAGACATCATTCCCGGCCTTTGTCTTCAACAGTTCCGGTTCGAATTTGTCTCCGTTCAACTCGACGACGACCCGGGTCGTCTCGCCGTGGTTCATCCCGTAAAGGATGTCGTATGGGGCACATGCTGACGTATCTCCGCACGATTGGCCGAAAGTCGACCACGTGAGACCTTCCTCGGACAGCGATTCAGATGTAATCGACTGAACCCGGTCGTCGACAGTAAGTTCAAGTCCTATGCCTTGCGCCACCGGTTCTTCACTCCATTCCTCGACGATGTAACTGTTCATGAAAAAGCGGAGACTCATGTCACGGTCATCGAGGGGGTAGGTGAGAATCGGTTCCGCTCCCTCGGGCAACTGTGGCTGCTTCGTCGAATCAAATGCCCAGACAACTCCGGATGATACCAAAAACATGAACACGAGAATGAGGACAATCTTTTGCTGACGGTTCATTAGAGACCGCTCGCTTTCTCAGTTTGTAAGAACTGTCGCACTTGTTCGATCGGGAACGCCGGATTCCAATGGACGAAGTGGCCGCCTGTCATGCGTATGTAAGTGATTGGCAACTCATGCCGTTGCAGCTCCGTGATGGCCGAACGCGTCAATCGAGCTTCTTTGTCGTCTAATCCGACAAAATCGCCGTAAATAAGCAAGGTTGAAACTTGCAGTGAACGCATGAGCTGCGGCATGTCAAGCTGATAAAAGCCGAACAACAGATTCAATCCGCCTCGTCCGAGCTTAGCCGGGTCGTCCAACGCGCGCCGAATCTCGTCTCGTTCAGAGAGGCCTGTCTGTGCGCAGAAAGTCTTAACCTGTTCCGCTGTAACTGGAGATGTACCTTCATCTGAAATGACCTTCGTCTCGATTTTCGGGACGAGTCGAGGTCCGAACAGACGATAAAGTCCGCTCAGGAGCGGGACGGCAAGGCCGAACACGCCATACTCTCTCAACGGAACGCGAGGGAACGCCTTATGGCCTTGATCGAGCAAGACGAGCCGCTCCACGTGCTCGGGATAACGCGTGGCGAAAGCGAGAGCGATCGCACCTCCAAGTGAATGCCCGATCACATGGACGGGTCCGATTCGATGTGTGACGACGTAGTCGTTGACCCAATCCGCCAACTGTTCGGACGTCACGACCTGCTTAATCCCTTCACTTCGCCCGAACCCTGGCAAATCCAGCAAATGCACCTCGAAGTCGTCGCATAGCACCTCAGCGAGTGAACGACCTTCTTCTCCGGTGAATCCTCCAGCCGGTAAAAATATAACGGGTGTCCCGCTTCCCATCACTTCTGCATGATAACGATTCAATTGAATCCCACCTTCCAACTCCCAATATCTGTATCTTTCCATTGTACGTGACTAGTGATTGGAACAGAAGCAGATTCTTTCAAACGGAGATACGTTTTCACCCAAATCCAGGTATAGACTAATGACACGTGAGCAGGTTGCACTTGTCGTTTTCTCTGTCGCTCTTGAGTTGTCTCAACAAGGAGGAATGCGGTGTGAAATTATCGGGTAGAACGGCAATTGTCACCGGGGCCGGGTCAGGGATGGGTCGGGCCATCGCCAAACTGTTTGCTGAGGAAGGGGGCACGCGTCGTCGCCATCGACATGAACGGGGACTCGGTCGAAGCGGTCGCCTCAGAGATTAAAGCGAGCGGCGGGGAAGCCGTCGGCGTCTCGGGGAACGTCACGAAACAAGAAGATATCGACAAGATGGTCGAGACGGCGACGAGCACGTTCGGCTCGCTCGACATCTTGGTCAACAACGCGGGCATCATGGACAACTTTTTGACCGTCGGCGAAGTGACGGACGAGATGTGGGACCGGGTCATCGCCGTCAACTTGACCGGACCGATGAAACTGGCACGGGCCGCGATCAACATCATGGACAAGCAAGAAACGGGTGGCGTCATCATCAATAACGCCTCGGTCGGTGGCCTGTTCGGGACACGCGGCGGTGCCTCGTACGTCGCCTCGAAGCACGCACTTATCGGCTTGACGAAAAATATCGCCGCCACGTACGGTACGTTCAACAAGATTCGGGCCAACGCCATCGCACCGGGCGGGGTCAATACGAATATCGGCGCCACCATCACCGCGCCGAGCGAACTCGGGATGCGAGCCATCCAAGGGGCAGGGGAGGCTCCGATGGGTGAACCGGAGCAGATCGCCAAGGTCGCGTTGTTCCTCGCCTCCGATGATTCGAGTTTCGTCAATGGCGACGTCTTGAAAGCGGACGGCGGGTGGACCGCCCGTTAACGAGAAAAAGCCGACACGATTGTCGGCTTTTGTTATGTCTGTCGCTTTCGGTACGCCAATGGTGTCACCGCATGGACTTTTTTAAACGATTGCACGAAATGGCTCACGCTCGTGTAGCCGAGACGATGCGCTAGATCGGCGATCGGTTCCTTCGACTCCTCGACGAGGCGCGCCGCACGATGCATGCGGACGTTCTGGACGTAAGCGAGCGGCGATGTGTCGCCCCATTTTGTAAAGTAGCGGCAACATTCCGCCCGGCTCAGACCACCCGTTGCTGCGATGTCTTCGAGCGTCAGTTTCATCGTGTCATGGTCATGTATGTAGGCGAGCATGAGACGCATCCGTTCCTGAACATGATGTTTCGTTCTGCTTTGCGGCTGTTGAATCCAATAGCGCCAAATGACTGCGAGCTGTAAGCTCGCATCGAGCAACGCGAACGAGGACTTCTTCTTCAGGCTGCGAATCACTTTGTCGATTATGTCGAGGACGGGCTTATCTCCTGGTTCACCGGGATGCAACACTTTACTACGCGACGTCTCGGCGTGCGGTGTCACGTACAACTCCGCAAGCGACGGAGAGAATAGGTCAAACGGCTCGACGGAGATCACGACCAAACGAAATGGCTCTCCTTTCGGTTCAACTTTCACGATTTGTCCACGGTCTAAGATCAACGCCATCCCGGAGCGGAGCCGAGACCGTGTCCCATTGACGAGCAGGTCGAGTTGTCCGTTCGTGATTAACCAGATTTGAAACAGCGGATTCACTTTGATCGTCGTCTCAATCGTCGTTTCAGTCCACTCTTGGATATCAATCAGATTTCCTTCAACCTTCATCCGAACACCTCAATAATTGAACATTTATTTCGTTTTAACACCGGATGGACACACTTCTTTTTCACCACGAAGCGTCTATCAAGACATTTTATCGGAATTTTCTACGTGGCGATTGAACAAGTTCCTTCTATATAATGGCGTCAAAAGATGAACCAACCGGTGACACCCGCATGCACTAAGATGGCGATTGGAACACCAATGCGGAATTTCGGTTTCAATGTCTTATGACGGAAGAACCGCATCGCGAGATAGGCCCCGAATGCGCCACCGATCCAAACGAGAATGAGTAACGTTTGTTCCGAAATGCGCCATTCCCCAGATTTAGCACGACGTTTATCGAGGTAAAATGACATAAACGCTAGGAAATTAGTCACAATGTAATATAGCAGTAATAGTTCCAAAGACTAAAACCTCCTTTCTCTTCTCTTTAGTATAGCTGAAATTGGCTCAACTAAGCCATTTGTATTTGGATTGTAAAAATTCAGATTCCTCTCATCTCGCTGAAAGCTTCTGTAACTGAACTGATATCACTCTCATATCAGCCTGTAACGGCAGTGAAATATACAGGTGTTACAGTAAGGGGGCGTTAGAAAAGGGAGGAATATTCTTATGAAAAAACCACTATTGACACTAACGGCACTCGCTGGCCTTAGTTTAGGAGTCGCTGCTCCAGCTTCGGCAGCATCAACACACACAGTTCAGTCTGGAGATACACTTTACCGTATCGCCGTGAACAACGGTGTATCAGTTAATGACATCAAACAAGCGAACGGCTTAAACTCTAATATGATTTATCCAAACCAAGTATTGAAGCTTGCGAAGTCAGAAGCTAAAGCTTCAAGCGCTTCAAAAACGTATACAGTAAAATCAGGTGACACGTTGTATCGCATCGCGACAAACAACGGCGTATCTGTCAAACAGTTGATGACATGGAACGGTCTTAATTCAGATCTCATTTTCCCTGGTCAACAATTCTCTGTAAAAGGTGCTAAAGCAGCATCGGTTGCGAACAGCGCACCAGCCGCTAAACCAAAAGCATCAACATCTGCACCAGTGACGAAACAGTCTACGTCTACAACGCAAACCCAAGCTCCGGCTTCAGGTAAGACGATGACTGTGGAAGCAACGGCTTACACACCATACTGTGCAGGATGCTCAGGAATCACGGCAACAGGAATCGACGTCCGCTCGAACCCGAACCAAAAAGTCATCGCGGTTGACCCTTCAGTCATCCCACTCGGCTCTAAAGTATGGGTTGAAGGCTACGGCGAAGCAATCGCTGGAGATACTGGTGGCGCCATCAAAGGTAACAAAATCGATATCTTGATGCCGACACGAGAGCAAGCGCTCAACTTTGGTCGTAAATCAATCACAATCAAAGTCTTAAACTAATCGATTTACCCTAAAAACACCGCAGGCGCGGTGTTTTTTTGTGTGTCTATCCCTTTACCTGTAAACGAGCATTTCATTCTTACGAAGAATGGGTAAACAAGAGACAAAAGGAGGAAATCGAGATGGTCACGACAGAATTCATTCTAGGCATACTCGGTATCGTATTGGTCATCCTCAACGTGACGTTTGCGGTCACCATCATCTTCTTCGAACGGCGCGATATCGGGTCGACGTGGGCCTGGCTACTTGTTCTATTCTTCGTGCCGCTGCTCGGATTCTTCATCTATATCTTCTTCGGACGCTTGATCAAATCGAATAACTTCTACCAAGTCGACGAGGAACGACGGCATGAATACGCGGAACACGTCCATAACCAGTTAACTGAGCTCGACGCCCATGGCGGCTTGTTCGCCAGTGATCCGCTCTTATCCAAGTATCGTCGCCTCGCCCGCTTGAACTTATCCTCCACGAATGCGCTCGTGACGTATCATAATGCAATTCAAGTCATCCATGACGGCGAGCAGAAGTTCGAGGCGTTGTTCCATGACATCGAGGTGGCAACAAAGGAAATCAACATCCAATACTATATCATCCAAAACGACTCGCTCGGTCAGGCGCTCATCTCGGCCTTGACGCGACGGGCCAAGGAAGGGGTCAAGGTCCGTCTGCTCTATGACGCCGTCGGCTCCCGCGGATTGCGACGTTCCCATTTTAAACAACTGCTCGCGCACGGCGGCGAGGTCAAATCGTTCTTCCCGTCACGCCTCGGTATCAACTTCCGCGTCAACAACCGGAATCACCGAAAGCTATGTATCATCGATGGGGAGATCGGCTATATCGGTGGTTTCAACGTCGGGAATGAATACCTCGGGACGAACCGTCAGTTCGGTTATTGGCGCGACGTGCATCTACGGATGAGAGGGGAGGCGGTCCGAGAACTGCTCGAGCGTTTCCTCCTCGATTGGAACCGTGCCGTACCGACGAAGCATCGAGCCGAGAAAGAGGATTTCATTTGGCCGTCCATCCTTATTGAGACGGCCCAATCACCGGTGCAAATCGTCACATCGGGTCCGAACTCATCGACCGAGCACTTGAAAAACATGCTCGTCAAGATGATCACCGAGGCGAAAGAGACGATTTACATCCAGACCCCTTATTTCATCCCTGACGCCAGCTTCCTCGACGCCTGCCGCAATGCGCTCATGTCCGGGACGAAAATCCGCCTGATGATCCCGAACAAGCCGGATCACATGTTTGTCTACTGGGCGACGTATACGAATGCGGCCGAGCTCGTCCGCTACGGGGCCGAGGTATATACGTATGAAGGCGGCTTTTTACACGCGAAGACGCTCGTCATCGATGGCGAGGTCGCCTCGATCGGCACGACGAACATCGACGCCCGCAGTTTCCGACTCAATTTCGAGATCTCGGCGCTCGTCTATGATGAGGTCGTGGCCCAGTCTGTCATCGATGCATTCGATCGCGACCTCGCATGTGCCGACAGGTTAACGATTGAGCGTTATGAGACACGAACGAAATGGATCCGTTTCAAAGAGAGCGTGTCACGCTTGCTCAGCCCAATTCTTTAAAAAAGACCAGTCAGACCGTCCGGGAGTGCCCGGCGAACTGACTGGTCTCTTATTTTTTGAGCGTCTGGGTGACATGTCGTTCGAACGCCTCGACGATTGGAGCCGGCGCTTCTTTCTCTCCGTACTCGGCCGCCTCCAGCCATGTGGCAAAGCGACTTCCTTCGGTAAATCCGATTCGTTCGAACCATTCCGAAACAGTCTCTTCGCGCTGGCGGGGATGGGCCTGTTCGAGACGTCTCCCGGCATCAAGCAGACGGACGTGCCGTGGGGCCCGTGTCGAGCGGCGAACCGAAGCGGCCGCTTGATGGCGTTGCTTCGGCACCGTCACATCCTCATGGATTTCTTTTCGGCGTTGCACATAGATGAATAAAGCGATGACGCTGACGAGAACGACGAGAAACGTGACGACCAAGAATAGCGATTGGTTCGTCGCCGATTCGAGTAACGTCTCGTTTGAAATCGTCTCGGCATCGATGTTCGGATTGTCCGGGACGAGGATACGGTTGACACGGTCGGACGGATCCAAGTTGAACCCATCGAACCAGCCCCCGATCCACACGAAGATGGGACGAATCCAGGCGACGAGGTTACCGAACAATAACTCTTTAATCGTCCGGATGATCACGGCCAGGCCGAGACCGATTGCGAGGGCGACGACGAGTGTCGACAGCATCCGTTTATAGTCACGGCGATAATACAGGCTCCGTTGCCAAAACAAGAACAAGAACGGGAAGACGATCATAGCCAGCGGCTGAGACGCCGGCGGGAACAACCAATCGACAATGAGGAAGAGCACACTTGCGATCGCGTAACGGTCCGTCCAATCGAGAGTTCGGATAAAGGCGTGGATGTACGTGAACAACAGTAGCGTGATGCTCATCTCATACGAGAACAAGAGCGCGGCGATGCTCAGGGCCGTCTGCACCCCGAGCTGCCAGTTGCGCGGCAAACGGAGCGTCAGCAGAAAGACGAGCGGAAACACGTGACCGACATAGAACGCGGCGAACACCCACCAGAGTAGTCTCATCGTCCGTCACCTCCCAGTCGTAAAATGGATTGGCTGCCGCCGTATTTGGCGACCTTCCGTTCGAATAGCGACCGGGCGAGTGGGAAATCCCGTTCCGACAGGCAGGCGAGCGTCGTCATGACCTTGCGGAAATGCGTCTCACCGCTTCCCGGGGCGAGGTCATAAGTGATGCCTTCCTTCGTCAGGGTCGGGACGATCAGCCCATAGCTCGCGTTCTCTTTCTCGAAGTCGCGGCATAGCGCCGCCGCCTGCGAGATCAACCGTTCCATCTGATGGGTGAGGGCGCGCCCGTCTTTCGTCAACAAGTCGAGCACGACGACATATTCGTTCGCCTGGACAGGTTGCTCGGTACGGGCGAGCAGTTCACCTGTCTTCGCGTAGGCCGACCAATACAGTTGCCGCATCGGCTGTCCGTGATACGGCGCCACCGACTGGAACGTCTCCGGGTCACGGTAGGCGCTATGACGGACCATCTCTTCGCCTGGTAACGTCGGCGGACGTTTCGGGATCGGATAAGGCAGGAATTCAGGGAACACATACCCGATACGGTCGAGCGGATCTTCTTTATAGAGTGAGAACATACGGAGCGGGTCCCGGATCTCCATGCCGATCGCCTCCATGCGGATCGGACCACGCTTGATTGCCTTGAGTGGAAGCGTGTAGGCGACGGCCGCCTCACGACCGACAAAGTTCTCTTGGCGCCAGAAGGCGTGCGCCTCCGACTCGACGGTCGGATGGAGATAACCCGACAATCGGACGACGCCAAGGGGCACGGGCGCCGTCGAAATCAATTTGAGCGTATATGTCTCTTCATCGTTCGGGAACAGCTTCAGTTCGTCAGTCACTTCGACGTGGACGTACTCAGCGAGTCGGAATAATAATTCCGGCATGATGAGCGCATACAGGCTGAACCCGATAATCACACTTGCGAGGAAGACGTTTCCGTATAGGGCGGTGAACACCCCGACGACGAACAAGAGCCACATATACCCGGACTCGAGGTAGCGAGGGCTGACGAGTTGCATGTCACACCTCTGACGGGACCGGGATGGTCTCCAGAACGGACTTGATCAATTTGGACGGCTTCGTCTTGAGCGACGCCTCGACCGTCAAGACGATCCGGTGGCCGAGGATGGGCAGGGCGAGCGCGCGAATGTCTTCAGGCGTGACGTAATCCCGTCCGTCCATATAGGCATGCGCCCGAGCTGCCATCGTGTAGGCGAGCGTCGCCCGCGGGCTCGGTCCGACCTCGATGTCCCGGTGATGACGGAGCGCCTCGACGAAATCGAGCAGATAATCTTCCATCGCATCGTGAAACAAGACGTCACGGACGGTTTGCTGCATCTCGACAAGCTCGGTCTGTTGCAACGTGAACGGAGCCGCACTCAAATGCTCATTACGCAGCAACCGGCGTTCCGACTCTCGTGACAGCGGGGCGAGTGACAGTTTGAATAAGAAGCGGTCAAGCTGCGCCTGAGGCAGCGGGAACGTCCCTTGCCCGTCGAACGGGTTTTGCGTCGCGATGACGAAGAACGGGTCTGGTAAACGAAGCGACACCTCGCCGAGCGTCACTTGCCGCTCCTGCATCGCCTCTAACAAAGCCGACTGCGTCCGTGGTGTCGTCCGGTTGATCTCATCGACGAGTAAAATCGACGTGAAGATTGGGCCCGTTCTCCGTTCGAACGTGCCTGTCGTCGGATTGAACAGTTCCATCCCTAAAATGTCACTCGGTAACGTGTCCGGCGTACACTGTACCCGTTGGAATGCGGCCGAGACCGAGGTGGCCAGGCTACGTGCGAGCGTCGTCTTTCCTGTCCCCGGTCGGTCCTCGAGCAGGACGTGTCCCCCAGAGAGGAGGGCAATCGTCGACAGCTTGATCGCCTTTGACTGCCCGATCACTTGATCGTTTAAATGTGTCGTCCATTGTTGCACCATAATAAAATTCCCCCGTCTATTTTCTGATAATTAAGAAAATCATAGCACACTCGCGGTCCGAGATGGAACGCTAAAGACCAGCGCTTCAAAATATGTACGTCACGTGTGGTCAATTTGAAGAGGCCGCCTTCGCTCTTTTCCGGCTCGGGAACTTAAAAACCAAGTAATAAAGGACAATCATACTCGTGTATGGGTTTAAGGCACTGACCCATGCCGGTCCATCGAACAAAATATACGTGAGTGTGATGAGGCCGGATGCGACGAATAATAGCTTTGAGAACATAGGTGATGTGTCTCCTTTGAAGCGAAATATAGAATAAGTTGACTATACCATGTCACTTTCGCGATAACCGCCCGACAAAAAAACTGACCTGCCTGTAGGAGGCAAGTCAGTCATCGCTTCGGTGTATCCAAATAGCGTTCAAAATGCCGTTCGAGCCAATCTTGGAAGAACGACATGAACGTACAGATGCCCCAGTAGATGAGGGCGACGACCAGATAGACGGTCATATAGTCGAACTCCCGGCCCCCGACGATCTTCGCCTTGTTGAAAATCTCCGGGACGGTGATCATGGCGGCGAGCGAACTCGCTTTAATCAAATCGAGGAACACGTTCGAAAGCGGGGGGAGCGCGATTCGCGTCGCCTGCGGCAAGATGACCCCTTTGAGCGTCAGCCACTTGTTCATCCCGAGCGAGCGGGCCGCCTCGACCTGTCCCGGATCGACGGCACGGATCGCCGACCGGATAATCTCAGCGATATAGGCCGCCGAGTTCAGACTGAACCCGATGACCGCCGCCGTCAGCGCCGCGAACTCGATGCCGATGAATGGAAACCCTGAATATAAGATGAACAGGATAATCAAAATCGGCACGCCCCGCATGAACGAGATATAGAACGTCGACGGGAACCGCAGCATCCGGGACGGTGACAGTTTCCCAAGGGCAAGCACGAGACCGAGCAACAAGCCGAAGAGCATGCTGACGAATGAGATCCAAAGCGTGTTCGGCAAACCGCCTAGCAGATAAGGGAACGAGCGCACAGCCAGGTCGACGTCAAAGATTGCTTCCCATTTCACACCCTCGAACATGACCGCTTAGTCCAATTCGACGATCGTCGCGTCGACGTCCGGTTCTACCGAGACATCGGCTCCGTTATAGAACGTTTCCGACAATTCTTTCACCGTACCGTCTTCAAGCATCTCGCCAAGGACGCGGTCGATGTTCTCTTGGAGCTCTGCATTCTCTTTGTCCATCAAGAACGCGACTTCCTGTGGGTTATAGGCGATATCCGGGTGGATCGTGATATCGAAGTCCGGGAAGAAGGCGAGGGCGAGTGTCTGAAGATAGTAGTCGTTCAAGATGACGTCGGTCCGTCCTGTCGAGACGTCACGAAGGTACTGGTCGTTCGTGGCGTTGTCATAGATGACTTCCTCCGCCCCGTATTGACGTGCTACGTCCATAAAGACGGTCGTCGCTTCTCCGGCGGCCTTTTTGCCTTTCAAGTCCTCAAGTGACTCGATGCCAGACAAATCGCTCTTGCGAACGATGGCCGTCCCGTACGTGTACTTGTATGGCGTCGAGAAGGAGAACTTCTCTTTACGGTCGTCTGTGACCGAGATATCGTTTGCGGCGACGTCAACTTGTCCGTTTTGAACGCTCGTCAACATGTTGTCGAACGCCATCTCTTTGAATTGGACCTCGAGGTCAAGGCGTTTCCCGATCTCTTTCATGAGCTCGACGTCAAACCCAGTCAATGTATCGCTATCTTCTTCACGGAACGAGGCCGGATAGAGCGTACCGGCCGTACCGACCGTGAGCGTACCGTCTTCTTTGATTTCGTCCCAGCGCGAAGTTTCGGCCTGATCGGTGCTAGAATCACCACACGCCGCGAGCGGGACAGCCAGTAATAGGGATGCTGCCAAACCTTTTGTCATACGTTTCATTCAAGTTCCTCCTTAAGTTATCATCTGTCTAAAAATAGCATGACATACGCTTACAGGCAACTCCTAAGAGCGGATGAACAGCGTTAAAGTTATTTTCGAAACATAAATCCATTAAGCGCTAACATATTGATGAATGAAGGATTCAATCGAATGACACAGTTTATTAATTGTGATGAAACAGATGAATGGATGTCGGTTTGAACAATACGGTTTAAGCGAAGATATCATCGTGTTGATCAGCCGATTCCCACGCATGTGAACGTCATTAATTAACGTATGATAGATAGTGAAGGATTATTTGGAACATATCAAAATGAGGAGAGGAGGGCACACATGGAGAAATGGGAAAGATGGACCGCCAATCCAGAGATACCGGATAAACTATATCTGCAGGCGCTAATTGATGATAAAGACGGATTAAGACTCATGTTTACCGATGCGCATGAAAAAATGCTATGTAGTTATTGGATGGAGCGGTCATTACATATGAAGGGAGAAAGATGCAATGGAAGAAGCCCCGAACATCTCGATCAAACCGTTAGATGAGTATTCCATCAGCGTCGTGAACGAAGCCAATAATCCGTTTCCAATCATCGGGAAAATCATTCCGAGCTTTTGTGACGGAGTTTGGACGTATGAGGAACAGTTATATGAGAAAGCCCGTGTGACAAGCTTTCCAGACGATTTGCTGGACTGGCATGAATACATCAACAGTGAAGACAAACAAGTATTCTTGGCGTTCGACGAGACGACATGTATCGGACAAATCCGTGTGGTGAAAGACTGGAACCGTTTTGCGTATATCGAGAACATCGCGGTCCGTAATAGCGATCGACACAGCGGGATTGGCCATTTGCTGATGCAAGTTGCAGAGACGTGGGCAAACGAGCACTCGTTGCTTGGATTGTCACTTGAAGCGCAGAACGATAACGTGATCGCGTGTCGATTTTATGCGAAAGAAGGGTTCGCGCTCGGCGGTGTCGATACGCTCAAACAGACCGGAAATCCGAACATCGATATGACGTTGTATTGGTACAAGCTATTCTGATTTTCTCGAGAGGAGAGACGTCACATCTGACATCGATTTTCTCTATTTTTTCTCTTAGTTAACATAACATATATTATCAGTAAAAATAAAACTCCGTCTCAATTCTTTAGTATACTTAAAGTAGTGAGACGGAATGTGAAATTTGACGAAAGGGATTCAAGTTCGCGTAAAACGGATCAATGTGACGCCCGGTTCGGGTTCAAACTCGGCACTCGGTTCGAACCCGAGCTTCGTGTACAGTTTCTTGGCCGGTCCGTTATGTTTGCCGGTGTGCACATAGACGAGTTTGTCCTCGTGCAAGCTGAGCACGTGTTCGAGCAACGTCGTCGCGAGCCTCGCCCTGAAATATCTAGGATCGATGCACAGTTTTGTGACCTCGACCGTGTTCTCAGCCGCTTCAATCGTGATAAAGCCAATCAACCGCCCGTCGTTATACAAACCGTAGCTCGTACCGGGCAGATTCTGGATCACCTCGACCGTCTCATAACGCGCTGGGATCTCATCGAAGCCGATTAGCTCGGCCTCGACCGCATAAGCGTTTCGTTGAATCTCGAGCATTTGCTCGGCCAGTTGATAATCTGTCGTCTGAATCTCGCGTAATTCCACCTGTGAGCACCCCCGGATTATCGTAAAAATAGACGTGCTTGCTTGCGTTTGGCCCGCTTCAGTGCCAAATAGAGCCGATGTGTCCCGGCGACTGGTTGTCCATGGCCGACGAACGTACGTTGCGGTGCGAGATCGAGCAACTTCTCCGCATGCTCTAACGCTGCACGCTTATCCCATGTCGCGATACCCGGCAGCGGGAACAACGGACGGACGTCCCCTGCCACGGCGACTCCCCCACGCGTCTGAAATGCATCTCCCGCAAACAAAATCCGCTCTTTCTCATCGAAAAAAGCAATCGAACCAGGGGTATGACCCGCTGCCGGATAGACCCGTAAGCCGAACAGCCGCTCACCTGGGTCAAGCAATTTATCCGGCAAGGAGTGGATTTTCGGGAGAGAACCCTTCAGTTTGAGAGCCCGCTCGTCCGAGTCAGTCGTCCGGTCCCCTTCAAGGAGACGGGCGTCGCGCCTCGAGACGTACAGCTCGGCATGAGGATGGGCTTTCAAAATCGTATCGACACCGCCGACATGATCTCCATGGGCATGCGTCAACAAGATAGCGAGAAGCGGGCGTTCGAACGTCTCGATATACGCTAAAATCGATTCCGCGTTCTGCGCGAGCCCTGTATCGATCAAGACAAGCCCGAGCTCACGTTCAATCAGTTGGACGTTGATTGGTAAGATGGGTGCGAAAAACGTCAGTTGATGGACGTGATCAAAACGTGTGACTTTCATGGAATCCCCTCCCCTTAATCGAATAACGTGGTCCAATCTTCTTGCCAACGGGCCTCAAAACACATATAGAGCTGCTCTCGCGTGTTCCGCGCAAGTGACAAAGGTGGTAAGGCGTCTCGTGTAAAGAACGCAACCTCGCTCGTCTCATGACTAATTTGCGCCTCTCCACCAATCAACTCGCATTCGATAAACAGTTTATAGTAATGCTGCGACAACGGCGGATGGTCGTGATGATGCATATCGAACAAGGCAAGCAGCCGAATCGGTGCGACGTCGAAACCGGCCTCTTCCTCGATCTCTTTGATGATGTTCTCTGCCGGGGACAGTCCGATCTCACAAAAGCCACCCGGAAGCGTCCAAAGTCCGTCTGACCTTTCCTTGACGAGTAACACTGCGTCATCCTTGAAGACGACGCCTCGGACGTCGAGCTTCGGTGTCGGATAACCATCGACGTGGGTCAATTCGGTGATTTCATGCAAAGCAAGATTAGATTGTTGCTCGAACATCTCGGTCGCGATTCGTTGGAGTTCGAGGTAACGTTCTCGATCGAACTCGTCTTTCGTAAACGTCAAGCCAGCCTGTGACAGCGCCTGTAGCCGCTTGGCCCAATCGAGCCACTGTGACATACGTATCCCCCCATGATTTGTCCTCCTGTCCCATTCGCCAAAAGGGATCGTTGTTCCTTTTAGAAATACCCGCTCCTAAGAGAAACTAATGTGACATGGAGTTGAAAAAATCAGCTGATGCCCCCGTGTTATACTGGATAGAGAATCAAATCGAAGGAGGTTGGACATGCCGATTTCACTGTTATCCCAGTTCAAAGCAGACTTGGACGGCTATACCGAGCGGCAGCTCCGTTATCAGGCAGCAGCAGACGTCTGGTCAATCGGACAGATGTACGACCATATCATCGTGGTGGCCGAGGAATATGCGGACGAGATTGACCGGTGTCTCGCTTCCACTGAAGAACAACCGCTCGGGAAGACCGAGTTCGGTGAACGATTGTTCCGGATGGGTGGTTTCCCACCGGTCAAAATCCGCTTACCTGATGAGATGAACCAACCCCCGAACAACACGGACAAGCGCGAGACGCTCGAAGGACGAATCGACGAGTTATCTGCACGCTTGAACCGCCTTGAACCGCTCGCCCGCGCGGCAAACCCTGACGTCAAAGCCCGACATGGCGGTTTCGGTTGGCTGAACGCCCAGGAATGGTACGACCTCATCGAGATGCATAGCCGTCATCATTTGCGCCAACAGGCCGATTTGGAGCGCTATCTGATAAAGGCGGAGCTTTGAATCCATAAGAAAAACCCTGTAGCAAAGACAACCGTCTCTGGTACAGGGTTTTGTTCGATCTCAATCGAGGTACACGTCCTCAATCTCACCGAACGTCTCTTCATCAAACACGAATGAGCCGTTGGCGTAGCGGTCCAAGAGCGTCAATTGCTTCGTCTTGACCGTCTTCGCTTTCTCTTTCCCAATGATGTGGAGCGTTTCATCGTCATGCACCGGGAGCACACGACGAATCTGGTGCGGTTTCGATTTGACTTCGCGGATGAGCATCGTCCCGCGCAAGTTGCGGTTCGTGCAGTCGAACTGATCCTCGAGCTTCATCTTCTTGACCGCTCCACGTTGCGTCACGAGGACGAACAGCGGCGGTGTGAAGAAGGCAAAGGCATCGGCGACCACATCGCCATCTTTCAAGTTCATCGCTTTGACGCCGGCGGCACGTTGGCCGACGACCGGAACGTCGTCTTCTTTGAACCAGAGGCCATAGCCGCGCTCAGAGACGAGGAACAGTTGTCCTGGACCGTCACTGATGCCCGCGAAGACGACCTCGTCGTCACCTTTTAACTTGAGCGCCATGAGCGCTTTCGACTTGCGTTGGGCGTCATAGTCACGGAGCGGCGTCCGTTTGACCATGCCTTCACGCGTGACGAACAGGCAATGCGCGTCGGTCTCGAACGTCGAGACGACATCGGCCGAGACGACTTGTTCGCCTTCGATCGGCACAAGGTTGGCGACATGCTGACCGGCGTCTTTCCATTTCGACTCTGGAATCTGATGGACCGGGATGAGCAAGTAACTGCCTTTGTTCGTCCAGACGAGCAAGTGGTCCGTCGTCATCGCCTGGGTGACGAGGACGGGACGGTCTTTCTGCTTCATCTCCGGCATCTCGTCGCTCGAGGCGCCATATGAGCGCATCGATGAACGTTTGACGTAACCGTCGCGGCTGACGAACACCATCGTCTCTTCGACGGCGATCATGACCTCTGTCTTCAGTTTCAACTCTTCGACCTCGGACTCGATGACCGAGCGCCGTGCGTCGCCGAACTCGTCACGGAGTGCGGTCAACTCTTTCGAGATGAGCTTCCGTTTCGTCGCGTCGACGTTCAAGATGTTGGCGAGGCGAGCAATCTCTTTTTGGAGCGCCTTCGCCTCTTTTTGGAGCTCGACGATATCCGTGTTCGTCAACCGATACAGTTGGAGCATGACGACCGCTTCGGCTTGACGGTCCGTGAACGAGAACCGCTCCATGAGCTTCTGTTTCGCCTCGGACTTGTCTTTGGCCGAACGGATGAGTTCGAGCGTCTCGTCTAGGACCGAGATGGCCTGTTCGAGCGCGTCGACGATTTCGGCGCGTTTCTTCGCCTGATCGAGTTCGAACGTCGTGCGACGGGTGACGACCTCTTCGACGTGCTTCAAGTACGCGTCGATGATCGACAAGAGTCCCATCTGTTTCGGTGTCCGGTTGACGATGGCGACCATGTTGTAGTTGTAGGCGAGCTGCAGATCGGTATGCTTCAAGAAGAAATGGAGCACACCTTCCGCATCGGCTTCCTTCTTCAACTCGATGACGACGCGGACGCCGGTCCGGTCGGTCTCGTCACGGACTTCGGCGACACCTTCAACTTTGCGGTCGAGACGGAGCTCTTCCATCTTCTTGACGAGGTTCGCCTTGTTCACCTCATACGGGAGCTCGGTGATTGTGATCTGTTCACGGCCGCCCTTAAGTGGCTCGATGACCGATTTGGCACGGATGATGACCTTGCCTTTGCCGGTCTCGAACGCCTTCAAGATGCCGTCTTTGCCCATGACGATCCCGCCAGACGGGAAGTCAGGTCCTTGCATATAACGGAATGCGTCATTCGTCGTCTCGACCTCACCTTTCAAGCGGGCGATGGCGAGGTTGAGCACCTCGGTCAAGTTATGCGGCGGAATCTCGGTCGCATAACCGGCAGAGATCCCCGTCGTCCCGTTCATGAGCAGGTTCGGGAGGAGTGACGGCAAAACGAGCGGCTCTTCGGTCGAATCGTCAAAGTTCGGCGTATAGTCGACCGTGTTCTTCGAGATCGACGTCAGCATGACGCCGGCAATCTTCGACAGACGGGCCTCGGTATATCGCATCGCGGCGGCCGAGTCGCCGTCCATCGAGCCGTTGTTCCCGTGCATGTCGATGAGCGGGTAACGCAACTTCCAGTCCTGCGATAGGCGTACCATCGCCTCATAGACGGAACTGTCACCGTGCGGGTGATAGTTACCGATGACGTTCCCGACCGTCTTCGCCGATTTGCGGTACGGTTTCTCGTTCGTGTTGCCTTCATGGTGCATCGCATACAGGATGCGGCGCTGAACGGGTTTGAGGCCGTCGCGTGCGTCCGGGAGGGCCCGGTCCTGGATGATATATTTCGAGTAACGCCCGAAGCGGTCACCAACGACCTGTTCGAGCGACAAGTTTAAAATGTGTTGAATCGTCGACATCGTTACATCACTTCCTCAATCGCTTTAGTCACGTGTTCATTGGCGATGATCGAATCATCTTCCTGGAGGCCGAAGGCGACGTTCTCCTCGATCCACTCCCGGCGATGGACGACATTGTCCCCCATGAGCACCGAGACACGCTTGTCGGCGACGGCAGCATCGTCGACCGTGACACGGATGAGCGTCCGTGTGTCGGGGTTCATCGTCGTCTCCCATAGCTGGTCGGCGTTCATCTCACCGAGACCTTTGTAGCGCTGGAGGATATAGCCCTTCTTATACACTTTGACGAGCTTCTCGAGCGCCTCTTCGTCCCAAGCGTACTCGAACTGTTCCGACTTGCCTTTCCCTTTCGAAATCCGATAGAGCGGCGGCAAGGCGACGAACACTTTGCCAGCCTCGACGAGAGGGCGCATATAACGGAAGAAGAACGTCAACAGGAGCACTTGGATGTGGGCCCCGTCCGTATCGGCATCGGTCATGATGATGATTTTGTCGAAATTGCAGTCCTCAAGGTCGAAGTCGTGGCCGACCCCGGCCCCGATCGCGTGGATGATCGTATTGATTTCCTCATTCTTCATGATGTCCTGAAGTTTCGACTTCTCCGAGTTGATGACCTTCCCGCGCAGCGGCAGGATGGCCTGGAACGTCCGGTCACGGCCCTGTTTAGCCGAACCGCCGGCCGAGTCACCCTCGACGAGGAACAGTTCGTTCTTGGCGGCGTTCTTCGACGTCGCCGGCGTCAGTTTTCCGTTCAAGATGCTCGAACGTTTCTTCTTCTTGCCGTTGCGCGCCTCTTCCCGGGCTTTCCGGGCGGCTTCGCGGGCCTGGGCGGCGCGGATCGCCTTCTTGATGAGCATCGTCGCCATCTGCGGGTTCTCCTCGAGGAAAATCGTCAGTTGTTTGGCCATGACACCATCAGCGCTCGTACGTGCCTCGGGCGAACCGAGTTTCGATTTCGTCTGTCCCTCGAACTGGAGGAACTCTTCCGGGATCCGTACCGAGACGATGAGCGTCAAGCCTTCGCGGACATCACCGCCGTCGAGGTTCTTGTCTTTTTCTTTCAACAATCCGTTCTTACGGGCGTATTCATTCACGATGCGGGTCATCGCCGTCTTGGCGCCGACCTCGTGCGTGCCGCCGTCACGAGTCCGGACGTTGTTGACGAACGAGAGGACGTTCTCAGAATAGGCGTCCGTGAACTGGAAGGCGAGCTCTAGCTCGATATCGTTCTCCGTCCCTTCGAAGTAGACGATCGGATGAAGCGTCGCCTTGTCGTCGTTCAAATATTGGACGAACTCGGCAATCCCTTCCTCGTAATGGAACGTCTCTTCTTTATCCGAACGCTCGTCCGTCAACGTGATCGTCAATCCTTTTAACAGGAATGCCGATTCACGGAGCCGTTCAGCGAGCGTGTCGTAGTTATATGTCGTCGTCGAGAAGATCGAGGCGTCCGGTTTGAAGTAGACGCTCGTCCCCGTCTGACGCGTCTTTCCGGTCTCGAGGAGCGTCGTCTGCGGAATCCCGCCGTCGGCAAACGTCTGCTCGAACACTTTGCCGTCGCGATAAATCGTGACGAGGACCTTGCTCGAGAGTGCGTTCACGACCGAGGCGCCGACCCCGTGGAGTCCACCTGACGTCTTGTAGCCACCTTGGCCGAACTTACCGCCGGCGTGGAGGACCGTGAAGATGACCTCTGGCGTTGGTTTCCCGGAGGCGTGCATCCCGGTCGGCATACCACGCCCGTGGTCGCGTACCGTGATCGCGTCATCTTTATGGATGGTCACGTCGATTTGGCCACCGAATCCGGCGAGCGCCTCATCGATCGCGTTATCGACGATCTCATAGACGAGATGGTGCAAGCCGCGATGGTCGGTCGAACCGATATACATCCCCGGACGTTTCCGGACAGCAGTCAGTCCTTCGAGCACCTGGATGGCGTCTTCATTGTAATTAAATAAGTCTGTTGACATCTTCGTCACCTCAATTTCGAACACACGTTCGTTTTTCTATCCTATTGTATAGCTGTTTTTAGATTCTGGCAAGCCTCCCTCCGCGAGCGGGGCTCGTGAAAAAAAGGAGACCTACCAAGGAGGTAGGTCTTAACCGAGAAGGCGGGCGTGCTCGACATAGATGCATCGATTTTCGATGTAGTCGAGTCCGGCATCGCGAGCGATCCGCTCGGCGTCCGGGCTGGTGAGCCCGAGCTGGTTGAAGACGAGACCGACATCCCCATGTCGGACGGCATCTTCGGCCACGCCGGCCAAATACTCATTGCGTCGGAAGACGTCGACGATATCGACGCGCCCCGGGATGCTCTCGACCGTCGGATAGACTTTGCGTCCGTTCCACGTCTCGAGCGTTGGATTGACAGGGATGACTGTGTAACCTTGCAAGATCAAATAGTCTGCGATTTGGTTCGCGGTCTTGTTCGGGTTCGCTGACACGCCGACGACAGCAATCGTCTTCGCCTCGGTGAGCCATTGTTTCAAACGTTGATCGTCCATCCTGAAATCCCCCTTTTGTTTACGTTCTCAGTGTACCTTTACCTGAATCACCGTTTCAAGCTTTATTTTCTTTTATCATACAACTGTAACTCTTTCAAATTTTTAAAACAAATCAATTGGTTCACCATAACTTATTATGTAAACCGGATTATATGACGTTATTTCTCCGGATCACAGGTCGATGTGTGTCTCGGATGAAAATGAAGTGTGAGCGAACGTTGCGTGAAATATCTATTTCACGCAACTATACGTGCGATTTAAAGGCGTTTGTGCGTGTCAATTTTAATCGATTGTTGGATAGGCATGGGCAAATGAGGATGGGTTCGGTATACTGAAAAAAGGAGGTGTTCGCGTGGGAACAGCTTATGAGGAACGTCGCGGTACACTATATAATTACCGCATCACTTTTTATGGGAACGTGTTCGCTTGGCTCATCCATGTCGTGTTCTTGATCACGTTTTGGCGACTTGACGTAACCGTCCTTGCCTGGTCGAACGTACTCAGCGTTCTCTATTACACATTGTCTTTTTATTTTGTACATAAACGATATTATCGGACGTTCTTCATCGGTCTCTTCGTCGAAGTCGTCTACAACGCCATCATCTCGACAATCGTCCTCGGCTGGGGCGCGAACGTCCACTACTTTATCCTCACGGTCGCCTATGGCGTGTTCTTCATGCCGAACGTGAGCCGGGCCATCCGAATCGCCTCGACGATGCTCGCCATGGGAATCTATGGCTATTTATATGTGAACGTGACGGACGGGACATCGCCGCTCGGCCCGACTTTCGAGCAAGTCATCGGGGTAACATGTTTACTCGCGACCATCGCCTTGATCGCCGGGCTGTCATTCATCTTCGAAGGGGCGGTCGTCGAGGTGACGTCCGAACTCGAACAGACGAACGAACGGCTACATACCCTCGCCTCGCGGGACGGTCTGACCGGTCTCTATAATCGTACGACCGGATACCGTTTAATCGAAGAGGCGATCCGTGAAGCGGTCTTGTCGGGACGCCCGTATGCGGTCGTCTTGGCCGACATCGACCATTTCAAGTCGTTCAATGAACGGCATGGTCACGACTGCGGCGACCTCGTGCTCAAACAAGTCGCCTCTGCGCTCACGCGGACCGACGGCATTGCCGTCCGTTGGGGCGGCGAGGAGTTCCTCTTGTTCTTGACGAACCAGTCAGAGGATGAGGCGGCGCAAGCAATCGACCACCTGAGACAGCAAATCAAATCTCTCGAGACGATTTATGAGGGACGACGGCTCAGCGTGACAATGACATTCGGTGTCACGACACACCGTGGGTTCAAGCCTGTCGACACGCTCGTCAAAGAGGCGGACGACCGGCTCCGGGCCGGGAAACAGGCCGGGAAAGACCGCATCGTCACGTCAATCCATCATTAAGCGAGGAGCGATTTTTTGAGTATATTCCGCCAGCTCGGCCAATCACCGACGAAAGTCGACGCGAGACGTTTCAACTTGAATGGCTATGAGCGCATGCCGGGCTTCATCCAACGGTTCTTGAACCACTTGGCCGCCAAACACTACTCGGAGCAGACCGCGCAGCGCTATCTGTATGATTTTTTGGATTTCTTCCGCTGGGTCGAGACCGCGAGTGCATCCGAGGTCGACCCGTCATCGGTCGAAATCGAATCGTTCGTCGAGTTCGACCATGCCGGGGCCGAGGCGTACGCGACGTACCTCGCCCTCGAGCTCGACAACGCACCGAGCGTGATCAACCGCAAACTGTCATCGATGCAGTCGTTGTTCAACCATCTGATCGAGACGGGCATCACGGCGCACAACCCGTTCCAGGCCGTCGAGCGACCGAAGCGCGCCAAGCGCAACCCGGTCTATTTGACCGAACAGGAATGGCTCGACTTCTCGACGCTCGTCCGCAGCAACGTCGGCATGTCCGACCGCGAAGCGAGCTGGTACGAACGCAATCGGGACCGGGACTTCCTGATGATCCAACTGCTCGGGTTGACCGGGATGCGTGTCTCTGAACTTGTCGGCCTTGATTGGAACGACATCGACCGAGAAAACGGGACAATCCGTGTCATCGGGAAAGGGAACAAGGAACGCGTCATCCCGATCGCCTCCCCGCTCGAGCCGCTCCTTGACGGATATCGTGGTCAAGGCGCAGGTCCCTTGTTCTGCTCCGAGAAAGGCAAACGAATCTCGGTCCGCACGGTGCAGCATGCGTTGAAAGGGCACATCGACCGCCTGAAGCCATATCTGCCATTTTTGACGCACAAGCAGGTCACGCCGCATAAATTGCGACACACGTTCGCCTCTCGTCTCGCCATGAGCGGGGTCGACGTCTTAACGATCCAACAACTGCTCGGACACGAGTCGGTGGCGACGACGCAAGTATATGCCCATATCGGTGACGAGAAGAAAAAACAAGCGTTAACCGGTTTACGATAACTTATTATGTAAACCAAGCTAAAACACCCGAATCTATCAACAGGATAGGCTCGGGTATTTTTGTCATAACTGTTTTGTCGAGAGGATGACAATCGTCTCATCGAGCACTGTATAGTAGGCGTCCTCGAACGTTTGACGTTCGTTCGTCTCGAGGTTGAAGATGCTCACGCCGCTCCCTCCTTCAGCCGATTCATGGATGAAATAGGTCGAAGCGAGTACGCGCTCGAACGGAGCCGTATCGAGGAAGCGGGCACCGGTCGTCGCGTCAATCAGTTCGGTGTGATCTTCTGATTCCTCGACTTTGATAAAGACCGTCGAACTGACATCATCATAAGTGAAGTCGATCGGTTCATAGGCCCCCCAGTCGACGACCGTGACCTCCCGGAGCACGTCCGGTGCCGCCAACTCATAAATCGTCTCCTCATTCGCTGCATCGACGAACGCAGAGAACCGCAGTTTCGCGTCCCGTTCCCCGAGATATTGGACCGTGTCCCCTTCCCCATGGAGCCGAATCAAGTCCTCGAACGGAATCTCCCCTTTTCGGTCCCGGATAGCCTCGACCGCCTCGTCGAGCGAACAGATGAGGATCGCTTCGGAGTGGTCGATCGCATCGTCTGGCGAGACCCGTCCGTCCTCGAGCGCCTCGTAATAGGCGAACTCGTCCAATCGGGCGTTACATACGATATAAGGAACCCCGTCCAGCTCGGTCGTGAACAGATACAGCTCGCGGAACTTACCGGCATGGCCGACGAGCCGTTCATCACGGATCCGTTCTTGGAACGACGTCTCGGCATCATACAACCATGCCTCGTCCGCATCTCCGAAACTCGTCAAGAACAGGAAATAACGATCGGCGAGTACCCAATAGAGCGTGCTGTTGCCTCGCTTCTCGAATGTCGCGAGCACAACCTCCTCTCCAGAGCGGTAATCGAAGGCGATCAGTTCCGTTCGGACGACCCCGGTCCGGTCCGGCGTCTCGTTCAAGAAATAGACGCGGTCCTTACTGACGAACAGCTTCGAGATCCCGTAGTCTTCATACACACGACGGCCGACCGGAGTGACGGAACCGTCTTCTTCGTCATAGCGGAAGATCGAGAAACTTGTCTCACTCGACTTTTCGCGGTAATAGACGGACGTCTCGGTGACCGCGATCAAGTCCTCATGGCTGATTGACATGGCACGTGCATCAACGATTCTCATAGCGCACCTCTCTCATAAGAAGATTCGACCGGTTCGACGGTGACGATACCGGGTGGTCGTTTCGGGAATGAAATCCGCAGATGTGCGAATTCGATGACAGACTGGCGAGGGTCGGCCTTCTCGATCCAGCGAATTCGTTGCCGGTTCGCCAAGGCATGACCGATTTTTTCTTCGATTTGGAACTGCGAGATGCCGCGATAGGCGACTTCCTGGATATATGTCGTCTCGTCGGCTTCGAACTGTTGCCAAATGCCCATGACGAGCTGCCCGAGTGCCGAGACGCGCTGTTCCGGTAATCGGACCGTCCGTAACGTCTGTTCGACTTCTTTCAAACAATCGAGAGGATCGTCAGCCACCGCGAACAATCGCTTCGCCGAGTTGTTCATGACCCGATAACGTCGTTTCCCGCTCTCCAGCCGGAGTACTTGCGCGTATGGCTCGACCGGTACCCCGTGAAAGAACGTGTCCACTCCACCCCAAGAAAATCCGAAGGCTGGATCGAACTTTTGGATCGTCTTCATGAAGGCGATCATGAAATCCTCGACCTCTCGACGCTCGAGCCGTAACCATTCGGCGAGCGCGAGCGTGCCTCGGTCTTTCTGAATCCGGTGCACCGGGAAGAACAAGTCACCCTCCGCCAGACGATGCGGTTTGAGTTCGGTCCCGTCGGCGCGATAGTCCGTCGCCGGACGGCCGCTCCGGCCCGCATAGACAATCCATTCGTCTTCGGTGCTCTCAAACGCGTAGGCTTGGTGCGCCCATGGCGGCGTCACGTATAATGCCGGATACTCTTCATACGTCTCTAGGTGCAGGTAAGAGCGGTCGGTCCACAGTTGTGCGAGCAAGCGGACGATTTCTCCGGTCTCCGAGTCCTTCGGTGCGATATAGTTGCCCGTGTTACCGATGTACGTCAAGACATGGAAGTCATAGGCGTGATACAGATGGCGGACGATGCGCTCGAACACGGCGGCGATCATGCGCTCGAACAGCGGATGGTCCTCGTTCCGGTCGACCGAGGTCGCATCGACGGTGCACATGAGCCATCCCATACGCACGTACAGCCGAATCCGGAGCGGATACGAGATCAACGGGGACGAAGATGCATGAATCTCCGTCAGACCAAGGTTGGCCATGTTCTCGACCTGTAACGTGAATCCGCTACGCCTCAGTTGTTCTTCCATCTTCTTTTTCCAATTGATCGTCTCCATCGCATTCACTCGCTTTCTGTTGCCATGTCAGCTTTGTGGCTCATTGTGAAATTTTTCCCGTTTCTTGATTCATACAAACGCTTTTCCACCGGCGTGTTCTGTCAGACGCTTGAGTGCTTCGTCAAGCACTGGTCGTGCCGTCCCGAAATTGAGCCGTTCGAACGTCCTCCCTGACGCACCGAACGGGAGGCCTGGTGACAAGAACAGACGGACTTGCTCGTGCAGCCACTTCTTCCGCGCTTCCGGTTCAAGACCGAGCCCCGCGAAGTCGATCCAGAGGAGATAACTCGCCTCGGGCATGAACGTCTTCAATTGTGGTAGTTCTTCCTGAAGCCGCTCGACGAGGTACGTCGCCTGCTCTTCGAGTTCGGCCGTCAACTGGTCAAGCCAACGCTCGGCGCGCGAATCCGTGTAGGCGGCAATGATGGCCGTGTTCGCGAACGGTGTCGGCAGGACGTGATGTTTGTTCTGGACTTGTATGATTCGTTTACGCATCGCATCATCCGGACAGATGATGTAAGAAGCGAACAGTCCAGCGATATTAAACGCCTTCGACGGCGCACTCACCGTGATGACCGAGTCATCGAGTCGATTGAGGGCAGTGTGCCGTTGTGACGGGTACGTCAAATCAGCATGGATCTCATCAGTGACGAGGATAACGTCATGGCGACGTGCCAGCTCGACGACTTGCTTCAGCTCGGACTCGGTCCATACCCGTCCGACCGGGTTGTGCGGCGAGCAGAGCAAGAACAGCTTCGCCTTGCGCATCTGTGTCTCGAGTGCATCAAAGTCCATCTCGTAGCGACCATCGACTTGACGAAGCGGGGCGTCGAGCAACTCCCGTTTCAACCCGGTGACCAGTTCATGAAATGGCGGATAGACGGGCGACTGGATGACGACCCCGTCCCCTTCCTCCGTCAACGCCTCGACGATATGTGTCAATCCTGGTACGACACCGTTCGAGAACAGGACGTGATCGGCATCGACCTTCAGCTTGTGACGGCGCCCATACCAGGAACTCACGGCAGCCTGCGCGTCTCTCGAGAACAGCGTATACCCGAACTCCCCGGTCGCGGCCCGTGCCGCGAGCGCCTCTGAGATGGACGGTGCCGTGCGGATATCGATGTCAGCGACCCAGAGCGGTAAGACGTCGTCCTTTAGACGGAACCAACGGTCGAGACCGTCCCATTTCACTGAATCCGTTCCCGTCCGATCAAGCGATTGATGTAAGATTGATTTCATGTTCATCCCTCCTATCTCTACTGTAACAAAAAAAGAGCGTGCGAGTCCGCAAAACGGTGGCGGATTCGGGACGCGTCAGCTATAATCGACCGAGATACTTCAAGGAGGTGAATCCGATGACCGTGACCGTCATCCGCCATAAACGCCGGAAACGGGCAGCCTTTTTCGTCACACCGGACGGGATCGAGCTGCGGATTCCGGCAAGGCTCCCGAACCGGGTCGTCGAGGCGATTTTAACAGATCATGCCGAGTGGATTGCGGAACGCATCGCGACATTACCGAAGCGTGACCTCTTGCCCGACGACAGGTTGCTCCTGTACGGGGAAACGTTGCCGCTTGTGAAACGCGATGCTGAGACCGGATTTCGCTTCGATGGGGAAAAATTCTATTGTCCGCTCGCGTGGGGCGAGTCGTCGCTACGGGAAGCGTACGAGGCTTGGCTCCGAGAGCATGCGCTCGCCCACGTCACCGAACGTGCACCCCACTACGAACGATTGCTCGGTGTGAGGGCGAAGCGGATTCGCATCGGTAACCAAAAGACGCGTTGGGGGTCGTGCAGTTCAACTGGGACGATTTCCATCAACGTCCGGCTCATGCTCGCCCCGAAAGAAGTGATGGATTACGTCATCGCCCACGAATGGACCCACCTCGTCCACTTTGACCACTCGAACGCGTTCTGGTCGACGCTCGCTTCGGTCTATCCGGATGTCACCGGCGCGATGGCCTGGTTGAGACAGCATGGCCATACGCTGCAAATCAAAAAAACCAATTGAACGTGTCCCTCGTACAGGGCACGTCCGATTGGTTTTTTTAGATGGCGGACGTGAACCGCTCGGCTGTTCCGTTCAGCGATTCGGCCGACTGTTCGATATGCACGAACCGCTCGAGCGTCTGTTCCATGATGCGCACACTCTCTTGAATATCCGTACTGGAGCGAGAGACACCGTCAACAATCGAGACGAGTTCTTTATTCATCCCGTCCGTGTTCGCGCGCACTTCGATGACGGCACGTTCGACGAGACGTGACAAGTTCCGCACCTCGGTCGCGACGACGTTGAAACCGAGACCATGTTCACCTGCTCGCGCGGCCTCGATGGCGGCGTTGAGCGACAACAGGTTCGTCTGGGCGGCGATCTCTTTGATTGTACTGGCGATCTTCGTGATCTCGGCAGCCTGCTCCTGCAAGTTAGCGAGCGTCTTTAAATTCTGATTTGAGTCCGCGTCGAGGCGTTCGATTGTCCGCTTCAACTGTTGACTCTCCTCCATGCCACGCCGGGCACGGTCGTCAAGGTTTTCTGCCATGTCACGGAACGAGCGCGCATATTCCTCGATCGTCTGTTGCCGACTCGTGATATCGGAGGCGATTTTGACGACGCCGACGACCTCGTCCTGTTCATAGATCGGCATATACGTCGCCTCGAGCCATATCGAATCACCCCGGGCGTCGATTCGCTCGATTTTGTCGGCCGAACTGAAGCCGTCGAACAGCTTGTTCCAAAATGCTTGATAGTCTGGGCTGCTGACGAAATTTGGCGTGCAGAACACAAGTGATGGTGCATCCCGATCATTTCGTCACACTTATATTTCATCACCTTGGCGAATAGGTCGTTCACATCGACGACGCGTCGTTGACGGTCGAATCGGATCATCGCCACGTTGGCCTCGAGGGCACGGAGCACGTCAGGGAATGAGAGGCTAGCGGTCTTTGTCAGTTCCATTCCGATTATTCCTACCTTCTTTTCTCGATTTCCTTTAGTGCTTTATTCCTGGAATGTAGCGGAGTTCTAGTGTACCCTGTGTGAAAAGTCCTGAATAGCGTCGGTTTTTGAAATCGAGTCAATATCTTGAATTTGAAGTGTTTTCCAATTGTTCTCTCTGACGCTGGTCATCAAAAAAAGGCCCATGCCAGGCACGGACCCTTGATTATTCCGATTCCTTGAAAATGGCTTGCAACAACGTGACTTGTGCGGCGTTAAGTTCACCGCGGCTATCCTTTGGATTGATGCCACCCATCATCTGTTCTTCGTACCAAATCCCGAAGTCGAGCGAACGCTCGGGCGCATCGTCCGGCGTATAGACGAACGTCGCTCTCACATCCGGGTCCCGCTCGATTGGAACGGGTTGGTCTTCCCATTCAACCTCATCCGTCGTTCGATCAAGCTGAGTAATCGTCTCAGCGTCGGTAATGGTGCGTATGGGTCCATAGGCACCATCCGTGTTTAACGTCTGATAGTCGATGCGAGACGGATCCAAGTCTTCCTCGCTACTGGCACAACCGCCAAGAAGCAGTCCCATACAGATGACACATCCTGACAACATGCGTTTCAACAGGGCATCCCTCCTCGATTTACGTCCAATCCATTCATTCGAACGCCTGCGGGAACAGCTGTTGGAACGTCTCCGCCCCGGCGCTCGACAGTTTGAACACTTTCCCGGTCTTCACGTCCTTCACATAGACATCGACTTTTTTCGACCGTTGCTGATAACTGACTTCGAACTGTTGACCGAGATTCCCACGCCACAGCGTCAAATACTTATAGTCTTTCGTCTCACCACTCTTCGTCGACGGGCGCGCGGTCTCGATGGCTTCGACCAACTGGTCATAAGCTTTGCCGCTCACGTTTACAGCATCAGGGTAAGGGAGCGGGACTTCCCGGTGATACGGATACTGATGGAGGTAAGCGACCGCTATCTCGTCTTGATCTGCAGAAACGGTCAAGAGAGGGCTCGTTCGATAGCGCATCGACACGGTTTTTGTTACGTTTTGTCCGTCCACGTCAATCGTGACGTCATATAGCGGATAGGCTGTCATCGGTTCCATCGTGCCACCGTTATGGATTCGACGGAAGGTTAAACTGTCAGCCCCGTTGAGCAAATCGGCATCTTGTAAAATGGAGGAGGAATAGCGAGCCTTGTCTCCACCATAAGACTGGAGCAGATGAGGCATGTTAGTGGCCTTATCTCGTCCTAATGCGATAAACACATCGGACGGTCTAAGGTTCGGCAAAAAGTGGAAAGATGGGGTAAAGTAGCCCCCTTCTTCAATCCCAATCTCGACCGTGCCACTAAATCCAGGCGAAATCCTCATAAGTGTGACCGGATACGGTTCGATGTCTTGTTCATTGTCATAGAAGGCGTCCGGCTTATGTAACGCAGCCCGTTCATTTTCGGTCGCGATATAGACGGTCGGAAGAGCAGACATTTCAGTTCCGACCTCGTCTTTCAAGTAGGCAGGTCTTTCTGCAAGCTCGACGGCCCGATACCCTTCCATCCCGTCCATCCGGTCTGATTTACAGAGCGCATAGATTGTATCCCCCTCGACATAGGTCACTTCATTAAAACTATATCCATAATAGTCATCTTTCATAAGCGGGGCCCGGGTCGCATACGCCATTCCAAGCACGGAAAACGTCTCTCCATTCAGTTCGGACAGGGGTTCACCGTCTTCACATTGGTTCAATATGGCTTCGGCATCCACTACAGGCTCCTGACTGTTCATCGTAACCCGCTCGGCCTGCCAATGTTCCTCGATATGACCATAACGGACGACGTCAATATCTTCCGAGCAGCCTGCCGTCAACCACAACAGTGACAATGTCATTAGCGTTCGTTTCTTCATGTTCAAGCCACTCATTTCTTCTTCAAATCCGGGAAATAGGACAAGAACGTCTCGGCCCCTTCGCTCGTCAGTTTGTACGTCTCCTCAGTCACTCGGTCGGTCACGTAAACGTCCAGCTTCTTCGAGCGCTGTTTATATGTCACCTCAAATTCTTGACCTTTAAGCCCGTCGACGATTGTGAGGTACGGATACTCCCCTGCATCGCCCGAGCGGTTGGTCGGCTCAGCGCCGTCGATTGCTTGAATCAGGTCGTCCATCTCGTTCCCAGACGCACGCAACACGGTCGGATACGTCAAAATCGATTCGTTGTTGAACGGTTTCTCGTGTAGGTAAATCAGTGGACCGCTCACAGTCGGCATATACTGCTCGTCCGGATTGTCCTTGAGCGCCTTTTGTTCGGAAGTCGTCAACAGTTCCTTGGCACGATATGTGATGGTCACCATCTCGGTCACCGGCTTTCCTTCACGGGTATAATTGAACTCGTACAGTGGATAGGACTTGTCGGGCAACAGTTCCGATTGGAGCGGCAGGCGTTTGACTGTCAACTCCTCATATAACCGTTCTTCATTCAACGGGTCGACGATTTCATCTATCGGACTCACCGAGAAAAACAGGTCCGCGAGATTCATCAACACATATGGTTTCTGTTCTTCAGGATGATATCCGATTGCGACTTTAATCTCGTCCATATGCGCCATCGTCGGGTCGAACATCACCAACGGAAATTGGACCGGTCGATCTCCAATCGTCAATTCCATCTCGCCGTGGACGGCCGGTGTGAACGTGACGAGGGTATCAAGAAAAGGTTCGACAGCATTGCTCGGATCCATTAATTCATCCGCATCGAGGAATGTTGCTTCGGCGCTCTCACCAGCAGGTTCGATGAACGGGATTCGCTGTATGTGGTTCCCTTTCTCAGTATTGACGAAGTGAGGGAACGCATCGATGACCTCGGCTTGGAAACGTTCCGAGAGCACGTCACGACAAAGCACATAATGCTCATCCCCTTTTATGTAGGTCACCGCTTTATAGGCATACTCTTCGCCGGTGTCTGTCATCGGATGGCGATTCGCAATGACCGTATCGTAAACCGTCAAGTCTCCCTTCAATTCAGTCGTCAATTTCCCGGTACAGGCCTGTAGCGTCTCACCGACCGCCTCAATCTCCTCAGGTTGTTCGAGTGAATACTTACTGACAGTCCAATGTGCGTTGACGTACGACAAGTTGACGACGTCTGGCTTTTCCTCCCTGCATCCGACCAATAACCCGGTGGATAACACAAGTAAACCGACTAACTTTTTCAAAACATCCGCCCCTTACCATCTGTTTGTACCAATTTTACCATTATATGACTTTAGGTGGGAATACGAAAAACCCGTCCACTTTCATGGACGGGATACGTGTATCAATTAGACGGCTTGATCAATCGCACGCGTCAATCGCGTCTCGACGTCACGGGCCACAGTTTGAAGCGATTCATCCTCAATCAGTTCGATCAGTTTCGTCGGCTTCGGCATCCCGACATGGGTCGCCCCGTCCTTTGTGAACACGGCAAGCTTACATGGGAGGAAATACCCGCCTTCTCGGTGCGCCGTGATGACTTTCTTCGCCTCTTTCGGATTGCATACCTCAAGGATACGATAGTCCCCCTCAATTGGCTGGCCTTTCTCTTCAAGCGTCTCACTCAAATTGAAGTCCCAGAGCACCCCGAACTCTTCTTCTTTGAGCGTCGTTTTCAGCTTCTCGACGACCGCTTCGACCGTCTGATCGGTCTTGACCGTATAATCAAACATGTGAATCCCTCCTCGATTGTAGTCTCTCTCGTCATGTACCCGAACTGAGGATCAACAAATCGTGAAAAAAGTATATGTGATTTGAAACATATTCGACGTCCATTACGTATGGATGAGAGAAAATAAAGAAGTCCATACTTACGTAAAGGAGAAGTGGTTGCCGTGACGGTCACCGTATTCACACATACAAGCTGCAGTTCTTCCCGTAAGACGATTGATTGGTTACGCGAACAGAACATCCCATTCATCGAGAAAAAATTGACCGATCAAGGGATGTCGTTCACCGAGTTCAAAGACATGCTCCGCCTCACCGAGAACGGGACGACCGACCTGTTGTCCATCCAAAAGAGCGTGTACAAACAAGCGGCGGACCAACTTGACGAGATGTCGCTCCGTGAGCTGTACAGCTTTGTGGCGTCGCACCCCCAAATCTTGAAGAGTCCGATCGTCGTCGACGACAATCGGATTCAAATCGGGTTCAGCGAGAAAGAGATTCGTACGTTCATCCCGCGCCATGACCGAATCGCCGAATTGAAACGATTGCTCGACAACAAATAAGAGCCCTGCCGAAGCAGAGCTCTTTTCTTATGCCTTCTTGAGTCGGGCCGCCAAGCGGTTACCGAACGATTGAATCGATTGGACGAGCAGGATCAAGACGAAGATGGTCACGTACATGACCTCCGGCTCGAATCGGAGATGCCCGTATTGATAGGCGATATCGCCGAGTCCGCCTGCCCCGACGAGTCCTGCCATCGCGGTCGCCCCGATCAAACCGATCGTCGCAATCGTCAGACCGAGCACGATCGAAGAGCGGGCCTCACGGATCAACACGTACCAGATGATTTTCCGGGTCGAGATGCCCATCGCCTCATACGCCTCGACGACCCCACGGTCGACCTCGAGTAGCGCCGACTCCATGAGTCGGGCGATATACGGTGCCGTGAACACGATGAGCGGCAACAGGACGCCTTGGACGCCAATCGTCGTGCCCATGATGAAGCGGGTGAACGGGAGGATGAAGAATAAGAGAATGATGAACGGGATGGAACGGACGACGTTGATGACACTTGATAACGCCCCGTAGAAATAACGATTGGCGAGCCGGCCGTTCGGTCGCGTCAAGACGAGAAGCGTCCCGAGCGGCAGTCCAATCAACGTCGAGATGACGAGCGCGATGCCGGTCATCGTGAGCGTCTGAATCGTCCCCGTCCAAATCAAGTCACCCCAATTTTCCCAAAACTGAAGCATGGTTCGTCACCTCCTTCACTTTCACACCGCTCGCCTCTAAGAAGCGGACGGCTTGATCGGTCTGGGCCTTATCGCCGTCCAAATGGACGAGCAGATTGCCGACGAGACCGCCTTTTAGCTTTTTGATGCCACCCCCGATGATATTCGGGAGCAAGCCGAACCGTTTCGTCAACTGGGCGAGCACAGCCTGTTCACTCTGATGGCCGATGAACGACAAGTTGACGAGCATCCCGTGCGTGCTCAACTCAACGACGACCTCTTTCGGGACATCGAGGTTCGTCTTCAAGAACTTGCGTGTCGTCGCATGCTGCGGGTCCGAGAACACGTCGAGCACGTCCCCTTTTTCGATGATCCGGCCGGCCTCGATGACCGCGACCCGGTCACAGATGCGCTCGATGACTTCCATCTCGTGCGTGATCAAGAAAATCGTCAGCCCGAGCTCGCGGTTGATGTCGAGCAAGAGGTCGAGGATCGACTCGGTCGTCTCCGGGTCGAGCGCGCTCGTCGCCTCGTCGCTAAGCAGGATGTCCGGCTCGTGCGCGAGGGCCCGGGCGATGGCGACACGTTGCTTCTGTCCGCCCGAGAGTTGCTCGGGATAATGTTTTCGATGGTCCGTCAAGCCGACGATGTCGAGGTATTTGTCGACGCGAGCGCGGATCGTTGCCTTGTCGAGACCTTCAAGCCGGAGCGGGATGGCGACGTTATCTTCGACGGTCGCCGTCTTGAGCAGGTTGTAATGTTGGAAGATCATTCCGATTCGATGGCGGAGTTTTGAGAGCCCACGTTTGTCGAGCTTCGTGATGTCCTGTCCTTCGATCTCGACCTGGCCCGACGTCGGGCGTTCGAGCAGGTTGATCATGCGGATGAGCGTGCTCTTGCCGGCCCCGCTTCGACCGATGATGCCGAAGATTTCGCCTTTCTCGATCGTGAGCGAGACGTCATCGAGTGCGGTGACGGCACCTTTGTTCACCGTGAACGTCTTCGTGATTCCTTTAAGTGCGATCATAGGTCCTCCTTAAAACGCCGGGACGATTGAGCCGTTGAACGTCTCTTCGATGAACGTCCGGACCTCGTCCGAGTGATAGTACGATTTGAGTGTCTCGACGACTTCGTCATCCTTGTTATCGGTGCGGACGACGACGTAGTTCGGATACGGGTTGTCGACCGTGTCTTCGTGGAACAAGGCGTCCTCATTGATCGACAGGCCGGCACCCATCGCGAAGTTCGTGTTGATGGCAGCGAGTGCGACTTCCGGGAGCTGGGTCGGGAGCTGCGACGCCTCGAGTTCGATGAATTCAAGGTTGAGCGGGTTCTCGGCGATATCACGTTTCGTCGCCTTGTCCGTCAATCCTTCCTTCAGCGTGATTAGTCCCGCTGTCTCATACAGACGGAGCGCGCGTAGCTCGTTCGCCGGGTCGTTCGGGACGGCGACCTTGTCACCTTCTTTCAAGTCCTCGATGTCGGTCAATTTCTCTGAGTAGAGACCCATCGGGAAAGCGACGGTCTTGAACACGTCGTCGATTTTATAGCCTTTATCGGACTTTTGCAGTTCTAGGAATGAGAGCGTCTGATAACTGTTCACGTCGAGGCTACCCTCGGCGAGCGCCGTGTTCGGCGTATTATAGTCGTTGAACACTTTGATATCGAGTTCGAGGCCGTCTTCGGCCGCGAGTTCTTTCACTTTCTCGGCGATCTGTTGGTGCGGCCCGCCCGTGACGCCGATCGTGAGCGACTCCGTGCTGAGCGACTCGCTCGCGTCCGATTGTCCGCATGCCGAGAGCGAGATGGCGGCGAGTAGTGACGTTCCTGCAAGTACTGTTTTCTGTTTGATGTTCATTTGTTTTCCTCCTCCAAAATGAAAGCCCGCTACTCATTCAGAGTGGCGGGCACGACAAGTCAAAGTCGGACACGCTCATCTCCCAAACGATATCGTCTGTTGGAATTAGCACCATGATCATTACGATCTGGTTGCCGGGTTTCACAGGGCCAGTCCCTCCACCACTCTTGATAAGCAATCGGTCTATTAAATTGTTATCATCTTACTTTTAATTCTTTTAATTGTAAATAGAAAATTGTAAATTTTCAAAAATTATTTTCAAAAAGTCTTTATCGAGTGGTTCCGGCAACTGTTGCAGTTCGGTTTCCGTCATGACGGAGTCGACCAGTACCGGGATGTCGCCCGACCCGACCCCGAGCGCCTCGAGCGTCGTCGGTGCACCGAACCGTTTCAACCAGGCCTCCAAATACGGAGCATCGGCCGAGCGACGCAACCGCTCCTGGACGATTAGGCCGAAGCCGACCTTGTCTCCATGCAAGAAAGAGTGGGTCGACTCGAAGCGGCTGAGCGCATTATGGACCGCATGGCCCACGGCGACGCGTGTCCCGGCGTCACCAAATCCACCGACGGCGCCGCCGATGGCGAGCACGTGATCGACCGCGAAGCGGACGTCGTCACTATACGACTCAAAAGCGTGCTCGCTCAATTCAAGTTCGACGAGACGCCCGCACTGCTCGGCCAAGACGAGTCCGGTGTTGACGCCGGCGTCAGCTGAGCTGTCACCACTCAAATAACGGGCCTCGTAAAACTTCGCGACCGTGTCGATGACACCGGCCCGAAAGTATTCATATGGTGAGCGCGAGATGACCCGTGAGTCAACGATGACCCGTTCGATGACGACGCGGAACATGTCGTAGCGGTCGTAGCTCCCGTCCTCCTGATAGACGACGCTGAGCGGTGTGAACGCCGCACAGTTCGAGGCGAGCGTTGGGACGACGATGAGCGGGACGTTCCGTTGATAGGCGACGAGTTTGGCCGTATCGACGAGCTTGCCGCCTCCGACGGCGATTAACACGTCGGCGTCCAACGGTTTGAGCCGTTTGACTTCCGAGTCCGTGCACTCCCCGCTGAACCTTGTTGCCGGATAGTCCGCGATGGCCGGAAAGATGGCTCGGACGACGTCATACCCGTTCTGACCGTGCAGGACGTGGGCACGTCGGCCGTCGACTAAGTCATCCAGACGGTCGAGCGCGTCATCGGCGTGGTCATATTCAAGGACGGCCTGACGAATCATGCGCGCACCTCCTCATAGGCGGCAAACAACCGCTCGATTCGTTCGACCGCCTCGTCAATCTTCGGTTCCGGTGAGACGAGACCGAAGCGGACGTATCCGTTCCCTTCCGAACCGAAGAAATAGCCCGGGGTGACGGCGACTCCTGCCTCGTACAATAACTTACGCGAGAACGATTTGGCATCGCCCTCGGGCACTTTCGCCCAGACGAAGAACGAACCCTCCGGCGGCTCGACGGCCCACCCGGCCCGGTTCAACCCATCGATCAGGCGATCGCGTCGCGCCTCATAGAGTCGGGCCAAATCGTCCCGGATGGAGCGTGGGGCCTCGAGCGCGGCGACAGCCGCCGCCTGGATGGCCGAGAACACGCTGACGTGGACGTGGTCCTGATACGTGTTGATCGCCTCGATGATGTCCGCGTTCCCGACGGCGAAGGCGACGCGCCAACCGGACATGTTGAACGCTTTCGACATCGTATATACCTCGATGCCGACTTCTTTCGCCCCTTCCGCCTGCAGGAAGCTAGGCGGGACGTGGCCATCGAATCCGATGCTGCCGTATGCGAAATCGTGGACGACCATCAAGTCCCGCTCCCGGGCGAACCGAACGGTGTCGTCAAAGAAGGCTGGCGTGGCAACGGCCCCCGTCGGATTGCTCGGGTAGTTCAAATACATGAGTTTTGCATTTTGCGTATCGAGCGTCTCATAGTCCGGCAAGAAGCCGTTCTCTTCCCGGAGGACGAGGTCACGGACGACGGCACCGGCGAGGCGTGCCCCCGAGATGTAATCAGGATAGCCGGGATTCGGTAGCAAGATCCCGTCGCCAGGTTCGAGTACGCATTGCGGCAACGTGATGAGTCCGGACTTGGAACCGATGAGGATCGCGACTTCCGTCTCGGGATCGACTTCGACGCCGTACTCATTCAAGTAAAACGTCGCCACCGCTTGTTTCAGACGGGCCTGACCGCGGAACGGACCGTATTGATGGGTCGAGGCATCAAGGAGCGCCGTCTGAAGTGCGTCGCAGATTGGGGCGGGCGTTGGCAAATCCGGCGTCCCTTGACCGAGTCTGATGATATCGCGACCGGCCTGTTCAAGTGCTGCGACTTCATCGGCGAGTCCGACAAAATGTTGGGGTGGTAAAGTTTTAAGTAAGTGTGAGCGTCTGTCAGTCATGAATAGTCCTCCTATGCAAAAAACACCCCTTTCCGCGGAAAGGGGTGTCGAGATACGGATGTATTCAAACAACCACCTTTCCATCTCTCAAGGTCACCTTGCTGGAATTAGCACAGTATTGAATCAATCTGTTGCTGAAGCTTCATCGGGCCAGTCCCTCCGCTTCTCTTGATAGAAAGTGTTTTATATGCGATTTGTCTTTTTGTAATATGTCACTTAGTTAACCAAACGTTACCAATCTTGTCAATCCTTTTTCGAAAATAGGTGTGGCCTATTGAATCCCGATAAAAAAAAGGTCATAGTACAAAGTGAACGTTATTCTACAAAATTTAAAAGATGAGGGGATGGACCTTTGGAATTAAATCGTCAATTGATTTGGAAGTTGAGCGTGATCGGATTGATTCTGCTCGTCCTATGGAAAGTCATCAGTGAACCGGACACGATTTCTAGTGTGTTGCACTACACGTTCCAGTTGCTGACACCGATTATCATGGGAATTGCCATCGCGCTGCTCCTGAATACCGTCCTGTCCTATATAGAAGAACGGTTTCAATTAAAACGCTATCAAGGTTTGCTGATCGTCTATATCGTCTTCATCGGGATTCTCGTCATCTCTGCGGTGACGCTGTTCCCACGCATTTATTCGAGCCTCGCCTCACTCATCGAAGAGCTCCCGTTCTACATCCGACAGATTGACGGGTTCCTCGCCCAGTTGAACACGTACTTGAAAGAGTACAACGCGACGATTGCCCAAGCCATCGATTTCAGCCGCTTCGAGGAACGTTACTCGGGCTGGGTCGAGACCGCCGTCTTGTCGTCGGTCAGCTACGTGTCGAGCTTCACGATGACGCTCATCAATTTCTTGATTGGGATCGTCATCTCGATCTATCTGTTGAAAGACAAAGAGGTTTTTGCCCGCATGTTCAAGCGTCTGTTGTATGCGATGTTCCCGGTCGCGTCGGCTAAGACGACGATCGACATCTTTCAAGAGATGGATTACATCTTCAAACGCTATATTATCGGGAAGTCGATCGACTGCCTCATCATCGGGGTGTTGGCCGTCGCCGGTCTGTTGATCATCGGGGCACCTTACGCGCTTCTACTCGGCGTCATCGTCGGCGTCTTGAATTTTATCCCGTACGTCGGTCCGCTGCTCGGGATGATTCCGGCGTTCATCATCACCTACTTCTATGACCCGTTCACGGCGCTCATCGTCCTCTTGTTCATCTTCTTGTTGCAACAATTCGACGGACTTTGGCTCGGCCCGAAGATTCTCGGCGACAGCGTCGGCATCACCCCGTTTTGGGTCATCACCTCGATCATCATCGGAGGTAGCCTGTTCGGTCTCGTCGGGATGTTCATCAGTGTCCCGGTCACGGCGATGATTCAAGTCGTGTTCTCTCGGTTGATCGACTACCGGCTCAGCCGAAAGAATTTGAACGAATTATTATGACACATTGACGATTTAGGTTGACACATTTCACGGAAATATCATAATCTTGAAGAGAAGACAGTCCAATGCAGAAAGGAGAGGTACCGATGTCAGTCATTCAACGCTCGCACGTCCAAGTTCATATTGACCGGCAGGCGCCTCTCCGTGATTTGAATCCGTGATGTCGCCTGCCTTCCGAGGCATGCCTAAGATCTTAGGGACGCGTATGCCTTTGAGCATGCTGCGTCCCTTTTCTTATTCTATCAACTAAAGCAGGTGACCTTAATGATTCAATCACTCAAACAGCTCGACCGTAACATTTGGATCCGCTTCCTCGGAGAGACGATCACCGGTGTCATGATGTTCATGATCGCACCGTTCCTCGTCCTATACTATAGCGACAAGCTCGACAGTTATATCCAGGTCGGGGTCATCATGGCGACCGGACCAATCATGGCGCTCATCGGATCGGTCGTCGGTGGACGGCTCGCAGACCTGTATGGCCGCAAACCAATCATGATGGCTGCCATTCTTGGCGACGCCCTTGCCCTCGTCGGTTTCGCCTTCGCCGAAACGTTTTGGCCGCTCCTTCTCTTGAACGCCATGCTCGGTTTGACGAACTCATTGTTCCACCCGGCCGCAAGCGCGATGGTAGCCGATGTGACCGAGCCCGAACAGATGAACGAGGCGTTCGGTCTGTTGCGGATGGGGCACAATATCGGGGCTGCATTCGGCCCGCTCCTCGGGAGTGCCGTCCTCTTTATCGACCGGCAGTATATCTTCTACTCGGCCGCTCTCGTCTTCGTCTTGTACGCACTCGTCCTCGGTCGCTTCATCCGGGAGTCGCTCCCAGAGACGACCGATGTCGACACGCCATCGAACCGGGATGTCCTGCGCGTGTTCTACAATGACAAGGTGTTCCTCGTGTTCATCTTTGCCGGTGTCTTCATCTCGATGGGCTTCTCGCTCATCGAGAGCATGCTGCCCCTCTTCTTGAGAGAGTCGATGCCATCGTACACCGATCGTGAGAACCCGTTCGCCTATATGCTCGCCTTGAACGGCATCATGGTCGTGTTGTTCCAGTTTCCGATCGCTTCGAAACTCGGCCGCAAGTCGTTCGGCAACGTCATGCTCGCCGGGGCGACCATCTTCGGGGTCGGCATGATTCTGATCGCCGTCATGCCGCGTCTCCTCTATTCACTCGGGACACCGTACCTCGTTCTCGTCAGCGTCTTGCTCGCGGTGTACGCCTTCTATACGCTCGGCGAGATGATCATGTCCCCGGTCCAACAGACGTTCATCGCCTTGATCGCTCCGGAGAACATGCGCGGTGCCTACAACGGGGCCGCCAGCATCCAATGGTTGATCGGCGGGGTGACCGCACCGATCATGGCAAGCTTGTTCTTCGACCAACGCGCCGGACATATCGCGTTGATCCTCGTCGGGGCGGCCAGTTGCGTGTCGGGACTCATCTATTGGCAACTTGGACGCCGCGTCAGCGCAGCCGAAGCGAAACAAAAGACAGCTTGACTTATAAAACCACACTGAACCTAGTCGTTTAGTGTGGTTTTTTATTTCGTTCGAATATCATTAAATTTTGAATTTTTCATTCGTTTATTCTTTACAAACATAATGATTCTTTTTTATGATGATACGGTTAAGGAGGGATCTTTCATGGAAAGGATCGATAAACAGAAAATTGTGGACAGCGTGCCACAAAAAGGTTTTTTCGGACAGCCTAAAGGCTTGTTCACGCTATTCTTCACTGAGTTTTGGGAACGGTTCTCGTATTACGGGATGCGCGCCATCCTCGTGTTCTACATGTACTACGAGGTATCTGAGGGCGGTCTCGGTCTCGACCAGAATGTCGCCTTGTCAATCATGTCGGTATACGGCGCACTCGTCTACATGTCGGGGGTCATTGGGGGATGGCTCGCCGACCGTGTCTTCGGGACGTCTCGGGCCGTCTTCTTTGGCGGAGTGTTCATCATGCTCGGGCATATCGTCTTGTCGATTCCAGGCAGCCTGACGTTCTTGTTCATCTCGATGGCACTGATTGTCATCGGTACGGGCTTGTTGAAACCGAACGTTTCAAGCATCGTCGGTGACCTGTATCACGAGACGGACCGTCGTCGTGACGCCGGGTTCAGCATCTTCTATATGGGGATCAACCTCGGTGCCTTCATTTCACCTTTGATTGTCGGTGGAGTCCAAAAGAGCTACGGCTTCCATTGGGGCTTCGCACTCGCCGCGGTCGGGATGTTCATCGGTCTCGTCGTCTTCCTCGTCACGAAGAAAGGCAACCTCGGTCTTGCCGGTTCATATGTGCCGAACCCGTTGACGCCGTCTGAGAAGAGAAACGCGATCAAGTATACGACGATCGCGGTCATCCTCATCGGTGGCCTGTTGGCCGTGCTCATCCCGCAAGGTTTGTTCACGATCAACACGTTCATCGGCCTCGTCGGTGTGTTCGGGATCGCCATTCCGACGATTTACTTCATTATCATGTATCGCAGTCCGAAAACGACGGAAGTCGAACGGTCACGGATCATCGCCTACATCCCGCTCTTCATCGCCTCGGTCATGTTCTGGGCGATTCAAGAGCAAGGGGCGACGATTTTGGCCAGCTATGCCGATAAGCGGACCGATCTTGAATTTTTAGGGATCACGCTCTCACCGGCCTGGTTCCAGTCGCTCAACCCGCTGTTCATCATCATGCTCGCACCGGTCTTCGCATGGCTTTGGGTCCGACTCGGTGACCGTGCGCCGAGCATCCCGACGAAATTCGCGTTCGGGATCTTGTTCGCAGGGTTAAGTTTCTTGGTGATCTTGCTCCCGGCCTATTTCGGAGGCCCGGACACGCTCGTCAACCCGCTCTGGCTCGTCCTTAGCTACTTCATCGTCGTGCTCGGTGAGCTCAGCCTGTCGCCGGTCGGTCTGTCGGCGACGACGAAACTCGCCCCGGCCGCTTTCTCGGCCCAGACGATGTCGCTCTGGTTCTTGTCGAACGCTGCGGCGCAAGGGATCAACGCTCAACTCGTCCGTTTCTATTCACCGGAGAACGAGATGCTTTACTTCGGGATTATCGGTGGCGCGGCCATCGTCCTCAGTCTGATCCTGTTCGCACTCGCCCCGGTCATCAAAAAGTATATGCGCGGCATTCATTAATCGTAAAAGCCCATTCCTCGGCCGAGGAATGGGCTTTTGTATGCTTTGCTTATTTACGGACTTGGATGAGCGACAAGTAGCGGTCGATCAAGTCATGGTTGAAGTAATCGTGGAACCGGTCCGACTTGAGCGATTGAATCGACTCATGGAAGGTCGCCGGGAGTGACGAGATGCCTTGACTCTCGATTTGTTTGGCCGAGTACTCAAACAAGTCGTCCTCGTTCGGTGATGACGGCTCAAGCTGTTGCTCAATCCCTTCGAGTCCAGCGTAAATCAGGGCCGCGAGGGCGAGATATGGGTTGGCGCTCGGGTCTGGGTTACGGACTTCGACGCGTGTCGCACTGCCGCGTGACGCCGGGATTCGAATCATCGAACTGCGGTTCGACGGGCTCCAACAGATGTTGACCGGTGCCTCGAAGCCTGGAACGAGACGTTCATATGACTCTGGGAGCGGGTTCGTGAAGATGGCCGTCGCACGGGCATGCTTCAAGATGCCTTCGATGAAATGACGGGCTGTGACCGACAGGCCGTAATCCGACTCCGGCTCTTCGAACGCGTTGACCGTCGGATTGCCGTCCTTGTCGTTCTTCCAGACCGAGATGTTGAGGTGCATTCCCGAACCGTTCACGTCGCGGAGCGGTTTCGGCAAGAACGACACTTTCGCGTTTTTCTCTTGGGCTGCCAACGTGACGATTTCTTTGAAGAACTGGATGTTGTCGGCCGTATGCAACGCGTCATCGTACTTGATGCCAATCTCGTGCTGGGCTGGTGCCACTTCATGGTGGACCGCTTCGATGTTGAAGCCGACATCGCTCAACCGGTTGGCGATATGTTGACGTACCTCATAGCCTTTGTCTTCTGAACGTGTCGAGAAGTATCCGGCCTCGTCATAGAACTCTCCATTCTCGTCGAAGATGAAGAATTCCGGCTCGGCACCGACGAAAATCGAGTATCCGTCACGAGCAGCGCGCTCGAGGGCATCCTTCAAGACGTTGCGCGGGTCGAACTCATACCGTTCCCCGTCTGGCGTGCAGACGTCACAGAAGAACGCGAGGATGCTCTCGTCCCCGTCCTGTTCGTAGCGTGGACGATCTAAATCCGGTCTCAAGAATAGGTCTGAGTTTTTGATGGAAGAAAAACCAGCGATGGATGAACCGTCAAACATCGTCTTCCCTTCAAAAACTTCCGGCAACAATTTTGCAGAGAGAGTCAATAGCTTCAAGTCTCCAAGCACGTCGGAGAAGTACATATGGATTTGAGTGATCCCTTTCTCCTGAGCCGTTTTTTCAATCTCTTCTTGCCTCTTCCTGTTGCCATCCTTGTCAGTTCCGAATAGATTAGCCATGATTCTAAAAAACCTCACTTAAGTTATTTGACAGATCAACACTGTCATGACGTACCTTGCGTACGCTTCTCCTTAAGTCATAACCCACTTTAAAAAATGTTAAACCCCTAATTTGAAACATCAGGCTGATAGTGGCTCATTCCGCCGTCGCTTGTTATGATGGGGAGAGACTGAAAAGAGAGGAAGAACGCTGTGAACATTTTTATGACCGGTGCGACCGGATTTTTAGGAGGACGGCTCGCCCGCGAGTTGATTCATCGAGGCCACACGTTATGTGTCCTCGCCCGCACGCCTGAAAAAGTGGAGGCGATGTTCTCGCAGGACGAACGCCGCTCGATGACAGTGCTGGCCGGGGATTTGACCGCCCCGTTCCTTGGAGCGGACGATGAGTTTATCAAAAAACATGAGTGGAGCTTCGACTTGGTGCTCCACATGGCCGCGCTCGTCAAATTTGACGAGGAGCTCCGCGATGAGCTGTTCGAGACGAACTTGACGGGGACGCAGCAAGCGCTTAACCTCGCGAAAGCTTTGCACTGCCCCCGCTTCTTCCACGTCAGTACGGCCTATACGCTCGGGGCACGCGAGATCGGAGATGAGACGCTGTATGCGACCGATCAGACGTTCCATAACCCGTACGAGGAGAGCAAGGCCCATGCCGAACAAGCCGTCTGGGAAGCCCGGCATGACCTGGCCGTCTCCATTTTCCGGCCCGCCATCATCGTCGGTGACTCGAAGACCGGCGAAGCCGATTCGAAGTTCACGATGTACGGCTATATGCGGGCCCTGGAAGTGTTCAAGCGTCGACTCGAACGTAAAGGCGCGCCTGTCGGTCCGATCCGACTCCTCGGCTCTGAGACGGGCACGTCAAACCTCGTCCCGGTCGACTATGTCGCCGACGTGCTGCTCGCGGCCATCGAACACGCCAAGCCGGATACCATCTATAACGTGACGAACGATGCCCCGCCGCGCAACGAGACGATGCTCGAATATATGAAGCAGGCGCTCGAGTTCCCACATTTGAAAATCACCGAGACGGCGACGTCCTCGTTGAGCAACGTCGAGCAGACGTTCAACGAGATGGTAAAAGTGTTCAACCCGTACTTGAACCGCAACATCTCATTCCAGGATGCGAACACGAAACGCCTGTTGCAGGACGCCGGGTTCAAACCGCTCGATTTGAACGAGCGCTCGCTGCGCCGGATCGTGAACGCCTATTACGAGACGAAATGACAACAGCCGGGACTGATCCGTATCAGTTCCGGCTGTTTTTATGATTTGTCGCAAACGAGGACGATCTTCCCGGCTTGGATTTCACCTTCGAGGGACTCGACCATCTCTTTCGTCAGACCGAGGCTCTCAAGCTGATCGATGCGGTCATCCGAGTTTTTCGTGAACTTCGACATGAGCGATTCCCACAATCCTTTTTCAGTGATGCGGTATGGTTGTACACCTGCTTCTGCGGCAAGACGCACCGTCAATTCTTCATCTTTGGCAAATAAGTAAATGTTCTCGTTGACACATCCGCCTGACACCATTCCATTCACTTCATGGTCGACCGAGGTCATATCCCGTACGATTCTTGTTTCTAACATATTCATCCTCCTAAACGTCCGCTGTTCTAAAATCGAATAATATACTATTCCCGAAAAATGAGTCGTAAAACCCATTTTCCGTCAGCGATTTGAAAAAGAGGGACTCAAGAAAACGTGGCGGTCCAGTCATCGATTCCAAAATGATCGACGATGCCTTGGATTCGTGCCCGTTCCTCCGGTTCAGACGAGACCCCTTCACGGCTGAGACGGACGATATTGACCCCGGTCTGCCAATCGATCTTCCCCGCCCGATAACCGGCCTGTTGCAACAGGCCGGCGACGATCTCGAGCTTCTCGCGCTCCACCGATTTCAATGTATGGCTCACTCTCACATGCGACACTCCTTCCCGTTCCAAGCCGTATTGTATCATAGGGACGGCAGACAGGTGCGACAGCGATTTCAATGATGCTATACTACTTATAATGAGACAAGGAGTGATGTAGATGCCGAGACAGGATATGAATACGATCATGCTCGACTATATGAATGAGAAAGAGGATTACGAGGCGTTCGCCGCCAAACTGAAGTCGCTTCTCAGTGAACTATTGAATGACGCCGGGATTCAGTTCCACTCGATCGTCGCCCGGGCCAAGGAAGCGGAGAGTCTATATGCCAAACTGTCCCGCAAACCGTACCAATACCGGTCATTGCGCGACGTCCAAGACTTGGCGGGGATTCGGATCGTGACCTATTTCCATGACGACGTCCGGGCCGTGGCCCAAATCCTTGAGGACGAGTTCCGAATCGACCGTGAACAGTCGATTGATAAATCCACCCTGCTCGACCCGAACGAGTTCGGCTACCTCTCGGTCCATTACGTCGTCGGTTTGAGTGACAAGCGGCTCGCCCTCGGAGAGTATCGCCGCTTCGAGGAGAAAGAGGCCGAGATTCAAGTCCGGTCCATCTTGCAACACGCTTGGGCCGAGATTGAGCACGACCTAGGCTATAAAAACCCGAACGCCGTCCCGCCGGAGATCAAACGCAGCTTCAGCCGTGTCGCGGGACTGCTCGAAATCGCTGATTCCGAGTTCGTCAACATCCGCAAGCAACTGCGGACGTTCGAGCAGGAGACGGTCGAACGGATCGTCGAGTCACCGGACAAAGTGACCATCACCCGGGACAACTTGAATTATTATATCGCCAATGACGTCACTGTCGAGAAGCTCGATAACGCCATCTTCCAGAGCGACTGGTTGCTCGACACCGACCTGTCGACGATCATCGAACTGACGCGCATGTTCCATTACGCCGAGATTCGCACGTTCCAGGACTTGAGTGACACGCTCGATCGTTATTTCAACCGGGCCATCCAATGCGCGACGCTCTTACCGTCGTCATTATTGCCGCGGCAAGGGATGGGCGTCGTCTACGCAGTCCTCGCCAAGCTGCTCGCCGAAGGGGATGACCAGCAGATCGAGTTCTTCTTCCGCCGCTTCTATCCGGACTTGAAACATTACGATGAAGTCATCCAAGAACTTCGCATCCGTGAAGAGCCATCATAACTTTACAGACTTCATGTTTTTGTTGTAGAATGTTTTTATGTTCTGAAATATATGCAAATAATGATATTTACCTAGGAGGTGCGCTTGAGGATGACAACGCCTGTACAAACAGCATCCCGCCGTCAGCTCGTCGCTGATGCTGAGCGAGGGATTCGCATGAACTATCGCGGAGTGAAGAAAAACCTCCGGTCGATGTTCTCTCAATACTTGACGCGCAACGAATTCTTCATCCTTCGTTCGCTTTGTCAAAATAGTCCTCAAATCGCCTCGGCCTTATCGAACGAGTTTCAGTTCTCGGCTTCGATGATTACGGCCCTCGCAGATGAGCTCACGAAAAAAGGGTTGATCTCACGCGAACGTAGCGAACGCGACCGTCGCGTCGTCGAGTTACAGGCGACCGAGGAAGGTCGTGCCTTGTTCGAGACGTTAGAAGATATGAAAATCGAGTACTTGATGGACGTGTTCGAAGACTTTTCAGATGACGAATTGATTCTTCTGTCCAAATTGCTTGATCGAATGGACGCATAAAAACGACTGGGCCCGATTCATTTCGGCCACAGTCGTTTTTCTTGTGTCGTCCTACAAACGAAGAACCCTCGGTCAAGGCAGTTGCCTTGTTCGAGGGTTCTTCGTTTATGCTTTGGCGATTGCCGTGACGACGATCCGGTCACGATATCCGTGTTCCGGGTCATACGGGCCCGCACATGTGATGAGCTGAAGCCGTGTCGCTTGGGTCGCCGCAAAGATCGAGGCGAGCGGAACGTCTTCGAGTCGGTACCGTTCGACGGAGACGACTTCATATTCGATCACCTTTTTGCTACGCTGGAGCGTCACCGATTCTCCGAGGCGCAGTTCGCCAAGGCTTGCGAAGATGGCCGGTCCGCGAAGGTCATCGAGATGACCGGATAGTACGACGTTACCCGTCGCACCCGCTTTGGCCCCGTAACGATACCATCCGACCTCATCAGCGTCTGTCGGCGTATCCATCCGGTCGAGTCGGTCTTTCCCGACCGGTTGGATGACAGCATCGACATCAATTGACGGAATCTTCAGTCGTTTTGGGACGAACGTCTCTGTGTGAAAAGATTGACGATCGATCTCGGTCGCTGACAAGACGAGCGGTTCGGCGAAACCGACGGTCGTCAGTTTCGAGTCCGCGTCCGGTGCGTCCGCGCCCGGTGCGATCATAAGGAACGATAGCGTTCCAATCAAGAGAAGCTTAAGCGTCTTGCTTCTGACGACGAAAGACGTAGAAGCCAGCTGCTGCTGCACCAAGGACCGCTGCTGCGAGCAACCAGTTCATTGATGCTGTCTGAGCGAGACCGCCTTGTCCTGTTTCTGGAGCTCCGGCCATTTCACCGCCGTCTGCTGCAAGGAGGACTTCAAACGCTGGTTCGCCTTCAAGGAGTCCGATGGCGAACGCCGTATAGTTTTTGCCGCCTTCGAGGGCAACACCGTCAAGTGCCTTCACGACGTCAGTCGCGCCGGCCGGACGAACTTCGAGGTCATACGTGCCAGCGTCGAGTGTGCCATAGTCGCTGACTGCTTTGAACTCAAGGTTCGAGAAGAGCGGGTCGCCACCTTTAGGGGCTACATCGACTGCCGGTGCGTCAGGTGAGAAGTGAGCGACACGGACTTTCGATTTACCGTCTTCAAAGTTCGCATCGTCTTCCATTGCTGCGATCTCGATGTTTTCAAGTTGGCCGATTGCTGCCGCTGTGTAGAACTTGCCTGCTTCGATCGAGAGGTCTGCCGCAACGACGACCGTCTCGGCATCACCTGCCGGCTTGATCTCAACATTGTAATCTCCAGCCGGGAGTGTCAAATAGTCGGTGAGCGCTTTGAACTCTGCGCCTTCGACTGCGACTTCACCGTTGACGTAGACATCTACCGCCGGTGCATCAGGTGAAGCATGGAGTACACGTACCATCGCGTTCTCGTGTCCATCCGCACTGACCGGTACGATGAGTGCAAACGCCAAGGCGAGTGTACCAAGTAAAGACATCAATTTCTTCATGTGAAATTTCCTCCTTTTTCTGCTTGGGTTGACCGATTGACTGCATACGACAAGTTTGATACGTGCTACAAAGTGTGCTACATCTGATTGCTATGTAGCTGGTGACATCTTAAATTTAAGACAACGGAGCAATGGCGTAAAGGTGACGGTGTGCTCTGAATATGCCGCTGGGCACATCGAGAAGAAACCGCTCTCTTTACATTACCCGCACTTCCCCTTCACCTTAATGTAAAAACCCCGCAACGCGTAACGTTACGGGGTTGAATGTGCTTTGGCCCAGTCGATGTCGTTTACGAACACCGCATCGACCCCGAGCCGGCGAAACCGTTCGAGGTCATGCACCGTCTTGACGGTATAGGGACGCACGGCGAGCCCTTTTGCTTGCAGCTGTAGGATTTCCTCATCGGTCATCGTCCGGACGTTCGGATGCACGGCGGTCGCCCCGACCTTCGCACAGTACGCCACAAGGTCATAGAGAGGTTGGGCCAAGAGCACCGCACACTCGATATCTGGCGCCAACCGTTTCAAACGTTTGAGCGTCGCATGATTGAATGAAGAGAACACGACTTGTTCAACAGGGACACGTCGGTTACGGATCGTGTCGACCAGGCGCTGCTCAATCCCGGGATACCGTTCGATATCGGTCTTGACCTCGAGGTTCAGTACCACCGACGTCCCTTGACACAAATCGAACAGTTCATCTAACGTCGGAATCTGCTCGTGGACCGCGAACGTGACGCCCGCGTTGACCGCTCGCAGTTCTGATAGCGTCATATCGGCGATCCGCCCTTGACCATCTGTCGTCCGATTGATCGTCTCGTCATGGATGAGGACGAGACGTCCATCTTTCGTCATATGAACGTCCGCTTCAACCCCATCTGCCCCGGCCTCGAGTGCAGCCCGGAACGCTGTCATCGTATTTTCGGGATGGCGGGCCATCACTCCTCGATGCGCGAAGAATCTCATCTGTATTCGCCTCAGTTCGTTTTATATTTGCTCGTCAAGTAGCGGACGAGCGGACGTACCGAGATGTCTTCCCCGGTCACTTGTTTGATCAATTCGTTCGGGGTGAGCGCCTTCCCATGACGATGGACATTGTCTTCGAGCCACTGTTTGATCGGGCCGAACTCGCCACTGCTGACGAGCGATTCAAACTCTGGATGGGCATCACGAAGCGCCTCTGTCAATTGGGCGGCATAGACCAAGCCGAGTGCATAGCTTGGGAAGTAACCGAATGAACCGCCGGCCCAGTGCACGTCTTGCAGGACGCCTTTCGCATCACTCGGGACATCGACACCGAGATATTCCTTATACAGCGCGTTCCATGCCTCTGGTAATTCCTCGACCGAAAGATCGCCTTGGATCAGTTTCTTTTCGAGCTCATAGCGGATGATGATGTGCAGACTATACGTCAACTCGTCCGCTTCGATTCGAATGAGAGAGGGTTTCGCCTCGTTCACCCCGGCATAAAACGTCTCGAAAGAAACGTCCTGAAGCGCAGGGTGTTCTGTTTGAAGACGCGGATAGACGCTCTTCAGGAACGCTTCGCTTCGCCCGACAAAATTCTCGAAAAAGAGCGACTGTGATTCATGGATTCCCATCGAGGCCCCGCCTCCGAGCCCGAGCTCGTCGAGTTCCGAGTCGATTTGTTGCTCATACGTGGCATGGCCCGCTTCGTGCATCGTCCCGAACAAGGCGTTGCGGAAGTCGGCCTCGTCATATTTTGTCGTAATGCGCACGTCGCGCCGGTTGATCGTAATCTCGAACGGATGGACCGTCGCGTCGAGTCGGCCCCGTGTCAAATCGTAGTCGACGACACGCATCCAATCCTCGCACAACCGCTGTTGGACCGACTTGTCCATCGCCCAGTCGAGTCCTTGTACAGGTTCCGGCAATTCGCGGATGAGCGGGACGAGTTCGTCCCGGAGCGTCTGGAACAATGCATCGAGTTGTTCGACCGTCATGCCAGGTTCATAGTCGTACAGCAAAGCATCATACGGGTGAGACTCGTAGCCGAAATACTCCGCGAACTTGCGTTGGAACCCGATGATCTTCTCGAGATATGGGGCGAACATGTGCCAGTCATCCTGGTCCTTCGCTTTCTCCCATGCCGTCTCGGCTTCAGAGACGAGCGTCACGTACGCCTGATATTCCGATGAAGGAATTTTAGCGTTCCGCTCATACTGTGTCTTGGCGACGGCGACCGACCGGACTTCAATCGGCGTCAATTCCTCGGTCTCGGTCATTTGCGCGAGCAAGTCTTTGAACGACTCGCTCGTCTGGCGCTTGAACGCCTCGGTCGACAGATAGCCGATCGTCTCGGCCCGAAGCGGTGCCGATTGTTCCGGCATCTGAGTGCGCATGTCCCAGTATAGTAAAGAAATTGCCTCATCGAAGGCACGCAATTGTTTGAAATGGTCACGCCACTGCTTTGTTAGTTCCATTCTGATTCCACCCCTATGACAGTTATATCGTTACTTCTTTACTTTAATATAAACGAAGGAAGTTGCCTATTCTTTCGACACATCGGTTTTCCGTTCATATGAGAGCGGCTTCGTCGCCGGCCCCTCCAATACGTTCCCTTTCGTATCGAATCGTGACCCGTGGCAAGGGCAATCCCACGAGCGTTCGGCGTCGTTCCAATTGACCGCGCAGCCCATATGCGTGCACCGTGTCGAGACGAGATGGCATTCGTTGTCGAGGTCTCGATAGGCACCGACCTTCTTTCCGTCGACTTGGACGATGCCTCCTTCGTCCAGTTGCAGGTCGTCGAGCGAACCGGGTTTCTCGAGTGAACCTTTGACGAACTGGGTCGCCGTGTCGAGGTTCGTTTTCAAGAACTGACCGACATCCGCCGACTTGAACTTGGAACGGAGTGGATTTAATAGTTCTCGGAAGCGATTGTCCTGACCGGTCAACAGATCAGCCAAGAGGAGCCCCGAGGCGATCCCGTTCGTCATCCCCCACTTGGCGAATCCCGTCGCGACGAACACATCCGGCTCCCGGCTAAACATCTGTCCGACATAGGGGAGATGGTCGAGTGTGATCAAGTCTTGTGAGGACCAACGGAAGCTGGCCTTCTTCGTTTCGAACACGTCATGGGCGAACCGCTCGAGCCGGTCATAACGCGAGCGTGTCTCCGTCACGTGACCACTCAAGTGACCCTCCCCTCCGACGAGCATGTACGTCTTCTCCCCTTCCTGAAACGTACGGAACGACCGACTCGGTGAATCGACGCTCAAATACATCCCCTCAGGCACGCTTTGCTCGGTCTCGCAAGCGACGATATAAGAGCGTTCGACCTCGAACTTCGAGAAATAAAGTCCCCGGATATCATTGAACGGGTAATGGGTGGCGACGACGACTTGGTTCGCCTGGACCCGCCGCCCCGTCGATGTCGTGACGATCGGTCGGGGTCCGGAGCTGATCTCAGTCGCCCGCGTCTTCTCATGGAGTCGACCGCCCGCCTCAACGAAACGATTGGCTAGCTCGTTCAAGTACTTGACCGGGTGGAATTGGCCTTGGTCCCGGATGACAAGGGCCTGTTTCACTTGGAGCGGTAGCGCGGCATTCACTTCCTCCTTCGCGTCCCCGCCTGCGAGGTCGAGCTGCTCATACGCCTCCCGTTCGGCGACGAGTTGGCTCGATCCGTCGATAGAATATAAGTAAGAATCTTTCGTCTCGTAATCGATGTCGAAACCGTCCGCGACCTGGTCCTGCAAATAGCGAAGGGCCTCTTGATTGAACTCATAATAAAGTCGGGCCGTCTCATGATTGAACGTTCGAATCAATTTGGAGTAAACGGTCCCGTGCTGCACGGAACATTTCGCCGTCGTATGACCGGTCGTCCCCCGTCCGACCTCGGCCGCCTCGAGCAGGACGACTTGTTTACCGCGTCGCTGTAGTTCGTAGGCTGTCACGAGCCCGGCGATGCCCGCTCCAATGACGACGACGTCACATGAGACCGAGCTTTCTAACTTTGGATACGGGACGGTCTCGTCGTGTTGACGCCACAGGGAATTGGTGAATGGATAACGATGCATGAAGGTGCCTCCTTTAGTGGGTTGAGTGTCTGTTATTGTGTATACCCATTACACTTCATTTCATACGCGTCAATTATTGACCTGATTCTTTATTTTGATGACGATTTCAATAGGCTCCATCCATTATGGTAGAAAAGTAAACAATGAAGGAGCGATTACATAGTGAAACGAAACCGAAGACACCGTAGAAAGACGTACATCATGAGGCGATTGACCGTCGGCCTCGCCCTGATCGGACTACTCGCCATCATCCCTGCCCTAATCGGCTTCAAGCAAGACTCAGAACCAAAAGCAGAACCATCCGCTCCGGTAGCCGTCCCCGTCAAATCCGGACCAACTTTCCCGGAGATTCCAATCAAGGAATGGACACATCAACCGATTGCAGCAGCCGATACACCGGATCTGCTCGTCGGGTCGATGGCGTTCGTCAATTTGACGGACGGTCAGATTTTAGTGGATAAGAACGCATCGGAACGCGTCTTTCCCGCTAGTACGACAAAACTGATGACCGCCCTCCTCGCGTATGAGACGGCAGTCGAAAAAGACGAGCTCGACAAAGACGTGGTCACCGTGAAACAGTCGACACTCGATATCCCGTGGGACAGTCACATCGTCCATCTCGCAGTCGGTGACCGACTCACTGTCCGCCAGGCGCTCTATGCGACGTTACTCGAGTCGGGGAATGACGCCGCCAATAGCCTCGCAGAATACGTAAGCGGTTCGACATCCGAGTTCGTCGACTTGATGAACGCCCGTTCGAAAGTACTCGGGTTGACCGGGACCCAATTTCGGAATGCGCACGGCTACTCCGACCCGGAACACTTTACGACTGCACTCGACATGGCTAAAATCACTTACGCGTTCGGCACGTATCCAGAGCTAGTCGACATCGCCGGGACGTACGAATACGAGGCGAAGTTTGTCGATCAGGACGGAGATTTGAAACGACGTTGGTGGTATCATCTCGGATCAGCCATCAACGAGCGGAGCATCCACTATTCAAAGCTTGTCACCGCAACGAAAACCGGATATACGGACGAATCAGGCTACACGATGGTGTTCTTGATGGAACGCGACGGCAAACAATACGCTTTGGTAACCATGCAGGCCAAGTCAGGACAGACGTTCCCGACGATGCGTACGGTTGAACAGATTGCTTTCGGCATTACTTATGAATAAATGGACATCAACCACCCGCTCTTCCCTGTACAGGGAAGAGCGGGTGGTTGTGTTAAAACATCAGAAAATAGACGAGTTATATGACAATCAGATGACACAGGGATAACACCTATATGACTAATTGTCAGAATATTTAAGCTTTAACCGTGAAAAATATCGGCCTTATCCATTGATACAATGCGCTTTAGAGCCATTTTTATGAAAAGATGCCAGTTTGCAATGATTGAGTAGGTCCGTTATGGTTAGTCACAAGTTCGCCGAGTCATTCAAGTTTGACGCATTTGTGTGAGATTCACACATGGTTGGACTACGATTGATAAAACGACAACAATTGAACACGTACAGGAGGTAATCAAATGTTATGGCAAGAATGGGTATCCATCGCGCTTTATCTCGTGATGATGCTCCTCATCGGATACGTCGCCTATAAGCGAACGACCGATTCATCAGATTATATGTTAGGTGGCCGTAAAATGGGGCCAGGTGTTACCGCCATGTCAGCCGGAGCTTCGGATATGAGTGGTTGGATGTTAATGGGACTTCCGGGCGCAATGTACGCTACGGGATTATCAGCGATTTGGTTAGCCGTTGGATTGGTCATCGGAGCTTACTTGAACTACTTGTTAGTCGCTCCCCGTCTACGCGTCTTCACGGAGATGGCAAATGACTCGATCACGATTCCTGACTTTTTAGAGAATCGGTTCCGAGATCACTCGAACTGGCTACGGATCCTGTCTGCATCCGTTATCATCATCTTCTTCACGTTCTACACGTCAGCCGGACTTGTGTCTGGTGGGAAGTTGTTCGCAAGCTCGTTCGGGCTTGACTATCAGATGGGCGTCATCGTGACGATTAGCGTCGTCATTCTTTATACGCTCTTCGGTGGTTTTACAGCCGTTAGTTGGACGGACTTTGCACAAGGTGTCATCATGTTTCTTGCGCTCGTCCTCGTCCCAATCGTCGCTTTGACAGACGTCGGTGGTGTTTCTAACGCCGTCAACACGGCCACGACGCTCAACACGGATTTGTTCGACCTCTTTAAAGGGACGTCGACGCTCGGGATTATCGGTCTCCTCGCTTGGGGACTTGGTTACTTCGGTCAACCGCACATCATCGTCCGCTTTATGGCGATCCGTGATGTGAAATCATTGAAGACGGCACGCCGTATCGGTATGGGCTGGATGACAGTCTCGATCATCGGTGCCGTTATGACAGGTCTCGTCGGAATCGCCTACTTCCGTGGTCAAGGGAATGCCCTGGCTGACCCGGAAACGGTATTCATCCGCTTCTCAGAAGTATTGTTCCACCCGTTCATCACTGGATTCTTGCTCGCTGCGATTCTAGCAGCGGTCATGTCGACCGTATCGTCACAGCTTCTCGTGACATCGTCAGCGTTGACAGAAGACTTCTATCGCAAGTTCTTCAATAAAGAAGCAAGTGAGAAGACGATGGTTCTCGCCGGTCGAATCGGTGTCTTAACGGTCGGAGTTGTCGCGACTCTCATGTCGCTCAGCCCGTCGAACACGATTTTGACGCTCGTCGGCTATGCATGGGCAGGCTTCGGTTCAGCCTTTGGTCCAGCGATTCTGTTGTCGCTCTATTGGAACAAGATGACGCGTCAAGGTGCCCTCGCCGGAATCCTTGTCGGTGCCATTACGGTCATCCTTTGGATCGTGACTGGACTCTCGAGCGTGATTTATGAGATGGTGCCAGGCTTCTTCCTCAGTATGCTTGCCATCGTTCTCGTCAGCACGTTCACGAGCCAACGTGAACAAAAACGAATCAACCGTGAATTCAGTGAAATGGAAGCTGAACTCGCCGTTGCGAAAAAAGAATAACATCAATCAAAAACGCGGGCCGAACGGCTCGCGTTTTTTTTGTTGCGCACGGTCACGTATCTTTACTCTAACGCGGCTTGTTTTATAGAACACCGTGAACAATGCATTAAAGAAAAGCCCGCAGATATCATATCTGCGGGCTTGAGACTCGATTACATCGCTCTCGCCATGAACCATAATTGAATGAAAAATGGTACCAACACAAGGACGAGCATTGCATTGCGCATCCATCGGTTACGGTTCCAATAGTACGCCATCAAGACGAACGGATGTAGCGCCGTCAGCTGATATGGGTTGAACCAGAACCAGGTGAGCATCAAGACGATAAAAAAATATAACACAGAGCGTTGTTTCGTGGTGCGCCATTCGCGCCACATGTCGAACGCCCCTTTGAAGAATACGATAAACGTCACGATCCAAAACACCATCACAATGATACTATTCAATGACTAGACCACCTTCATGAGACATTTTCAATATAGAACCCGCCCCAGTAAATATGTCGATACGTGTATTCTTTACCACTCTCTGCCGTGATGATGATTTCATCCTCTGTCAATACGAGCACATGGACTGGAATCTCACCTTTTCGTAACATCGGGCTAAACAGTTGAAACTGTTTGTTCAACCATTTCCGCTCCGAGAAGTCACGGTAATGATGCAAGGCGAGCGACGGATGAACCAAGAACACACCAATGATCAAAGCGATGGCTCCCGGTGAGGCGGCCACTTCAAGCATTAACGAGAGGACGAGCAGAAGCGATAAGACCGCATAACCGAACTCAAGGAGCTCCATCAAAGAGGCTCGACCGGCAATCACGTACTGCATGACGCGGAAGGCAACGTACAGTAACAGACTGACCATCACATACTGGGTGAACGGAGCGCTACTCATCTCAACGTCCAAATAGAACAAGATCGGCAGTAACATGACCCACTTCCATAATTGTAAGGCGAGGTAAAACAATGTTTGATCGATGAAACGACGATTGTGTACGAGCCGTTGCATATCCATGTTTCCCACCTCCGATTAAAAGATGTGATCTTATCGATATCATTCCCTGAATCAAAGATTGATAACAACGATTTACACGTCAACCGGATATTTCTTTTTGTTCGATGAGCGTGGCGTTCAGGAGTCCCCCGAGAAGGATGACCGAGGCCGCCAGGTAAAACCAGATCAACAAGATGATAAAGGCACCGAGCTGACCGTAAAACTGTTCATAGTTTGCATACTGTGAATAGTAGCTGAATACGTTCGAAACTGTCAAGATGCCGATTGTCGCAAAAGCCGCCCCGGCCCAGCTGTCTCGGAATGTACCGCGATGGCTCGGCAACCACTTATAGACGAGCAGGAAGACACTGAACAGGATGAGTGTCCCGATGATCCAACGGAAGTAGAACCAAATCTGGGCATATCGGGCGACGATGTCATCGATAAAGATGATATGGGTCGCCAACTCTCGTAGCGCCGTCTCGATGACCGGGACGAGCAACGAGAACGGCAAAACGAACATGAGCGCGAGCGTCACGGCGATGTCTTGCAACACCCCGCGCCAGAACGCTTTGTTTCGGATCAGTCGATAGGCGTCGTTTAAGGAGCGAACGAGCGATTGGACGGCCATCGAAGAGATCCAAAGTGCCGGTAAGATGCTGAGCGAGGCCAAGCGTAGTCTCGAATCATCAAAAATGGCCTCGATGTTCCCTTGTAACAATCGATAACTCGCCTCGGGCATCACCAAAGACAACGCCGAGATGACGTCTCCGCTCGAGAACGGCAGCCACCCGACGATACCGAGGACGAACAATAGAAATGGGAATGTGGACAGGATGAAATAGTAAGCCAACATCGCGGCTTGATCGAAGAATCGTTCGGCAAAAAATCGTTTGAATGTGTGAAGAAAGGGTTGTATCATGTCGTGCGCTCTTTTCTATTTTTATTATATAAATGCGGTACGTGAAATAAAAAGATTCAACAAGCAAAGGCAAGGCTGGCGCTGTACGTCAATCCTTGCCTTACGCTCAACTAATATTCTCTCGTTTCGCTTCCCATGCTTCGACGTGCTCTTTCCCTGGTAGCTCGACGTCGTCCCGATTGAACACCGGATCGCGCCCTGCTCGTTTCTGGGCCACGTAATCATCAAGCAACAGTTTTGCGACTTTACTGAGCCGGAAGATGGCGTACATGTTGACGAGTGCCATCAGACCCATGAAGATGTCGGCGATCGACCAGACAAGCCCGGCCGAACGGACCGAACCGAACAACACCATCCCGATGACGGCGATCCGGTAAATGACGAGATACACTTTCCGTTCCGAGATGAACTCGATGTTCGTCTCCCCGTAATAATAGTTTGCCAAGATCGAGCTGAAGGCGAACAATAAAATCGCGATCGTCATGAGCGATGTCGCGACCGGCCCGATCTCGGTGAGGAGCGCCTCTTGGGCAAGTTCGATGCCTTGGAAATCTTCTGAACCCGGCACGCCGGAGATGAGGACGATCATCGCCGTCGCCGTACAGATAAAGAGCGTATCGACGAACACGCTGAGTGACTGAATGAGACCTTGCTTGACCGGGTGACTGACCTCGGCGGTCGCAGCCGCGTTCGGGGCCGACCCCATCCCCGCCTCGTTCGAGAACAAGCCTCGGCGAATCCCTTGCAAGACGGCCGCACCGACCGCTCCGCCAAGCAGTTGTCGGAACCCGAGCACACCTTCTGAGAAAATGGCCGAGAATACGGCCGGGACGACCTCCAAATTCGTCAAGACGACCCACAGGGCGAGCAAGATATAACCGCCAGCCATGATTGGGACGATAATCCCTGACAGCGTCGAGATGGACCGGATCCCACCGAAGATGACGATCCCCGTCACGACAGCCAAAATAATTCCGATCCAAAGCGTATCGATCTCGAAGACGTTGTTGACCGACAAGGCGATCGTGTTGGCCTGGACCGAGTTGAATGCAAATCCAAACGCGAACGTGATCAGAATGGCGAAAACGACGCCGAGCCATCGCTGGCCGAGCGCCCGTTCGATATAGTAGGCCGGTCCGCCGCGCCACGCCTTGCCGTCATGCACTTTGTACACTTGGGCGAGCGTGCTCTCGACGAACGCTGACGCCGAACCAATCAACGCGATGAGCCACATCCAAAACACGGCACCCGGTCCCCCGAGTGCGATCGCGGTCGAGACGCCGGCGATATTCCCGGTCCCGACCCGTGCTGCCGTCCCGATGGCGAACGCCTGGAACGACGATACTTGTCCTTTTTCGTGCTTGATCCCTTTGACGAATAACAGCTTGAACATCTCAGGCAGCATCCGGAACTGGACGAACCCCATCCGAATCGTGAAATAAAGCCCACCGGCAATCAATACAAAAATAAGTACGTACGTCCATAACAAATCATTCGCCTGCATGACGAGCTCGCGAATGTCCATGCGCATCCCCTCCTTTTACGGAGTTATTACCCGCTCGACGGACCGCAGAAACGAGACGGTCAGCGCGAAGCCTCTTCTAGTATGCGTTCACAGAGCGCATGCGTCGTCAGACTATCAGCAGCGAGCACCGACTCGTTCGGTTCGCCGTTCAGTAACTTGATGAACGCATCGATCATCGTCGTGAAGCCGCGACGCATAAGGTTCGACTCCCACGGACTCAGAGCCCGCTCGAGCATGCCGTCGCGCGTGAAGTCATACACGCGCTCGACGTCGCGGGACACCCGCTTCAGACGCGGAGACATCACTTCCATCACTTCTTCCGTACAACCGTTGTCGCGGTTCATGATCCCGAGCGCTTCGATCCCACCCGCCGTGAATTGAATCTGCAACTGTTTCAGCGTCTCTCCTTCATAGCGCGTCCGCACCGACAAATTCTCAACCGGTGCGAGCCTCGTCAAGTAACGGAGCGTGTCGACGACGTGGACGAAATCCTCGATGATGAACTCTCGGAGCGTCGCCGGTTGATACGTGCGATTCTTTTGAATGAGGACGAGGTTTTGGTCCGTGACTTCCTTCAAGGCCGCCGTCGCCGTCGCGAAACGACGATTGAAGCCGGTGACGAGTTCGACCCCGTTGTCTGCCGCGAGCCGCACGAGCCGCTCCGTCTCGTCGAGCGAGAACGTGACCGGCTTATCGATGAACACATGGACGCCCCGCTCGAGCACGTAGCCGACCTGGTCCGCGTGGGCCGACGTCGTCGAATGGATCAACACGCCATCCACCTCATCGAGCGGCACGTCTTGTAACGACCGGTAATGGCCGCTGAATCGGTATTTGTCGACGAGCTGCCCCGCTTTCGCCTCATCTCTCGAGACGAGATAGACGTCCACCCCTTCTAATCCGGCATAAACCGGTAAATACGCTTTTTTCGCGACATCCCCTAACCCAACAACCACGATCTTCATTTCAACTTCTCTCCTCTTCGATGGACTGAACAAAACCCCATGGCGTACGCCCGGGGTCGATGGTTCACTTAATGGACGGCAAGAATCTCAAAACTCGTGATCGGCTTGCGAATCGCATCCGACACGATTTGATATAGGTCGGCGAGTTGCTCATTATCCTTTAAATCTGGCGTCCGGTCGAGCTCGACTTCACACGTTCGTGTCGTCTGTTCCTTATCTTGAAACGCATATTCAATCGTATATGTCTGCATGATATGTCTCCTCTCAAGCGATGTATACGTATGTATAGCCTGAAACGAAATGATTGAAACGCCTCGGGTGTGCGACTCAAATCGCTCGAGAGCCCCCTGTTCGACCCGTTCTCCCCCACTGTACCATTCTTACCTAGGGCGACGCCTCCCCCATCTGTGACAAAATCTGTCTCGTTTGTCGGAAGCACGATTAAAACCGCCTCCAATCCGTTTGCTTGAAAATGTGGGCGAAGATTCCTAGAATGGACAAGTATGCATCAAAGACATAGGAGTTTTAACATGAAAAACAATCTTACTTATCTTGCCTTCCCGCTGGCCATGCTGTTGTTGGCCGGTTGCACGAACGAGACAGAACCGAATCCCGAGTCGAAGACGGAATCTCAGGAACAGGTTACCGTTGAGACGGAGCCCCCTGACCAGACCGAAACGAACGATCACTTCACGGGCTACGACTTGATTGAAGTCGAGGGTGGAGATTTGTCAGGCGACCGCGAGCATAATGTCGTCGTCGATATCGGATACGGGGAACGCGAGTACTGGGCGTTCACGAACGAGCACGGACAACTCGTGAAAGTGCTCGCCGACGAGATCGTCTTGCAAGATGATGAGCTCGAGGACGTCACGTCTTCGGGTCGCTATTATTCAGACGAGGCGAAAGTGCCTGGTGTCGAGCATCGCGACCTCGACGAAGGGCACGTCATCGCCGATTCGCTCGGCGGCGTCTCGAACGCCTTCAACATCACTCCGCAAGACAGCACGCTCAACCGCCACGGGGACCAGGCGTACATGGAGAGCGTGATCCGGAGCGCAGGCGGCGCGACCGACTTCGAGGCCATCATCACCTATCCGGATACGGAGACGCAAATCCCTTCACACTATGAGTACACATACACTGTCAAAGGAAATGTTATTACCGATTCGTTCGACAACGTGAACCCGGACGAGGTGAACGAGTCGCTCGGGCTGACCGAGAGTGCGACTGAAGCCGAGTCCGTGTCTGAAGACGGTGACGTCGCGAGCATCGATATGAATGGGAACGGCCAAGTGACGATCCAAGAAGCAAAAGATGCCGGGTTCAGCATGCCGATCACAAGCGATCATTGGCTCTATCCTTACATGCATGACAATGATGGCGACGGGATGGTCGGAGAATAAGCTATCGGGATCACCCACAACGATATGAAAGAATCATCGACGTCACGCTCTTCCTGATCAAAGGGAGAGCGTTTTTTTATGGCGCGTCGATATGAGATTGAATTGTCGGCCCTTCGATATTGTAAAACATAAAATCAAGCAAAAAAAGGACCATAGACGAGTGTCTACGATCCTTCGACCAATTGTTATTTTGAGTCAGCCGACTCAACAGGACGTCTCGGCGGACGCTTGCCGAAAAACTGGTAGTACTGTTTATAACATTCCATCCGTTATCAATCACCATCTCTTGATATCCATACGAAGTAAAATGATTGGGTTGACACCATTAATTATCCACCTAGTCTGCAATGCAGTGTGCAATGCAATATAAATACGATTCTGTGCAATATGGTTTATATAATTTAATAAAACAAATCATTATCCTGTATTATAATAGTAACTCTATACTTAAACGATGCCTTTATACATAAACGCTAAATATCTTGGGTATTCGGATTTCATGGTGGAAAAGGGCTTATAAATCACCCTTCTCCAAATTCTTAATAAGTGTGGAAAAATTGACACCAAAGTTGTCTGTAATGTCGTGATCATTCACTTCATACCAATTGAAAGTATCGTATAACATAGCTTTATTGAAAGCACTTGAATTAAATTGTGGCTTACGCTTTTTATGGAGCTTCTCATTGAAAAGGATTTTGGCTCGTAAGGCATCAAACGAGTAACCTCTACCCATTCGCTCTACCTGCCTAATAATGCTGTTAATTGACTCCGTATAAGCATTAGTGAGCCTTTTATCAAAGTAGTTGAATATTTCGACATGCCAGTTGTCTACGGCTCTCACGAGGTCTTTCTATGCGTCTTTAGAGTTGCTGGACATGCAACGGTGTCTCCATTGACTATAACGAAGATGACCTTCATCTGGATCAGGAGTATCCCATATCCAGTAAAACTCTTCTTTGAGTTCATAGGCTTCTTTTAAAGCAGGAAGATTACCTAACCAAGTATCTAAGAGGAATGATTCACGTTCATTTAGATCGTGTTTACGCTTTAGAAGGATAAACCTTTCACGCATAAGGGTACGTCTTTCTTTTTGGCTTATATGGGCTTTCAAAGACTTTCTGACGTTATCTAAGGCTTGATTAGCCATTCTAACTACATGAAACTTATCTACGACAACTTTAGCGTGTGGAAGGATAGTGTTCACTGCGTCTTTGTAGGGCTTCCACATATCCATTGTGACGTACTCAATGTAAGTCCTGTCACTGATTTCTGAAAGACGTTGGATGACTGTTTCCTTGTTACGGTTAGGCTTGATGTCATAAATAGTCCTGCGTTCAATATTAGTCAATACAAGCCGAGGTCTACGGATAATATGTATCTCGTCTATCCCAAGCCACTTAGGAGTTTCAAACTGGTATTCACGTTCTTTGAGTGCCACATAGTCCTTAAAAACGTTCCTAATGGTTTTCTCGTCAACACCAACGCTTTCTGCGACTTCTACAAAGGTCTTAGACATGGATTGCTCTTGAATGGACTTTAAAAGCCTTTTGGTCATACTACGCTTTTCATCTACAGATATTAGGCGTTCCCAGAAGGTAGATCCGCATTCACGACACTTGTATCGTCTACGGTTCAATTGTAAGCCCACTCGCTTTTAACGAATGGGCAAATCCATAATTAGTTGATTTCTTGAACTGTGTTTGTACAACTTGTCAAAACCACATTCAGGACAACGTTCAGGTGGTCCGACTGCTTCAACTTTAAACATCATATCGGTTTCATTTTCTTGTGGCGGTTCTATTGTTTTAATGTCTGGTAGGGATAATAAGTCTGACATATTATTCATCCTTTATTACTCTGCGGTGTTAAGGTATCAATTATAGATTTGATGTCGAAATCATCAGTGTTAAATTATTTTTGTGACCACAAATGCACTTAGAAAATCCCTTAAAGCATTAGCTGGTTCACTTGAATAGGGAGTTGTAAAAAAGTTCCCTTAGCCTGCACAACAAGATAATTTCGAAATATCTTTATCGAACGTAAGTGCAGCTAATTTTAGCCCTTCAGCCATTGTTAAATATGGTGCTAGGGTTTCTGTTAAATCTTCTATCGTTAAGCCAAATTTAACAGCTAATGATGCTGCATAGATGACATCTCCTGCATTCTCAGATACAATATGAACCCCTAATACTTTTAGTGTTTCTGCATCTGCTACTAGTTTAAATACACCGGTTGTTTCACGGTTTACAATTGCTCTTGGAACAGCATCTAAAGGTAATACAGATGTCTTCACATCATACCCTTTCTCTTTTGCTTGTTCTTCTGTTAAACCAACCGTTGCAACCGTCGGATTCGTAAACGTAACAGCAGGAACTACCGATAAATCTATTTTTTTGTTTAATCCACCAATAGCATTATCAGTAATAATTCCACCTTCATAGGCTGCTACATATACAAATTGTGGTCCTAAAGTCACATCTCCTGCTGCATAAATCTTTTCATTACTTGTTTGACCAAAATCATTGATCAGGATTTCATTATTTTTTCCAGTTTCAACACCTGCTGCACTTAAATTTAAAGAATCCGTATTTGGTTTTCTTCCAGTGGCAACAAGTAACTGATCTGATTCAATGACTTCTCTACTGCCATTTACTGTTACGTAAACCCTTTTTATCTCTCCACTTTGTTCAACACGCTCAAAAGTTGCCCCTTTGACAAGGTTTATACCCTGTTCAATTAACGCTTTTTCAACTGACTCTGAAATCTCAGGATCATACTCCTTTAAAAGTCGCTCACTTCTTTGCATAAGCGTTATTTCTGAACCTAAATGATGAAATAGTTGTCCAAGCTCCATTCCAATGTATCCTGAACCAATTACAGTTAATCGTTTTGGTATTTTCTTTAACTCAAGAAGTGTTGTACTAGTTAAATAGTCCATTTTTTCAAGTCCTGAAATTTGGGGCAACGAAGGCGATGCACCTGTTGCAATTAAAAAGCGTTTTGCAGATAACTTTGCCCCATTGACCTCAACCGTACTAGCATCAACGAATTTTGCTTCACCTTTAATTAAATCAAAATTATATTCATCAATTAAATCCATATATTTTTGATTCCGAAGTTCGCTCACCAATTTATCCTTTTGCGTGATTAAACTAGCTAAATCCACTTCTCCAGCGGATGTTTGTAAACCTATAAACGGATTGTCTTTTGATAAATGATTGATTTCCCCTGCCCTAAGAAGAGTTTTTGACGGAACACAGCCAATATTCACACAGGTTCCCCCAACCGTTCCACGCTCAATCATTCCAACTTTTGCACCGTATTCTATAGCTTTAATTGCCGAAGAAAAGGCAGCAGCACCAGAACCAATAATAAGAAGGTCATAATTGTCTTCATTAATTAACGCCACGTTTTCTAGTGATGATACTTCTTCAATTTCTCCGGCTTGGTAATTTGCTTCATCAATCGCCTTTATTGCACTTTCAACCTCAATATCATCGGGCAGTTCAAATACTGCTTCACCACGACGATAACTAGACTCAATATTTTTAGCACCTATCTTTTCAAGTGCTGATTCTACGTGTTTTTCACAACCCGTACAAGTCATTCCTGAAATGTTTACCTTAAATTTATTCATAAAAAAGCTCCTTTCGTTAATTAATCTCTCATGTTAATGTTTTTATTATTGGACACGAATGTAATTGCTTTTCATCTGGACATCGTTGTTTTAAGTCGTCTAACATAGTTTCAATTCGTTTTAAATCCTCTATTTGTTTTTGCACTTCTTTTTGTTTTTTAGAAACAAATTCGAACATATCTTGACAACGAACTTCATCTTTATCTACAACACCAAGTAATTTATAAATCTCGCTTAAAGAAAAACCAAGTTCCTGTATTCGTTTAATAAACCCAACACGCTTAACGTCATCATATGAATATATCCGATAACCAGCTTCCGTTCGGTGAGGTTCTTGTAATAAATTTTTTCGCTCGTAATATCTGATCGTTTCTTTATTAACTCCACATTTATCTGCAAACTCACTAATGCGATAAATCATCTTATTTCACCCCATGAATATTATAAACCGTGTACCATAGTACACGGTCAAGTAAATTGGACTATTTTATTTTTTTCCCAAAGTATCACTCGTATGTGATTGATACTTTTATATAATATTATTGATTATCCTAACATCCCACCAGAAAATCCGATTTAAACACCAGTTGTTTTTAAACTATTAAGAAAGTAATTCCACTATATATTCCGAAGACCCCTTATTCCAAAGGAGTGAACATCATGGCAAACAGCAAGAAGAACGAGAAGACCGGCAAATGGGAGGTTCGACTCTCTCTGGGGTTCAACGAGGAAGGCAAGCGCGTGCAGCGCTACTTCTCCGACGAGCGAAAGAAGACGGTCGAATATTAGGTCGCCGACCAAATCCGAGCGCAGAAGGAAGGCGAGTTCGTCAAGGTACGTCCGAAAGGACGGGTCGGCGAGGTGCTCGATGACTGGCTCGAGTTTTACATCAAGACGACGATGGCCAAGACGACGTACCACTCATACACGAGTTTCGTCGAGAACGTGCCGGGTTGGTTCAAGCGCCTGAACATGGACAACGTGAAACCGCAGCACTGCCTACGTTTACTCCGTGAATACCTCGACTCTGGCTTACAGCCGAACACCGTCAACATTCGCCGGAGCGTCTATGTCGGCTTCTTCTCCTGGGCGCGCCGTCTGGGCTATTATAAAGGTGACAACCCGATGGCTGCCGTCGAGAAACTGTCGGAGGGCTTGAAAGAATACAAGACGCTCACGCCTGATGAGCTGAGACGTTACCTCGAGACGGCGGATGAGACGATGGCGAATGGTTATCGTACAGCGGTCCACCTGATCGCCTATACCGGCATGCGTGCCCGCGAGGCGACGTCCCTCCGTTGGTCCGACATCGACTTCGACCGGAAACAGATCACGATTGCCCGTACCGCCATCGAGACGAAGGGCGGCTATTCGTTCGAGCAGACCAAAGGGAAAAAGGTGCGGGTCGTCACCATCCCCGACCAGTTGATCCGCTTCCTCGAGAAGTCGCGGCTTCGTCAGAAGTATGACATGGTCAAGTTCGGATGGCGCAACGACGAGGACCTTGTCTGCCTCGGCATCAAGGGCGCCTATGTCTGGTATTCCGGATTGCGACGACGCCATACCCTGACCGTCAAAACGGCCGAGATTCCTGAGATCACGATGCGTGAGTTACGACATACCCATGCGACGCTGCTCATCAAGGCCGGTGTCCATGCGAAGGTCATCCAAGAACGTCTGGGGCATGCCGATGCCAAGACGACGGATATCTACGCTCACGTATTGCACACTACTCAGGGAGATACGGCCGAGCTCTTCTCCACCATGATCGAGGACGTAAAAAAACCGCTCTAGGGAGCGGTTTTCGTGTGTCTGCGGCAGAAAAAAAAAAAGTGTGCAATTAGTGTGCAATGGGTGATTACTTACCCTCTACAAACGTCTCTGTTGAGCGTCTTTTTGGACGTAAACCATAATACTGGTAGTATTGCGTCTCAATATTTCCGTTGTACAGCTTACGGCGTTTCGTCGCTGGACGGCCGTACGCTTTCTCGAAGTCCTCATAGCTCGTCAACATATAGACGCTGTAACCCGGATACTTGGCGAACTGTTGCCCGATCCGCTCGTACAGGTCGATAATCTCTTCTTCGGTCTGCAACCGTTCCCCATATGGCGGGTTCCCGATGATGACGCCGTACTCTTCTTTCGGCTTCAAGGCAGCCGCGTCACTGTGGACGAACGTGATCGCGTCACGGACGTCAGCGAGCTCGGCGTTGTCCTTGGCGAGCTTGACCATACGTGGGTCGAGGTCGATGCCGTAGATTTTGAGCGGTTTGTCCCACTCCGCTTTCTCGTTCGCTTCATTGATTGCCTCATACCAAGCTTTCTTCGGTACGCACGGCCAGTCTTGTGAACAGAACTCACGGTTGAGACCAGGTGCGATGTTGCGACCGATGAGCGCCGCCTCGATGGCGAGCGTCCCAGAACCGGTGAAGACGTCATAGAACGGCATGTCCGGCTTCCAGTTCGTCAGCTGGATCATCGCCGCGGCCATCGTCTCTTTGAGCGGTGCCTGTGAGTGAAGCTCACGGTACCCGCGACGGTGAAGCGCGTCACCTGACGTGTCGATCGTGATCGTCGCCACATCTTTCAACAAGGCGACTTCGATTGGATAGTACGCGCCTGTCTTCGGAAGCCACTCGCCCGGCTTGTCGTATCCGCGTTGCATCGCGTCGACAATCGCCTTCTCCGTGATCTTCTGACAGTCGCGGATCGAGAACAACTTCGACTTGACCGAGCGGCCGTCGACGATGAACCGGGCGTCCCACGGCATGAGATCCGTCCAAGGCAGTTCGACCACACCGTCGAACAGTTCCGTGAACGTCGTCGCTTTGAACTCGGCGACGACGAGCTTGACGCGGTCGGCCGTCCGGAGCCAAAGGTTGAGACGTGGAATGTCCTCCATCTCCGCGTCGATATAGACACGTCCGTTCTCGACCTCACACGTGTAGCCGAGGTCACGTACTTCTTTGGCGACGAGAGCCTCGATGCCCATCGCCGCGGTGGCGATCAGTTTACGTTTTGCCATACTATCCCTACTTTCTATAGTGTAACTCCTAAAATGGTCATGTAAAAAGGAGCTCAAGTAGGATTGCTTGAACTCCTGGTCAATGTTAAGTGAGAGACTATGCTGTCCTGTAAGCCATGTTCTGTACTCCGGTGCTCATAACGGTCTCCCTGGCACGATGGAGTGACAATCATCTATCTGCGCCGATTGGCGCCTTCCGTCCCGTTCGGTTCCAGTCAGGAAGTTCCCCTACCATAGTTTGGGTTTCTCGCTCGTGGGGTTTACCTCGTTCCACTCTGAACGTTTCCGATCAGACTCCGTCACTGTGGCACTTTCAAGAAGCTTGCACCATATCCGAGGACTTAGGTGCTTCTTCTGCCGTCAACTTGCGTTGCCTACACTTATCTTTTCGTGTAGCACGATCACTACAGCCATCACAGGCTGTGCGAGCATGGACTTTCCTCAAGACTTGCGTCCCGCGATTGCCCAGACCTCATAGTCACTTTACCCATTGTAGCGGATAACCCGCGAAATGACAACCGAGAACCTGAACTTGATTTTCATGGGCGTCAGCGCTAAAATAAGGCGTGTTCCATTGAACAAGGAGGGATTTTGATGCGTCAAGATGCAAAAAACGGTTGGATTCAACGACTGACCTATGTGATTGAAATCGATGACATTAAAGCGCTCCACCCGAACAACGGCGTGTTCGCCTTCTACCGGAATAATCGACTCGTTCGAGGATTCGAGCCGTTTGACATCAAAGCACCAAATGAATTGTCCAAACGTTCGTATCACTTCGACCATCATAACTTGGCCCACTTACAGGAACGTTTTCCTGAATCAATCCCGACGTTCGACGCGTCGACACAGACACGTCGCGCCTGGAGCGACGACGTCCGCGTCGGCCTCTGCGAGATCATCGTCGACGGGAAACTGAGTTTTGAACATATCGACGATAACGGCAACGTCTTAGAAGCGAATATCCGTTGGAGTGGTGAAGCCATCACGAAAGCATAAATCAACACCCGAAGCCAGCATTGGCTCCGGGTGTTTTTTTATGTCGATTCCGCCGAAGTGTCCGTCTCGACTTGAACCGATTGCGGCGCATATTTGACCGTCACCACTTTTTCAGTGACGTCGGTCGGCTTCAACAGCACCGTATAGGCCGATCCCGTGTCACCACGAACAGGGAACTTGCCCGGTACATGAAGCGCTTCATAGACGACTTTCTTGTTCGCGTCGAGCACGGTGACGACGCCTTTTCGGGACGTGGTCAACTCAAACGTTCCGGCATCGGCCGCTCTGACCGTGACTAACGGCTTGACGGCGTTCACATAGGTGAACGAACGATTGACCGAGCGTTTGTGTTTCCCGTCGGTGACGGTGGCATACAGGCAATATTTCCCGCTCGGTAACCAATCTCCTCCGGCATACATCGTAAACATCGATTTCCCGGCTGAGAGCGTCTTCACTTTACGCGTTCCTTGATACAACGTATACGTCGTCTTCAAGTTCGACTTTTTCATGACCGTCAGTTTCGCTTCTTTCACATAGCGGCTCTTGAGCGTCGATGGTGCGGAGAGCGCGACCGGTCGTGGCGTCGCATCGATCAGCCGCTTCGTGTTGAGCTCGGTATACGTCTTCCCGCTCGCACGTGGCATTTTTTGAAGCAAAGCATCGATGTCGGCCGGCGTCAGGAACGGATTGACCGATTTGACGAGCGCGATCCCAGCCGACACCATCGGCGCCGCCATCGATGTCCCGTCCATGTAGACGAAGCTATTTTTCACGCCGAGCGACAAGACATTCACCCCGGGCGCCACGATTTTGACTTGGCTGTCCATATTGCTAAAAGCAGCGACACGGCGGTTTGCGTCGATCGCCCCGACCGCGATGACTTCTTTCATATTGGCCGGGAACGACGTTTTCTTCTTCCCGTCATTCCCGGATGAGGCGACGATGACGACACCTTTGGCACGGGCGCGACGAATCGAGTCGGCGAGGACGCGGTCATAGTCTTGACCTCCGAGCGACATGTTGATGACGTTCGCCCCTTTCGCGACCGCCGTGTCAACCGCCTTGGCGACCGTCCAAGAATCCGTGTACTCCGAATTTTTGCCGTAAAAGACGTTATAAAAATGATAACGCACGTTTGGAGCGAGCCCTGCCATTCCGAACTTGTTGTGACGTCCGGACATGATGCCTGCCGTGTGCGTGCCGTGATAGTCGACACTATACGGGCCTTTCATCGAGTTGACGACACGCGGGACGTTATACAGCTCTTTATGACTCCGGTCGGCCGATGAATCGATCAAAGCGATGACGATGTCCGACGCCCCTCGGGTCGTATTCCACGTCAAGTCGGTACCCGTTTGCTTGATATAGTACTGATGACCGACCCTAGGCTCGGCCACGACATAGCCGTGCTTTTCCAACAGCACCGGTTTGGCCGCGTCCACAGACGTAGGGACAAGCAGCGCGAGCGCTGCTGCAATCATAATTTTTTTCATCGCCTTCCGCTCCAATCCACACTTCATAAGATGACCCCATTATCTCAAATCACGCGGTTAATTTCCCTTTTTTTCAAAAAATAGATTGTGACATTTTTGAGACGCTTACCAATAGTCCGGCTGGTCAGGGTCGTGCATCTCGTATTCAATGATTTTTCCGATCGTCAAATACGTGTAATAGCGCGCCAGCTCCGTCCGATACGGGTCAGGTGTGAATCCGTCCAAGTCCTCGCCAAGCGGTGAGCCGTCGATCGTCTCGAACTGTTGACAGAAGAACGATTCCGTCTCCTTGTCCCAGACGATATTGTCGCCGATATAGCCGCTCCCGAACCGGATATAATCGATGATGGAAGGCACGATCACCTCGGCCGGAAGCCGCTCACTCATGCGGCCGACCAATTCATAGCGGTCCCGATCGGCATACTCGGCTTGGTCGAGGGACGTACATTTCAAGACCTCTTTATTGATTTCAATCAAGACGACATAGTCCCCCGGATCAATCGATAGCTTCATCTCATCACCTCATCTTAACTTCCACATAGCTCTATCTTAACAAATATTCGGAACGAAACCGCGAAATCCTGTATGCCTGTAAAATTTTCCATCTGGTCGATTCATACAACATGACGAAATCTGTTTTTGGTATACTGAATGAGATGACATGAAGAGAGGAAGTGCAGTATGGCCAAACGCCCTTTGACCCCTCGCGAGAGTGAATTGATCGCCACGGCCTTGTTCGTCGTCGGGAACGTCCCTTACGTCGGGCACATCGACCGGCTCGAGTCGATCACGCTCCGGGATATCGCAGACGACTATTTGAGTGGAAAAAATTCCGTCGCCGACGCCGTCGAGGCGCTCGACCAATACATCTATGTCCGACGACACCGTTTCAAAAACGTCACGCCGAACAACCTTTGGACGCTTGACGATCGGACCGAGCAGGAGGCACTCCGCTATATCGTGCGCCGGCCTGAGCTGAAGAAAGGCGAGACGCTCAGCAAAAAGGATCAACCGTTCACTGTGGGCCAAGATATCGAGTTCAAGGTCGATAAACAGCTCGACCGCGGCCAGTTCCGGATTTACATCGGTAAACTGAACGGCTACACGGTGAAAGCCCAGTCGAAAGATAAGGAAAAACTCAAATCGGTCAAAGGATGGATCACCCACCTCGACCGGAAAGACCGACTCGTTTTTGTCAACATTTCCGAGTTCGGGCGCGAACCGATCGACCCGGACGCCAAAGTCCGGCTTGAGGCGATGAGCGCCGCGCTGCTCGGCTGGTTCGCCACCGCCACGTTACCAACCGAGGATGAAGCGATGACGGCCAAACAGATGATTGCCACGCTCCAGCGCCGTGACCAACCGTACTGGTTCACGTTGACTGTCGCGATGAACCATCCGAAGCCCGAGCACGTCAAGCGTTGGGGCACAGTCGTCAACCTGCTCGTCAAGGCGAGCGCCGGCGACGCTTCTGCTCTTGAGACACTCGAGGCGCAAGAAGACAAGTATTTCAAAGACGCCTTCTTGCGGGCGCTTCGGGCCTTGCATAAAGAACTGACCAAAACGACATAACATGCAGGTGACCTGCCACGGGTCACCTGTTTTCGGTGTCGTGATAGAAAGGAAGAGAGCGATGCACGTACTGATTGTAGAGGACGATTTGGCTATCCTTCACCTCGTTGAGACCACGCTACAACGAGCCGGACATACGGTGACAGCGGTCATGGATGGGGCCGACGCCGAGCGACTGTTTATGGCGAACCCTGCCGATGCCGCGATCATCGACATCTTGCTGCCCGGCCTCGACGGACGGACGCTCTGCTCACGTCTGAAGCAACTGACGGACATTCCCGTCATTTTATTGACCGCCCTCGGGGAATGGGAAGAAAAACGAAGCGGCTTCGAACAAGGGGCCGATGATTATATGACAAAACCGTTCATCCCGGAAGAGCTGCTGTTCCGCCTTCAAGCCGTCGCAAAACGTTACGCCAAAAATGCGGCCACACTCGTCACAGTCGGACCGCTCAAGCTCGACTTGCGCGATTATCGCCTTGAACTGAACAATGAGACGATCCACCTGCCGAAAAAGGAGTTCGAGCTGCTCTATCAGCTGGCGGCGTTCCCGGGCCGGGTGTTCACCCGGGATGAATTAATCGAACAAGTATGGGGCCTTGACTTTGAGGGCGATGACCGGACCATCGATGTGCACATCAAACGGCTCCGAGGCCGCTTGCATGACGACACGATCACGATTCGAACGGTTCGGGGCGTCGGCTATACGCTCGAGGTCTCGCCATGAAGACGCTCTATACCCGGATCGTCCTGACCGTGTTCATGATTTTGCTCTTGTCCGGCGCCATCGCCCTTCTCGTCAGCAATGTCGCCTATTACGTCTGGTGGCAGCCGTCCTACAGCGAAAAGACCGAACAGACGGCACAAGCCGCCCTTGACTACTTCGAGACGCATACGGACAGTGAGGCATCGGCCTTTTATCGATTGCTCGCTCAGACGGGCTATCAACTCCTCGTCGTGCGTCCTGACGGTGAGGTCGACCGCTATGGAGGTTCGTTCCGGGACGAGCAACTCGACGAAGCCGTCATCGCCTCGGTCCGGTCCGGCGAACGCTACGACGGGATGCGCGCTTATCCGTTCCACTTGTTTTGGCTCGGCTTGTTCGACAATGAAGTCGTCAACACGTATGGCTTCAGCCTGGACGGGGAAGATGCCGTCTTCATCCGCCCCGACCTTGGCGCCCAAATCCGAGAATTGCACTTGTTCGTCGGCTTGTTCTTTGCACTCCTGACCGGCCTCGCCTTCATCTTGATCGCCCTATCGACAAGCCTGATCGTCCGACCGGTGCGCACATTGACAGATGCGACCCGCTCCGTCGCATCCGGGGCCCGTCCGCTCGATCTCCCGACCGAGCGCAACGATGAGATTGGAACCCTCGCCCGTCGTTTCTCTGACATGGTCGACTCACTGGAGAAATCCGAGGGTGAACGGCGTCGCTTCGTCTCAAGCGTCTCGCACGAATTCCAAACACCGCTCACCTCAATCAAAGGCTACGCCTCGGAACTGGCCGCCCGAACCGAAGGGGACGCCTTGATGTATGCCGGGATCATTCGTGACGAGACGGATCGCCTCTCGGATTTGACAAAACAGTTGCTCCTGCTCGCCCGGCTCGACGAGTCGAACGTGTCGCTCTCCGAACAAGTTGATGTGAGCGCATCGATCGAGGACGTCATTCGTCGCCATGCTTTCCAGCTGGATGAGAAAGGGATCGCCGTTGCGACAGAGCTTGACACATCGCTCGTCGTGACCGGCGACCCGCTCTTATTGGCCCAAGTCTGGACCAACTTGTTGACGAACGCGATTCACGCCTCTCATGACGGGGGGCTGATCACCATCAAAGCGTATGCAGCCGATCGTCCGACCGTCTCGATTCAAGATGCCGGCGTCGGAATGGATGAGGCGACGCAGGCACGCCTGTTCGAACGTTTCTATAAAGGAGATATCTCTCGGACCGGGCGGGGCACCGGTCTCGGACTTGCTATTGCCCAAGACATCGTCCGCCTGCATGGCGGTGAGATGACGGTCGAATCCCGTCTCGGGACAGGGAGCACCTTTTACGTCCGGTTTTAGTCCCGTTCATATTCTGTTCATATCCGTCAGTTATGCTTCCTTCATCGCTATGAAGGAGGCTTTTTTGTATGAATTTAGCATTTAAAGAAATGTGGCGGCAAAAACGAAAATTTTCATTAATTTTTGTCATCACCCTACTCATCGTCTTATTGTCGACGTTGATCACCGGGCTTGCCGATGGGCTCGCCTATGACAACGGGGCCAGTTTGCGTGAACTCGACACCGAGACGTTTCAGTTGGCTGAGGATGCGGACGGGCAACTGACCCGCTCGTTCATCGAACTGCCGACGCCAGAAACACTTACACCGCTCGGGGTCAAACCGTTGACACTCGTCGATGGGACCGTGAAACAGGACGCCACGCTATTCACGTTACCGCGGGATTCTGACATCGGACCCGCCCTCGATCTCGCCGTCGGCGAAGTCCTCGTCGATCCAAGCTTTCTCGGGGACTTTAAACTCGGGGACACGATTCAAGATTTCACGACCGGCTACTCATTCACCATCGCGGGGACGACGGACGGACGTTACAGTCATGCACCCGTCATGTGGGCATCGATGGAGACGTGGGAGGCGTTCCAAGCAGACAGCGGACAACCCGAATACGTCTCGGCCTGGCTCGGAGAAACTGAGACGTCGCTCGCAACGCTCTCCAAACAAGACGTCGTCGAGGCCGTCCCGGGCTATACAGCCGAACAAGGCACGTTCACGATGATGCGCGGCTTCTTATTGTTCATCGGTGCGTTCATCTTGACCGCATTCTTTTATATGTTGACGCTCCAGAAACTGCCAGAACTCGGAATTTTGAAAGCGATCGGGATTCGCCCTCGTGTGATCGGCACGGCGCTCGTCACGCAAGTCATGGCAACGGTGCTCGTCGCGAGCCTGTCGGCAGCCGCCTTGACGGCCCTCGTCGCCTCGTTCGTCCCAACTGATATCCCATTCCGTTTCGATGCGGGACATGTGCTGCTCTACAGTGTGATCATGTTCGGGCTCTCACTCATCGGTACGTTGTTACCGCTTTGGAAACTGCGTCACCTTGACGCCGCCGACGCTTTAGGAGGGACATTACAATGAAATTGATGAACATCAGCCACGCCTATGACGGACAATCTGTGTTGCGTGGAATCGATTTGCAGGTCGATGCCGGGGAATGTATCGGCATCATCGGACCGAGCGGCAGCGGGAAAAGTACCTTGCTCCAAATTCTCGGACTATTGAAACGACCGGTCTCGGGACAGGTCGAGCTCGAAGGACGAGACTTGCTCGGTGCCACTGAAGAAGAGCGACGCCTCTTGAGGCTGAACGAAATCGGATTTGTGTTCCAGCAAGCACATCTCGTCCCTTACTTGACGGTCCGGGAACAACTCGAGCTCGTCCAGGCCGAGAGCGAGTCGAAACAAGATCCGATTCGGCTGCTCGACGCGCTCGGTTTGGGGCATCGTCTCGACCAGTTACCAGGGCAACTGTCCGGAGGCGAACGTCAACGTGTCGCGGTCGCTCGGGCCTTGGTCAATCGCCCCCGACTGATTTTGGCCGATGAGCCGACGGCGAGCCTCGATTATGAGAATGGCCGACGGGTGATGGAGTTGCTCGTTACTGAGGCACGGATGAGTGCGCGACGGGTCATCGTTATCACCCATGACGAACGGATGCTCGACGTCTGTGACCGGGTCCTCATGCTTCAGGACGGCCTGCTCCAACCGTCGCCCCGACATCAAAACAGGGAAGACCGCGATTGAGGCGGCCTTCCCTGTTGTTTGTCAGATGACGTGCGCGTGAAGTGGCTCCTCAATCGATGCACTTACGAGTTTTCCTAAATGATGCGTCAACCAGGCGTTGAAACCGATGATGAGTGTCATGTTCCCATGCTCGTCGATTCCGTCCGAATCGACCCGGATTAGTCTTTCCTCGATATGTTGCGAGACGAGAGTGATGCGGGCGAGCGCTAGGACTGATTGGAAGACCTCGTCCGCCGATGACCCAATCGCTTGCGCCACGTCCGACACGGACAGTTCGATCGGTCGTGCCGGCTCAAGCACATAGCGGTCAATCAGCACATCGAGTACCATCGCATGCTGACGATGGCCGTTGACCGGGGCACGATAGAAGGTCACCCCTTCGGCGGTCTTGTAATCCACCTGCCCCGTCAAGCACGCGTGCAGCAACTGATCCATCACCTCTCGCCCCATCGCTTCGTCTCCTCCCGCTTCACCTTGATGATTGTCTGGTTCCATCATAGCAAGACGATACTGCTCAAACGAACGGGACAATCATCGGTAAGTCCCTTGCTTAACGGCATGAACCCGCCGTCAAACTGACACTGCGCGTGAACTATCGTCACGTTTTCGGGTACAATAATGGAGAAAGGAGCGGTTCAGATGCAGAAGAGATGGAAAGTTGGACTTGCAACACTATTCACCGGCTACTATGCCATCAGTTATTATGCGTTCAAGCGCATGACGCGAGGCAAACGCAAGACACCAGAGATGCTCTTGGCCCCGTATACGAAAGAAGATCAATCGTTTTATCATGACGTGCCGTTCGAGCACGTCTCGCTCCGTTCTCAGGATGGCTATCGGCTGTATGGACGCGTCTACCGCAATGAAGGGTCGACGAAATGGATCGTGTTCGTTCACGGCTATACCGCCTCTCACAGTTTCATGGCCCCACATTTGGCGATGTTCCATCGCCTCGGGTACAACCTCCTCGCTGTCGACTTGAGATCGCACGGTGAGTCCGAGGGCGTATACGCCTCTTATGGTTACCACGAAAAGCATGACATCACCGATTGGGTCGACTGGTTGCGGGCCAATGAAGTGGTCACGGAAGTCGGATTGCACGGTGTCTCGATGGGAGCTGCCTCGATCTTACAGGCCGGACCGTTAACCGACGTCGACTTCTTGATCGCCGAATGTCCGTTTGACGACATGAGACAGCTCATGCGCCATCAGTTGAACGTGTTACACCGGTTGCCCGGGGACCTGCTCTTGCCAGGGATCAACTATTTCTTGTGGACGCGGGCCGGTTTCCGGATGCATCAAGTCCGGCCCAAATACGACCTCGCCGCGATTGACGCGCCCGTCTTGTTCATCCACGGGACGAAAGATGATTTCGTGCCGACGTGGATGTCGGTCGAGATGAACGCGCTCAACCGGCAAAACGAGTTAGCCCTCATCCATGGGGCTGAGCACACAAACTGTATCTTGAAAGATCAACCCGCCTATGAGGCGGCCGTCAGTCAGTTTCTGAATCGACGACGTGAATCGGTCCAGCGATAAGGTCGAGCAAGGCATGGACGACCATCACTGGCCATAATACCCCCATCGCCAAGTACAAATAGCCGAGTCCCCAGCCGACGATCCCGGTGACCAGAACGCCCCTGACGCCTTGATAAGCATGGGCCAACCCGAACAAGGCGCCGCCGATGAAGGCGAGTGTCAAGGATGAGACGTCAAGATAGAGACTGACGGTGTAGAGGAGCACACCACGGAATATGAATTCCTCGGTCACACCTGCCGTCCACGAGACAGCGCTCCACGCCTTCGCCTCAATATCCGTCCGCGGCAAGAGCAACCGCTCGATTTCGAGCTCATAGTACGGTCGTAACCGCCGCCGTAACCGAGACGAGGTTTTGACGAGCAAGTAAAACGCCAGCAGCACGGAGATGAGGATGGTCGTGAAAAAGAAAAACTTCCAAGCGGACATGTCCCTTTCGACCGGGGCGAATCCGAGACCGACCATGTCTGGCGGGACGCCGAACAAGAAGACGAGGGCGAGCAAAAGCAGACTGAGCCCCCACGACGACTTGACTGTCTGTTCATAGACACGTCCACGACCGAGCGTTTCGATCATCGGCTTCATCAACCGGGCGTTGAACAATTGAACGATCAACAAATACATGAGAATGATGGTAAAGACGGCCTGTTCGAGCATCTATATCCACTCCTGTCCTTCCTGTTAGCTATATGCTACACTATTCGGGTATTGTCTAGAAAGCTAGGAGGCGGAATCTTGAAACGATTGATTTTGCGACTGACCGGTCTCATGCTTGTGATCGTGCTGTGCCTCGGCGCAATCGGCTGGTTTGGTCAACATGATAAAGTGAACAACGCCCTGTACCGGGCCTATTACGGGGACCATGGCGTCCCGTCCGTCCATCGCGATGTGTATGAGGATGCCGCGGCCACGTATGACGTCGATTGGCGCTTACTTGCCGCCGTCCATCGCGTCGAGACGATTTTCTCCCATAGTTCATCGATGCGTTCATCGGTCGGGGCGATCGGACCGTTCCAATTCATGCCGCGGACGTGGCTCGGTTGGCAATATGACACGGATGATCAAAAAGGCGATGTCCCTGAGGACGAAGTCGATTTGACGGATCTCGCGCTCATCGAACAGTACGGCGGTCTCGGACGCGATGGCAACAATGATGGCAAAGCCGACCCGCACAGTCTCGTCGACTCGGCCCATACGGCCGCTTACTATTTGAGCGAGCACGGCGGGACGAAGACAGACACGACGGACTCGATTCGAAACGCCATCTTCGAGTACAACCGCAGTGAACAGTATGTCAATGATGTGATGTCGTTTTATGAGTCATATCAAACCGATGTGTCTTATTTACCGGATGACAAGGCGTCGGCAACCCAAAGTGTCGCGCGCTACACAATCCGCTACTTGGAATGGTTCGCAGGCTGGGTCTGACCCGGCACTATTTGATTAAAAGTGAGGAAACCTTATGAACACCCATATCGAGGAAGTGACGATTCGTGTCAAGTCGGTCTTCAATGAGGACAAGACGAAGCGCTACTTGCGTTCGTACGAATTCACAGATGTCGTCGACGGCGTCATCTGTGCCGTCATCATCTACTCGCCCCGGATGAGCGATGCTTTCTTGTCCGGTACGACAACGCAGCGGGCGTATATGCTCATGCGGAACCATCTCGATCAACCGATCCGTGAGATGCGCGTCATCAGCCTCGTCCCAACACTCGCCATCAATGACAATCTGCCGTACGTCGAATCGCAACTCGACGAAGTCAACTTTCATTACGTTGAGGAAACGCTCGACGAGGTCGAGGCGAGCGGAGGTATGATTATCGTCGGCTGGGGCTCTCCGGGACGCTTGATGCATCATGCCACCCCGTATAAGGCGCTCTTTGCCGATCATGAGGCGCATATGTTCTGTATCGGCACGACTTCCAAAGGCGAGCCGCAACAGATTCGTATGGCCAACGAGAACACCGTGCTCGAGGCGTTCAATAACGAATCGATCAAACCGAAATTTAGAATCGTAAAAGAGACGAAACAAGACGACTCCGAGTGAGTCGTCTTGTTTCGTTTATATGCCAATCCATACGCTCACTCCAAACAATAGGAGCAAAAGCGACGCCAACAGAAAGTCGTTCCTGGTGACGGGCACAACCTCGTACGTCGCTCGAGGTTCCCCCGTAAACCCACGTGCTTCCATCGAGAACGCGATTCGTTCCGCTTGGCGGATCGATCCAGCAAGAAGCGGAACGATTAATTTGGGGACGTGGCGGATGTGATCGAGTCTCGTCTCCAAACGTACGCCTCGTAGCGCATGCGTTTCATATAGTTGCATCAGTTCTTTTTTTAGAATCGGAAAGAAACGAAAACCGACGAAGACACTATATGCGATTTTTGGTGACAGCTTTCCTTGTTGCATCAAACTGTAGACGAACCGTTTCGGGTCCGTCGTCAGCGTGAACAGAAGCGACAAGGCTGTGAATGCCAACACACGCAAGGAGAGCGTCGCTGCTAGCATCACATTCTCGTCGGTCACATCATTGCCAAACAGCTTGAACACGACATCTCCGCTTGATTGCTTTCCAAAGACGAGCGTCGTCCACAATGTCCCGAGCGCGGTCAATAAAAATGGGATCATGTACAACCCCCATCTTCTCCAGCTCACAGCAGAGAATAGCGTTTGAAGTGTAACTGTACCGAGAAAAACAGCAAGCGGAGTCCAAGGGTTATACATGAAGGCGAGACCGAACATGAGACATGCCACGGTCAGAAATTTAATCGTCGGGTTCATCTCATGAAATGTCATCGCGATTCCTCCATCAATAAGCCGTGGGTGCGTAGTAATTCTTTTTCATCCCAGAGTGAAGCGTCATATGGCCCACTCAAGTCGCCGTCACACATCAAATAATATGTGTTCGCAATCCGCGCGAAGCTGAGGTCGTGCGTCACAAACAAAATCGTCTGGCCGGATCGTGTTCGTTCGACCATTAAGTCATATAGCGCACGAAGCGATACCTCGTCTTGTCCGGCAGTCGGTTCATCAAACGCAATCAGTTGTTTATTAGACAGCATCATCACTCCGATGGCGAGCCTTCGTTTTTGACCGTGACTAAGGGAGAGTGGATGGTGGTCACGCACTGATTCGAGCCCGAGCCGCGTTAAGACGTCCTCAATCGGGCGATTATGGCCATATGCGAGTTCTCGGGTCACATCATTCGTAACGAATAGATGCGCCGGTGATTGCGGGACGAGGCCGACTTCACGATGTTTCCGGGCTAGGCTTCGCAGCCATGTCGACTTTCCGCTACCATTTCGACCGAGCACCGCAATGAGATCACCCTCAGCGACCTTTAACTCGCTCGCTGCTAATTGAAATGTTTTTCGTTTTAAATCCGGTATGTGAAATAACATTTCCTTTCCTCGTTCAACTTTAATTGGAGAGAACGCATAATCTGGTCGGACGATGAACGGTCCATCATAGTCGATGCGCCCACTCACGAGCTTTATTTGTCGGTCAAAAAAATCACCCCATATGTATGGCCGATGCTCGATGACGACAACGTTTACGGTCTGTGCGACGCCGTCGAGCCAACGAACGAAATGATGGGCGGTCTCAGGATCGAGGTGAGCGAGCGGCTCATCGAGGAGGAGCCACTCGGGACGGCCAATCAAGGCACAAGCGACGGCAATTTGCTGCTTCTCACCCCCCGATAGGTCATGAATGGTACGGTGACGATAATCGGTCAAATGCAACGCCTCTAACATTGTGGTGACACGGGCCATCATCTCGTATCTCGCGACGGCAAAGTTTTCGAGCGTGAAAATCAATTCTTCTTCGACCGTCTGCATGACGAACTGACTGTCCGGGTCCTGAAAGACTGTTCCGACGCGCCGGTTTACTTCGCCAGCTTCATACGTATCATAAGAGCGATCGAACAAGTGCAATCTGCCCGTCAGGATGCCATCACAATTGTCCGGATAGAGACGATTCATCAAAGCGAGCAATGTTGATTTTCCCGAACCACTTGCCCCTGTAATGACCGTTCTCCCTTTTGTTAGACGTAGTGTGATATCCGTCAAGACATCGCATTTCTTGTTCGGATAACGAAATGTCAGATGTTCTGCCTCAACCATGCATACGGTCCTGTCGCGCGAGAGCATACCCATCAAGCGCGCCCGTCCGAAGCAACAAGTCGCTCAAAATCTTACCGCCCAGACCAGCAATCAACATCCCGCTCGTTGCGCGTAAAGCGAACATCGTAGCCACATATGTCGGACTGAGGGCATTGAGCCCTCCCATGACGTACGTATATGCGAAACTTGTCACAGCAGCACTGAATCCGGCGAGCATGAGCACCCAAAGATCATAGCGTTTATAACCCGTCAAAGCGAACGCCGCTTCGGCGCCGATCCCTTGAACGATCCCGACTAAAATGATGCGCGGTCCGATGGCGTTGCCAATCATCATCTCAATCGTCGCCGCAAGCACTTCGGACAAGAATGCAGCCCCAGGCTTGCGAATGATATAAGCTGCGATAATCGAGACGATGAACCATATCCCAAAAATCCATTCGTAGGCGATTGGTCCAATCAGACCGGCCCACAAGTTCCCAGCATGGACGAACGCCAAATAGACCACTGCGAACACGACCGATAAAATCGACAACAAGACGATCTCTTTTAACTTCCACGATTTAAGCATCCATACGTCCCTCGTGTGACGGACTGTTCACGCTGAACGTCACCGTCATGACGACGTGGCTTGTCTTCTGTCGGACGCGATCAAACGTCGCCTCATAGAAAGCGAACACCGGCTCGATGTCCCCATGTATACCTGAGGCGTAATGCATCGAGTCATTGAAGACACCTCGCTCTTTCGCAAAAGCGATTTCTTCGTAGATGATGTCCATATAGTCGTCATCACCGAGCGGATAGAGCGCGAACTGTGAGGAGACATATTGCGGACCGACGGGACCATTAAGCGGTTCGCTCGACACAACGAGCACTTCATCTCCGGCTGTATCCCCTGGACACCCGACCGAGAACGTCCCGCTCATCGACACATGTTCCCCTGTCTTTGTCGCGTGTGACAGCACGGCCTTAGCCACATCGAATACATGCTCACTTCGTCCACGGATGACCGTCGACACGTCATCGGTATGTCGCCAGACGTTTTGCAAATCCGTCTCCTTCAACGCCCCTTTGATGATGCTCACGAAATCAGTCGTCATCGGGCTCAGTGTAAAGCGGAACCCGACGAACGGGCTCGTTCCACATTGTTTGTTCATGTTCTATTCCCCCTTATTATGTGTACACAAAAAAGCCGCATCCATGAGAATGCGGCCACTCGTCCAATTTTAATCCATTAGAAAAAGTGCCACACTTCCTCACGCCGGTATTACCCGGATCGAGTCATAAGGGATTGGAGCCATGCTCACATCTCAGCCGAAGCACCCCTAGTGTAGTCCAATGTATGCGGTTGTTCATGCAAGAATCAGTATAGACGACCGCTTTCATTTTGTAAACGGTCTTATGAGAACGTGACGACCTCGTTCCCCGGAAGTGTGTCCCGGAGCGTCGACCAATCCAGCGCCATCTCCTCATCTGTCAGCAGACAGTGATCGAGCTCTTGTTCGATGATGGCTCGATCCATCCGCTGCCCAATCAAGACGAGCTCCGTCTGTCGGTCACCGTACGGTTCGACATAGTCGGCGGCGAGTTCCGGTTCGGCCGCGAACATGTGACGACGCTCATCTTCCGGAAGCGTCGCGAGCCAGCGCCCGGCATGTTCGAGCGTCGAGGCGTAGCCCGCTTGTGAAAACAGACAGGCGAGGTCGTTCCGGGAAGCAATCCATAAGAACCCTTTCGCGCGGACGATTTCTTCCGGAAACGCCTCAATCCAGGCATGGAGACGCTCCGGGTGGAACGGCCGACGCCGACGATAGACGAATGAACTGATGTCGTATTCTTCCGTCTCCGGCGTGTGCACATCTGTCTCAAGTTCTTGAATCCACCCGGCCGCACGCATCGCCTGTTCGAAATCGAACAAATTGACATCCAACAGCTCGGTCAATTCCACGTTCGCATGGACAGACGTCAACAGCTTCGCGGTTGGGTTGAGCGCCTTCAACAGTCCGGTCATCTCGCCGAGTTCGGTCTCGGTCACGCGATCCGCCTTGTTGAAGACGATGATATCGGCGAATTCGACTTGGTCGACGAGCAGGTCGACGACTTCGCGGACGTCCGTCGCCTCAATCGCCTGCTTGCGTTCATGGAGCGACTCGCCCAAGTTGAAATCTTTTAAGAACCGAAACGCATCGACGACGGTCACTATCGCATCAATATAGACTCGGCTCGTCAAATCGATGCCGAGGGCGTCATCGGCATATGTAAACGTTTGGGCGACCGGGATCGGCTCTGAGATACCGGACGACTCGATGATGATTCCGTCGAGGTCCCGGTCGTTCGCAAGCTCTGCTACCGCCTCGAGCAGGTCCTCACGGAGCGTGCAACAGATGCAGCCGTTCGATAGTTCGACCAACTTTTCGTCCGTCCTTGAAAAACCGCCCTGTTCAATCAATCGCTCATCGATATTCAACTCGCTCATGTCGTTGACGATGACGGCGTATTTCTTGCCCGTCCGATTGTTCAATATGTGGTTCAATAGTGTCGTCTTACCGCTTCCTAAATAACCTGACAGCACGGTGATCGGGATTCGTCTCATTCTACCCACTCATAAATCGTAATGATTACTTTTTAGATAATGACGGGTCGGTGACGTCTTGTCAAGAAAAAAACACGCCCGTTTCCGGACGTGTTCTCCTGCCTATTCTTCTAACGCCTTGCGTTCGGCCTCTGAGCGTGGATAGGCGTTCGCCTGCCACTCGGCTCGATAAATCGAGTCGAGCTGGGTCAGACCGACCTCATCCGCGTCCTTATCGGCATCCACACTCGGCGTCTCATCCCACCGCGGATTCAAATACGTATGATCGTCTTCCCGGTTCGCCTCCAACAGCTTTTGAATCCCGACCCGGGCGACCGCCGCGAGCGCCAAACCGATTCCCGCACGAACGAGCAATCGTTTTACCATCTTCGTACCTCCTTATCGACCAAACCGATAGAGCGGCATCCCTTTCACATCTGTATCAATTTTAAAGACCGAACCTGCGTCCGGATGGGCCTCGAGCGCCGCGTCATCCATTCCTTCGCGCGCCGTCGTGATCGCAAGTTGTTTCAAGTCATCACCGACGAAACAGCATGACGTGACGTTCGGGGCCGGCACGAGCACCTCGAGCACTTTTTCACCCGTCTTCGGGTTCCAGCGCGAGACGCGTCCGCCCGCAAAGTGGGCAATCCATAAAAAGCCGTCTTCATCGGATGTCATACCGTCCGGGAATCCTTCCTCATCTTTGAAATCGATGACGACTTCCCCATCCCCGAGTGTTCCTGTCTTCAAGTCGAACGGGTATTTGCGGACCGTCTCGGTCGGTGTATCGATATGGTAGAACGTCGAGTGGTCCGGAGACCATGTCAGACCGTTCGACAGCGTCAGTTCACTGAGCATGACCTCGGTCGTGCCGTCACGGTTCAAGCGATAGAGCGTCGCCTCGTTCTCCTCGTCGTTGAGATGAAGCGTCCCGGCAAAGATTCGTCCGTACGGGTCGGCCTTTCCGTCGTTGAAGCGAAGATCACCTTCCGGGTCATCGAGTTCGACGAGTTTATCGAGTCGCTTCGATCCCTCGTCCCATTCATAGATGCCGTCTTTCAAGCCGACGACGACGCCGTCTGTCACTTTCGGGACCGCAAACCCGATCTGTTGTCCCATATCGAACGATGACAGCTCGTCTTCCTTTTCGTCGTACCACCAAAGTGTGTGTCCTTCGATGTCGACCCAATAGAACCGTTTCAGTTCAGCATCCCAACATGGGCCTTCCCCAAGTGTATTTCTGACTCGAATCCATAACGCCGCGTTTACTGTCTCCATTGAATTGCCTCCACTCTCTACATTGATTTCAACTGACTATTCCCTGAGCGGATGAGGTCTATTCAAGATTTTTCAAAATCGTTCCGCAGAGTCGTGGGCGATGTCCGTTTTTTCCTTCGTCGGAGCGGCTCTATGAAAAAAAAACTCCTTGAATCATTCGATTCAAGGAGTCCACTTATTTCGCACCTTCGACGTTCATATGTTTACTGCGCAACTGGCCGCATGCCGCATCGATGTCAGTCCCGTGCTCAAGGCGGACACCGGTGTTGATGCCACGCTTCTTCAAGACATCATAGAACGCCATGATGTCCTCCGAGGTACTGCGCTCGTATTGGATATGCTCGTTGACCGGGTTATACGGGATCAAGTTGACGTACGACTTGTCCTTGATATCGTCGATGAGGTCCGCCAATTCCTCAGCGTGCTCCGGCAAATCGTTCACTTTCGACAGGAGAATATATTCGAACGTGATTCGTTTGTTCGTCTTCTCGACGTAATACCGGATGGCCGGCATGAGCTTGTCGAGCGGGAACGCCCGGTTGATTTTCATGATTTGCGTCCGTAGCGCGTCGTTAGGCGCATGGAGCGACAGCGCCAAGTTGATGCGCAAATCGAGGTCCGCGAACTTGTAAATCTTGTCGGCAAGTCCGCTCGTCGAGACGTTGATTTTACGCGGGGCGATCGCGAGACCGCGCTCGTCCTTGACGACACGCAGGAAGTCGACCAAGTTGTCAAAGTTATCGAACGGTTCGCCGATTCCCATGACGACGATATGGCTGACCCGGGCCCCTTCGCCGACTTCGTCCAAGTAGTGTTGCACGGTCATAATTTGTTCGACGACTTCGCCCGCTGTCAAATCACGTGTCTTCTTCAAGAGACCGCTCGCACAGAAGCTGCAGCCGATATTGCACCCGACCTGCGTTGTTACACAGACCGAACGGCCGTACTTATGTCGCATGAGCACAGTCTCGATATAGTGCCCGTCGTGTAGTTTAAGTAAAAATTTGACCGTCCCGTCGCCCGCCTCTTGTTTGACGAACAGGTCTTGCGTCGAGATGACGTATTCGGCGGCGAGCGCCTCACGCACCTCGGCCCGTACCGAGATGTCCTCGATTTGTTTCACTCGGTCGATGTAGAGCGAGTCCCAGATTTGTCTCGCATGGAAAGCGCTGTATCCCCAAGAGACACACGCTTCTGTCAGCTGATCGAACGTCAGCCCGTATATAGATGGTTTCATTGCTATCTGTCCTTTCTTCAATCCGCATACGTACCATTGTAGCGGACGTGGACGACGGGTGCAACGTTCTTATAACGGTGGAACGGGACGCGAAATATGTCGCTCGAACGCATACGCCAGACGGATCAAGTCACGTTCGGCATAACTCGTCCCGGTGAACGATAGGCCGAACGGCGCCCCACTCGCTTTCAAGCGATATGGGATCGTGATGGTCGGATGCCCGGCTTTTGCCGCCATGTCATAGTTCAAATCGTGAGGCAAGACGAGCGCGTGCAACTGTTGTTCGTTTAATAGGCGGTCGAGTCCGTCCGTCTTGGCGTCACGCACGTCATCGAGCCGGCGCGTCAAATAGGCCGCCTCGATGAGACGTCCCGACAATCTTTCCGCCTTTTCGAACGTCTTTTGTCCGTGCGGGATCGTCTCAGGATGTCTGTTGTTCCAGTCCATCAAATCAGACAACGTCTCGTATGGGAGTGTCGTCGTGGCCAGGTACGCCTCGATCCCGAGTTTGAACTCGTGGTACAAAATATCGCCTTGGTCGAGCGTATCATGGGCGGGCAGCTCGACTTCGACAAGGTCGATGCCGCTCTGTTTCAACAGCTCGGTCGCCTCACCGTATAATGCTTGTTCTTCTGCTGATAAATCAGCCTTGACGATCCCGACACGCATCCCGACCGCTTGGCGCTCGTCGAGGCACGTCCGATACGGCGGACCGGCCGGGAGGTTGAGTGTCGCCGGGTCCGCCGGGTCTTCCCCTACCATCACCTCAAGTGCCCTTACCGCGTCTTCGAGCGTTCGTGCCATCGGTCCCGCCGTGTCTTGCGACCGCGAGATCGGGATGATGCCACTCCGACTGATGAGGCCGACGGTCGGTTTGATGCCGACGATGCCATTGTGCACGCTCGGATGGATGATGGAGCCGCTCGTCTCGCTACCGACAGCGAGCAGTGTCAGGTTCGCTGCAACCGCAGAGGCCGAACCTGAGCTCGAACCTCCGACATCGAGCTTATCCCCATATGGATTGAGCGCCTGCCCACCGACGCCGCTCCAGCCGTTCGGCATGCCCTCGGTCAAAAAGTTGGCCCATTCGGACAAGTTCGCTTTCCCGAGGATGATGGCCCCGCTCGCTCGCAGGTTTTGGACGAGATGGGCGTCCCGGCCTGCGAAGTGATGCGCGAGTGCGACGGCCCCGGCCGTCGTCTTCATGAGTCCGGCTGTCTCGACATTGTCTTTGATCAAGACAGGAATGCCGAGTAGCGGCAAGCGTAGCCCGCGACGAAATGCCCGGTCAGCCGACTCGGCCTCGAACAAGACGTCCGGGTTCACTTGAATGACCGCCTTCAGTTTGTCGTTGAACTGGGCGATCCGGGTCAAATAATAGGCCGTCACGTCACGCGCCGTGAACGTTCCTTCTTTATATCCGCGATGGGCGGTTTCGATATCGAGTTCCATAAAATCAAATGTGTCAGTCATATTGATTCCTCCTTTGGTCACTCGATGGTATTCGCTATCGACATTTGATTTCCTGTTTTCGTTCGCCAACGAATGTGTAACTTGGTACACTGAAAGAAAAGGGAGGTTACTATGAACCGTTCGTACGTGCTCGTCTTGCTTGCCGTGTTCGCTCTGTTTTTCTTGCAACTGTATGCCGGCGACCTGCCGTTCGTCTTGCCAATCTCAATCGGGCTCATCGTTTTGATTATCGGTGCCACTTTGCTGAAACTCCGACGAAAATCAAATCGTTGACGTCACTTCGAGGCAGATGGTATGATGCTGTCACCAACTACATATCGATATCTTGAGTGAACGAGAGACCTGGCTCTATGACTTCACAGCAACCTGCTTCGGCAAGGTGCTACTTCCAGCAAGGCGTAAGCCTTGGCCGATATGACAGAGCGCTCATGTCGATGACATGGGCGCTTTTTTTTGGGAATTAACCTAAGGGGGACAAGATAATGGAGAAAGCAACATTCGCAGGTGGGTGTTTTTGGTGCATGGTGACGCCGTTCGAGGAACAACCTGGCATCGAATCGATCGTATCGGGTTATACGGGAGGTCACGTCGACGATCCGACGTATGAACAAGTGAAGACAGGGACGACGGGACACTACGAGGTCGTCGAGATCACGTTCGATCCGACGCTGTTCGCATATGAGCGACTGCTCGAACTGTATTGGATTCAGACCGATCCGACCGACGACGGCGGCCAGTTCCAAGACCGAGGCAGCCAATATGCGCCGGCCATCTTCTATCATACGGCGGAGCAGCGCATCGCGGCCGAGAAGAGCCGGGACGAGCTCGCGGCGAGCGGACGCTTCAAACAGCCAATCGTCACGAAAATCTTGCCGGCTGATGTGTTCTATCCGGCCGAGGAGTACCATCAAGACTTCCATAAAAAAAATCCGGCCCACTATAAAGAGGACCGGAAGAAATCTGGGCGCGACGCATTCATCGAGCAAGCCTGGTAAGCAAAAAGACGGGTCGCTGGACCCGTCTTTTTAGCTTTTCGCAATCCCGAGCATGAATCCGGCCACGACGATTAGCCCGATTCCCATAAAGACGAAGACACGTTCTTTCGTCGTCTTCTTTTCTTTCAATAGATAAATTCCGCCGAGTGTCGCCACGACGACGTTCAATTGGGATAAGGCGAATGACGTCGCGATGCCGACCTCACCGCTCGAGACGAACAGACCGAAGTTCCCGATTCCCCAGGCCAGACCGGCCAAGATGTTTTTGAACGTCTTCGGATCGAACTTTTTGACGTCTTTCTCACGCAGGCTGAACAACAGTGCCGCGATGAACATCCCGACCGATTGCGGCAAGATGGCCGTGATACCGTCGACCTCGAAATAGTTCGTCAAGACGGCGTACGTCACGTACCCGATACTCGACACGAGCAGGACGAGCAAGCCTTTTTTCAAGGCGCCGCTGCTGTCGCTGTCTTTCTTCTGTTGATACGACGTCAGCGCCGCCCCGATGATAATCAACACGAGCGCCGAGAACCCGAGCCACAGTTCGGTCGACGTCTGCCAATCACCGAGCACGATGACGCCGAACAAGGACGTCCCGACGAGTTGCATGCCGGTGCTGATCGGCATCGCTTTCGATACACTTAAAATTTGGAACGATTGGAACTGTAAATATTGACCAAGTGCCCAGAACACACCGGAGATGAAACCGGTCACGAGCGCGAGAGTCGTGAACTCCGGACTGAAGACGAGTGCGATGATGACCGCCATCACCATCGCCCCAATCGTCGTCCCAATCAACTGTTGAATCGGCTTACCGCCGACTTTTGAAACGATGAGCGGGATACTCCCCCACATCAAGGCAGGTAAGAGTGCGAGTAAAATCATTTCCATGGATGACACCTGCTTTCGTAGAATAATATTACTCATGATTTTCCCACGTTTTGGCCGGATTAAACTTTGTTCAAAAAAATTTAAAAATACCCATTGCCAAATGTTTTACTAGGATGATATAATAATTTTCGAACGGGGCATTAGCTCAGCTGGGAGAGCGCCACGCTGGCAGCGTGGAGGTCAGCGGTTCGAGCCCGCTATGCTCCATTATCGAAGTCACCACTCATTTGAGGGGTGACTTTTTTGCGTCTGTGCCCGGTTTAAGTCACCTGGTAGCGGGTAATGATTGTAAGACATCATTATTCTAAGGGGGACTTACTATGGATCGTGTCTCTGTCGAAGAGACCGTTTTAGCCGTCATCGACTGCATGCGGGCAAGCAATCACTGTTTCTCAAAATGTTTACAAGAAGAGGATTTATTGATGGTCGCCGAATGCATCCGGCTCACGAAAGAATGTTCGGAGGTATGCGCCCTCGCCTTGAACGCACTCGAGACGGATTCGGCCTTCATGAAACCAATCGGTGCACTCTGTGCGCAGGTGTGTGACACATGTGCCGTCGAATGTGGCCGGCACTTGCACGACCATTGTCAACGCTGCGCCGAGGCGTGTCTGCGCTGTGCCGAGGCGTGCCGGAACTTGGCAGCCGCATAATCGCTTTTTAGTCTAACGATATGTTAGACTTTTTTTATACTTGTTTTTAGAGAAAGGGACCGATTATGTCACATTCCATCCTTGCCATCGACGTCGAGACGGCCAACCGCGATAGTCGCAGCATCTGCTCTGTCGGCTGGAGCCTGCTCGTCGACGGTGAAATCATCGAGACGAACCAACTGCTCGTCAATCCAGAAGAAGACTTTGACGCTGGTAATATCCGCGTCCACGGCATCCGGCCAAGTGACGTCTGGGATGCGCCGGCGTTACCCGAGGTGCTCGAACAGCTCTATCCGACGTTCCGACACGTCGACCTCGTCATGGCGCACAACGCTTCATTCGATATGGGCGCTTTCAAAAAAGCAATCGCCAAATATGATTTATATACGTTCCCGACAATCGAGTACGGTTGTACCGTCAAGCTGTCGCGAAAACTATACCCCGGACTTCCGAATCACAAGCTGAACACGATGGCGGAATATTTGAACGTCCCGTTCATCCACCACGATGCGGCTGAGGATGCCCGCGTCTGCGCCCTGCTCATGCGTGACATGATGCAGAAGACCGGCATTGATGACCCGCGTGAGTTGCACCGGTATACGTCGGTCAAGCTCGGGAAGCTCGCCTATTAAACTACATGTACGTCAGACAGGCCAAGACAATCGTCTTGGCCTGTCACCGTTTAAAGATCCATCTTTTTTGGACGTAATAACTGAGGACGAACAAGAGACTGTCGACGAGCACTTTAATCCATACTTCCCCGTCCCGAATCACCAGGAACAATACATAGACGAGACCGGCCGACAATGCCATCTGTACGCCGACGAGCCCGAAATACTTCGGCATCGCCCGTCTCGCTTTCGAGTGGAACACGACTTTTCGGTTCACGACATAATTGAATAAGGACGAGATGATGCGGGCCAATACCGTCGCAATCAAGACATGGGTCGTCTCGAACCACGGATTCAATAAAAAGATGAATAAGGCATAGGCGCCGATGTCTAATAAAAATGAAGCGACCGAGGATAATGAATATGCCAAAAACATGCGATAAATCAGAATCGAGTCGATGACCGGACGAAAATGAGATGAGGCGTTCTCAGCCACATACACGGTTTGAATCGGGATCTGTTGAATCGGAACTTGCCAACGTCTCGTGAACGTCAACATGTTCATCTCGAACTCATAGCGGTTCCCTGGCACATCCAGCAACTGTTCCGCATAACGCAGTGGGACCGCCCGCAAACCGGTCTGCGTGTCTTTCAACCGGAGTCCGCTGCCGACGAGCATGACACCACGTGTCATCTGGTTCCCGAATCGGCTCCGAAACGGGATGTGCGCCCCAGAGAAATCACGGCAACCCATGACCAGATGATGCGGCCGATGAAGTCCCGCCTCATATACATGGCGGACATCTTCCGGCAGGTGTTGCCCATCGGCATCGACAGTGATGACCCCGTGCGTGTCCGGGAACTGTTCGACGACGTGACGGATCCCCGTCTTCAACGCTGCGCCCTTGCCCTGATTCCGCTCATGGATGAGGATGGACGTCACCCACTTCCCGACTTCTTCAAATACAGGCTGGGACGTCTCGACACTTCCATCGTTCACGACGATGACATGGACAAACCCAATCTCTTTCAGCTCACGGACAAGTGTGACGAGCGCTTGATCCGGATTATAGGCCGGAATCACGACGACATACTCATCTAAACGTTCCACAGAGTGCATTTGCATCGCCACCCCTCCTTCCCTCCTTCTATACCCAAGACGATGAAAAGTGATTCCTCGAAACCAAGTAAACAAAAAACACGGTGTCTCGGAGGACACCGTGCCAGATTAACCGATGAAGATGAAGTAAGACGAAGCGAAGTAGACGAGCACGACGAGCACTGACGGCAAGACATAGCGGAACTTTGATGTCACGTCTTTACGTAGGAGCGTATACATGACCAATACCGACAAAATCGTGATGCCGATTGCTGTCACCAAGTGAGACGCCGACACGTCGGCCAGAATCGAACCGTTGCGGTAAAACACGTCCGACATGGCGATGATGAGCATGTTGAAGATGTTACTTCCTAAAATCGAACCGAACGCCAAGTTGACGTTCCCAAGCTTCAAGGCGACGAAGACGGAGACCGCTTCCGGGAGCGAGGTCGTCGCGGCAATCAAGAAGCTACCGACGAAGCTCGAACCGAGGCCCGTGACGACGGCGATTTGATCACCCAACACCGAGAGAGCCGTCCCGGCCGCCATGATGACGAGGGCGGCGATGATGAAGCCGATGACCGCACGTTTGACCGTGATTGAACTCGTCGCGCTGGCGCCGACTTTTTGTACGGCCTCGTGGGCAGCCTTCCGCTCAACGGCAGGTTGTTGCGGGCGTTTTCCGATATAGTAAATCCCGATTCCGTACAATGCCGCAATCAACAAAGCATCAATCCCGATGCCGAGAATCGTGAAATCGATGCGCACGATCAGGGCAATCATCGTGACGAGCGTCAACATGAGACCGAGACCGGCCGTATAGAGATGATCTCGGTTTGCCTCATTGAACAGGCGTTTCTGACGATAGAACAGATCGAACATCGCCAAGATGAAGATGTTGAACAAGTTTGACCCGAGCATGTTCCCGATGGCGATATCCGGGTTGTTAATCATGACGGCCGAGACGCTTGTCGTCACTTCCGGCAACGATGTCGCACCGGCTAGCAACACGGTCCCGACCAGCATCCCGCTCATCGTCGACTTCTCACTGATGACGTCAGCGTAAGTCGAGAGTTTCATGGCGGCGTACACGGTGATGGCAGCGGCCAAGATGAAATAAATAAATACCATTTGAATAAATCTCCCCTTTTCATGAATTCAAAAAGACCTTTTTATGGACGCCGAAAAAAACATCCATAAAAAGGTCTTGCGGACTTGGTAAGAAGCTCGATGGACCGAGTGCGTTGCACCGTAATGACGACCCATCGACCACAGCTGTGGTCGCTACTCCCCCTCTTATGTTCACGACGAATATATCACGTTACAATTCATTTGACAATCATTTGACCTTTAAATGTCCGACGACATCATCGATGGGCATCGCCGTCCGGTAAGACAGTTCATCGATCGCTTGAAGCATCGGGAGCGGCAATGGTTCCCAGAGTCCCGCTTCCTTCAATTGAGCGGACAAGCCGTCAAGCTCTGGTTGATTGACGTCCGTACCGTGACGATAGCACTCGCGCATCGTCTCATGTATCTCGTAGGCGGTCTGACAGAGCGTCGTCGTTTCTTGGAGCCAATCCTCTTCGTGGAATCCTCGCTGGATGACGTCAAATAATTTTCCGAGTTTGGCGAACCGTTCGTCGGCGACGCCGTAAAACAATAAGTTCAACTCGGTCTCGAACGACTCGATGAGCGTCGTCGTCTGACGGAACGGTTTGAACGCTTGCAACAGCTCGTGATAATACCATGACTGGTCGCGGAGCGGTCGTCTGAACCGGTCCCACACTTGTCTCCCGGCAGACTCGACGTCGAGTCGTATCGAACGAAGATTATGTAGCTTGTCCGCCGCCAAGAGCGCCACTTCGTCGTACTGCATCGTCTGCACGTGCTGAACCGTCATCCGTTTCCGTTCCTCCCACGAAAGATGCTTCCCGGGTTCGGACACCGCTTCGACGAGTCGTCTCACTTCACTTCCGAACCGTTCCTCGATTTCTTCAGGGGACGTCAACGTGTCTTCGAGCAAATCATGGAGCAGGCCGGCCGCCACGACCGGGACAGGTTGTCGGTCTTCGACGAGCAGCATCGACACGGCGACGGGATGGGTCAAGTAGGGAATATTCGTTCCTTTTCGAAACTGTCCGTCGTGTTGGACGGCCGCGAATCGGAGTGCCTCTTCAATCAACTGGTGCACGGCGATTCCTCCTTCAATGGGTTCATAATATGTCCCCATCCTTTACCCGCGACTAGTCCCATCTACTCATATCATGAATTAAAACATAGGGTAATGGTCCTGTTTCTTCCGATTACGGCTCGTAAATCATCTTTTTCGTCATTCCGCCGTCGACGACGAGGTTATGCCCGTTGACGAAATCGTTCTGTTCATCAATTAAATAAGCGACCGCACGGACGATATCGTCCGGTTTTCCGACCCGGCCCGACGGATGTTGCGCATGGTCGATGTTACGGAGTGCCTCATCCGACGTGTGAATCCAACCGGGACTGATCGCATTCACCGTAATCGGGCGCTCCGCGAGCGATACCGCCATCGATTGGGTCAATGACACGATGCCGCCTTTCGACGCGCCGTACGCTTCCCAATCGGGCTCGTTTTGAAGTGAGCGCGTCGAGGCCAGGTTGATGATGCGGCCATATCCCGCTCCCTCGTTCAACGATAAGAACGCTTTGGCACAAGCGAACGTCCCGACAAGGTTGACGTCAATCACTTGCTTGAACGTCTCGACGTCAAGTTCGGCCATCGGTTTGACGAGCGAGGAGACGCCGCCATTATTGATCAGCACGTGAGCGACACCGACTTTGCGCTGAATGTCGGCGAATACGCGAGCGATTGCCCCATGGTCACCCAAATCCAGCTCGTGAAACGTCACTCCGTCCAGTTGCGGATCATCGCCTTTATCGAGTCCGATGACGTGATACATGTCGCGGAAATGACGTGCCAATTCATGTCCAATCCCTTGGCTGACACCTGTGATAATCATAACTTGTTTCATATACATCCCTCCTGCAAAATCACATACCCGGATTCGATGGATTTGATTCCTATCCGTTCGTCCAAAGCCGTTGGTCGGACGTCGTCACGACCGTCGCACCGGCCTCGAGGGCGGCCTCGACTTCCTCGGTCGACGAAATCAGTCCGCCGGCAAAGACCGGGATTCCGGTTTCCGCCTTCACGGCCCGGATATATTTCGGGACGAGACCCGGTAACACTTCAATATAGTCCGGTTGCGTCCGCTTGATGAGGCGATAGCTTCGCTCGAGCGAGCTCGAATCGATTAAAAACAAACGTTGGACCGTTTTGACCTGTTTTTGCTTCGCTTTTAAAATGACGCTTCCTTTCGTCGAGATGATGCCATAAGGACGATACGTCTGGCAAATATACTCGGTCGCATACTCATCTGCCTTCAATCCTTGAATCAAGTCGAGATGGACGAAGACGTGTTTATTGTGAGCCGCCAATAACTGAAACACGGCATCGAGCCGGGCGACGTGCACTTCGAGCAGGACACCGATGTTAAACGGGCCTTTTACAAATTTTTCGAGGTCTCGCATATCACGCAGGGCGGGTAAAATCGTTTGACCTTCTATCATCTGAACACGTCCTTTTTTTCATATCCTGGTTTCATTATTTGAATAACGCGGACCGGAAATCAAGGTTTACCGATTCAATATAGCGGGAAAATAATTTTAACTTGTGTACAGAGAGGAAGTAGCGATATGGTCAATGAAGTGGAAGTACGAATCGAGACACCGACACCGGAGGAACATCAGCGCCTGCGGGTCATCGCCGGGATGCCGAAACGTTCCGACTCGGGAACTGTGAAAGGGCTGGCCAACACGTTATATGGCGTTTGTCTGTATAAAGACGATCACATGGTCGGGATGGGCCGTGTCGTTGGCGACGGCGGTATGGTGTTCCACCTTGTCGATATCGTCGTCGACCCGGAGTGTCAGGGGCTCGGGCTCGGAAAATTGATCATGGAGCATTTGATGGCCTGGATTATGCAGGAGGCGGACGAGACGGCTATCATCAGTCTCATCGCAGACATCCCGGCAGACGGACTGTACCGTCAATTCGGCTTCGACTATTCTCGTCCGGAATCGGTCGGGATGGAATACCAATGGAACCGAGACTGATTCGTTACCCAGTAATCCTGTCTGATATCTGGTGTGTCATATGGAACTAAATATGATCGTCTTGCTCGGTTTAGCGTTAGCCGTCATTTCCGTGCTCAGTCTCATCATCGAGCGGTTATTCTTCCCAAGTATTCTTGCCTTTATTGCAATCGGCGTCGTCGTCGGCTTTTTCTGGGACGGAAACGAGGTCTTTAAAATCGCCGGCGAAATCGGGATTATCCTGTTATTCTTTTTACTCGGTTTGAAGTTTCCGCTCGGCGAGTTGATGAAGCGCCTCAAACGGGTATGGAAGGCAGGCGTTTTGGATATTTTGCTCGCCTTTGGCGTCACGATTGGGATTGCCCTGCTGTTCGGACTCGATTTTTCACAATCTTTTTTAATCGGTGCCGTCTTATTTGCGACGAGCTCGTCGATTTCGGCACGCCTGCTCGAACGACATGCCGATAAGCATGAAGATGTGAAAGAGTTCGTCCTGGCGTTACTCATTTTCGAGGATATGTTCGCCCCGCTCATTTTGACCGTCGCGCCGTTCATCATCCAAGATGAGCCGATTGAAGTGTCCGATATCGGGAAAGTCTTCGCTGGGTTTCTCATCTTCGGCGTGTTGCTCTTTATCGGATCGCGCTTCGTTAAAAAACAACCAAAGATCACCAAACATCTGTTGCGGCAAGATGACGCGAGCATTGGCTTGATCGGCTTGATTCTCTTTTTCGCCGGAATCGGGATGGTGTTCGGACTGTCTGAGATTCTCGGTGCGTTCATCGCCGGGATTATGCTGGCGGGCATCCACGACGTGCGCCCGTTGAAACGGTTGACCGTCCCCGTTCGCGATTTGTTTTTACCGATTTTCTTCATCTCGTTCGGAATTTCAATCAACTTGGAACAAGGCGTCATCGTCAACGCGCTCTTCTTCGTTTTAATCGTCTGGGGTGTGTTATCGAAATGGATCGTCGGCCGCGTCGGGGGCCGTCTGTATGGCCTGACACGTATTCAAGCCAACGAGGCGGGTTTCTCGCTCGCTCCGCGCGGGGAGTTCTCGATTCTGTTCACAGCCTTGTCGAACGGGGCAATCAACTTGTTCGTCGGGCTATATATCTTTGTCTCGGCCATCATCGGAATCGTTTTGTTCCGTTTCTCTGAGATTTTAGCGGCGAAGACGGAGGAAAAACTTGAAAGAGTCTTGCCTGACGAGAACAAGGATGATGCAAATCGATGAAACGACAAGGACCGATCTTCGTATGAGGATCGGTCCTTGTCGTTTAGAATGAAGAGGCCTGTTTCTTCTTGCGTTTTTTGCGCCAAATGAAAAACACGATTACCCCGACGGCCAGAAGTCCGTAAATGGCATACGAATACACATCCAAATAGCTTAAAATCGATTCCCAGTTCTCGCCGACACGAATGCCGATATAGATGAGAATCGTATTCCAAATTACCGTCCCCGCCGTACTGAGCAATAAAAATTTCAAGAACGGCATATTCGACATACCGGCCGGGATTGAAATCAAACTCCTCACGACCGGCATCAAGCGGCCAAAGAACACCATCCATCCCCCGTATTTATCGAACCAGGCGTCGGCCCGATGCACGTCCGCAATGTCGAGCCGAATCCATTTGCCGTAGCGTTTCGTCCATTTTTCGATCTGTTCGACATCCAAATAAAGTCCGATACCATACAACAGGACCGCTCCTAGGATGGCGCCTGCCGTCGCTGCGAAGATGACGAGCGGGACGATCAAATCGGTCTTCACGGCGAAAAATCCGCCGAACAAGAGGACGACTTCCGAAGGAATCGGCGGGAACACGTTCTCAATAAAGATCATGAACGCGATACCGAAGTAACCGAACTGTTCAATGACCTGGATCATCCAGTCTCTCATGTGCTTCACCCTCCAATAGTTCCTACTATACCCGTAACGCCCGGTCAAAAACCGAAGCAACATGTTAAAATGAAGTACTTGAAAGAAAGCGAGGACATGACATGACTGAAGTTACGCGTTGCCCATGGTGCGGCACCGACCCGTTGTACGTTCGTTATCACGATGAGGAATGGGGCAAACCCGTCCATGATGATCAAAAGCACTTCGAATGTTTGACGCTCGAGAGCGCCCAGGCCGGTCTCAGCTGGATCACCATCTTACGCAAACGCGAGCATTATCGTGACGCCTATGCCGGGTTTGACGTCACGACCGTCGCGACGTTCGACGAAGCGGACGTGGAACGGTTGCTGACCAATCCCGGCCTCGTCCGGAACCGACGAAAAATCGAGGCGTCCATCAATAACGCCAAGCGATTTCTCGAGATTCAACGAGAGTTCGGGACGTTCGATGCCTACATTTGGTCGTTCGTCGACAACACGGTGATTCGCAACGAGTGGGAATTGACCGACGACATCCCTGCCACGACCGAATTGTCCCATCAAGTGAGCAAGGACTTGAAACGTCGCGGATTCAAATTTTTAGGACCGACGACGGTCTATGCCCACCTTCAGGCGACAGGCCTCGTCAACGACCATCTCACATCTTGCTTCGCCAAATAATTTGATTATTTGGTCAATCGTCAAACAAAATCGTTCACTTCATTCATTTTTGTGACAAAATTTTGTCATGGTGCAATCCATCATGTTTGAAAGCGTTTTCATTTTGAATGAGGGGGATGTTGTATGAACGGTGTATTGATTTCGATTACAGTGTATATGGCGCTCATGGTGTTACTCGGTGTCATCGCCTATCGGCGGACTGAGAGCATCGGCGACTATATGCTCGGAGGACGCGGACTCGGTCCCGCCGTCGCGGCTTTGTCGGCAGGTGCTTCCGACATGAGTGGTTGGCTATTGATGGGACTACCGGGTGCGATGTTCGCGACCGGACTCTCGAGCGGATGGATCGTCATCGGGTTGACGATTGGCGCGTACTTGAACTGGTTGCTCGTCGCACCTCGCTTGCGGACGTACTCGTATTTATCCGAGGATGCCATCACGATCCCAGACTTTTTCGAGAAACGATTTAAAGATTCACGCGGCACGTTGCGGACGTTCTCGGCGGCTGTGACACTCGTGTTTTTCACCCTCTATGCCACGAGCGGGTTCGTGGCCGGTGGTCGGTTATTCAATGCCGTCTTCGGAATCGGGTTCGGGACGGGCGTCTTGATTTTGGCATCGATTATCATCATCTATACGTTCATCGGAGGATTTTTGGCGGTCAGTTGGACGGATTTCGTTCAAGGGTTGATCATGTTGTTCGCCCTCATCCTCGTCCCGGCCATCGCCATCACGGCGACCGATGGCGTGAGCGCCGCCTTCCAGACGATCGGTGACATCGATGAGGCGCTGCTTGATCCGCTGACCGGTCAGTCGCTCATCGGCATCGTCTCGCTATTCGCCTGGGGGCTCGGTTACTTCGGGCAACCGCACATCATCGTCCGTTTTATGGCCATCGAGAAGTTACAGGACATCAAGAAGGCGCGACGGATCGGCATCTCATGGATGTTGTTCACCGTCGTCGGCGCGATGGCGACCGGGCTGTTCGGACTCGCCTATTATACGCAGCGTGGACTTGAGATCGATAACCCAGAAAACATTTTTATTAATTTATCTGATTTATTATTCGTCGATCTCATCACCGGCGTCTTGCTTGCGGCGTTGCTCGCTGCCATCATGTCGACCATCTCGTCACAGCTCCTCGTCTCGTCGAGTGCTGCGACGACCGACTTCTATCAGAAGTTCTTCCGAAGAGACGCCGGCGACCGTGAGCTCGTCATGGTCGGCCGGATCACGGTCATCCTCGTGTCGCTCATCTCGATTTGGTTGGCGTTCGGGGCGGATGATACAATCTTGAACTTGGTCGGTTACGCCTGGGCCGGCTTCGGCTCGTCGTTCGGGCCACTCATCTTGTTCAGCCTGTTCTGGAAACGGACGACGCGACAAGGGGCGCTCGCAGGTATGCTAACCGGTGCCTTCATCGTCATCCTCTGGAAAAACTTTGCCGCCGATTGGTTCGGGACCGTCGGTGAGCTCTATGAGATGATTCCAGCGTTCTTCTTGTCGAGCCTCGCCATTTATGTCGTCAGTCTGATGACACCACCACCGAGCTCGACGATTACGAACGAGTTTGAGGAAATGGAACACATTTTGAAGACAGAACGGATTTAACGATCGAAGTGCCTTGCTACTATAGCCTGGCACTTTTTCTTGTCGCCTAACAAGGAAATTGACAATCAATAGCGAATGGTACATATAGATCAATTTGTATCATAAGAAAGGAAGTGACTCGTCCCTTGAAACGAGTAATCCCGTATAAACAAGCCATATTGACCTTGCCCCTCCTCTTTCTATTCGGCTGTGCGACCGCCGAAGTCGAGACGTCTACCGAGCAAACGGAGACCCCGGCACCAGAGACCGAGGCGGAGGAGCCGGCGCCTGTTCCGGAAGAGCCAGAACCAGTCGTGACGACGACGTCGCTCTATGCGATTGGCGATATCTTGTTACACGATAGCGTATATAATGCCGCCAAGAGCGGGGACGGCTATGACTTCACTGCCGCCTTCGAACCGATCGCCCCGATTTTGACCGAGGCCGATATTGCCATCGCCAACCAAGAGAGCATGATCGGCGGCAGTGAGATCGGCTTATCGAGCTACCCGGCTTTCAACAGTCCGTATGAGGTCGGTGATGCGCTCCAAGACGCTGGCATCGACTTGGTGACGACGGCGAACAACCATACGCTCGATCGAGGTGTCACGGCCATCGAGAATTCGATTGCCCACTGGAACGAGATCGGCATGCCGTATACTGGTTCGTTCTTATCGGAAGCGGACAAAGCTGAGATTCGGACGTTGACGAAGAATGATATCTCGTTCGCGTTTCTCGCCTACACGTATGGCACGAACGGGGTCGTTCCGAAACAACCGTACCATGTCAACTACATCGATTTCGAGGCAATGAAGCCTGAGATTGAAGCGGCCGAACAAGCAGCCGACCTCACCGTCGTCTCGCTCCATTTCGGGAATGAATATGAGATACTCCCGAACGAGGCACAACAGACACTCGTCCAAGAGCTGTCTGACCTCGGGGTCGATCTCATCATCGGCCATCACCCCCACGTCCTCCAACCGGTCGCTTGGGTGGACGGCGCTGAAGGCAACCGAACGTTCGTCGCCTACTCGCTCGGCAACTTCCTGTCCGGTCAACAAGGGGACGATCGCAATACGGGTGGCATCGTCGGCATCGATGTCGTCAAGACGGTCGAGGCGGATGAGACGACGTTCGAACTCGCCAATCCGATGTTCTATCCGACGTTCACCCGGCGCTCTAGTGCGGACGGACCGTTCGAGGTCGTGCCGTTACAGACGGCAAAACCCGAGTTGTTCGATGCCACGAGCCAACATATGTCGCAATGGATGCCAGAACTCGAAATCGTTCAATGAAGGATCACTTTCACAAGTGATTCTTTTTTTTGCCAAAAAAGGTTGCTTTACATGAAATCATCCATTAGACTAAGTCGTATATTTATAAATACAGATGAATAATTATGTATAAGGGGTGTAAGGAAATGAAACAAAAACTCGTATTAGCTTATTCAGGTGGACTTGACACATCGGTCGCAATCAAATGGTTGGATGAACAGGGATATGACGTCATCGCCTGCTGTTTGAACGTGGGAGAAGGGAAAGACCTGGAGCGCATTCAACAGAAGGCACTCAAAGTCGGGGCCGTCAAATCGGTCGTCATCGATGCGGTCGATGAATTCGTCAACGATTTCGCCCGTTACTCGATGCAGGCACATACAATGTATGAAGGCGTCTATCCACTCGTCTCTGCCCTATCGCGGCCGCTCATCTCGAAGAAGCTAGTCGAGGTCGCGCAAGCCGAAGGTGCCATCGCCGTCGCTCACGGGTGTACGGGGAAAGGGAATGACCAAGTCCGGTTCGAGGTGTCGATTCATGCGCTCGACCCGTCGCTTGAAATCATCGCGCCGGTCCGGGAGTGGAAATGGTCACGGGAAGAAGAAATCGCCTATGCGGCCGAGCACGGTATCCCGATTCCGATCGTCCAAGAAGAGCCGTTCTCGATCGACCAAAACATTTGGGGCCGGGCCGTCGAATGCGGCATTCTTGAGGACCCATGGGCCGCTCCACCGGCGAGCGCTTATGAATTGACGGCACAGCTCGAAGACACTCCGAACGAACCGACGTATGTCGAAATCGAGTTCAACGCCGGCGTACCAGTCGCCATCAATGGACAAGCAGCGACGTTCACAGCCATTCTCGAGCAGTTGAATATCGTCGCCGGGGCTCACGGTATCGGGAAAATCGACCATATCGAAAACCGGGTCGTCGGGATCAAATCGCGGGAAGTGTACGAAGCACCGGGTGCGATGACGCTCATCACGGCACACCAGGCGCTCGAGGCGCTCACGCTCGTCCGGGAAGTCGCCCACTTCAAACCAATCGTCGAACAGAAATTGACGGAGACGATCTACAACGGTCTCTGGTACTCGCCACTGACGAAAGCGCTTCTCGCCTTCATCGATGAGACGCAACAGACCGTGACCGGTACGGTCCGGATGAAACTGTTCAAAGGACAAGCCATCGTCGACGGACGGAAGTCGCCGATCTCGCTCTATGACGAACATCTCGCGACGTACACGTCGGCCGACACGTTCGACCAACAAGCCGCCGTCGGTTTCATCAAGTTATGGGGACTGCCGACGAAAGTTCAAGCGGAAGTGCTAGCGGAGAAAGGAACGATGGTGCATGAGTAAACTATGGGGCGGCCGGTTCGAACAGACGGCCAGTGAATGGGTCGACGAGTTCGGGGCCTCGATTCATTTCGACGCCCAGCTCGTGTTAGAAGATATTGAAGGGAGCATCGCCCACGTGACGATGCTCGGGGAGCAGCACATTTTGACGGCGGACGAAGTCGCGCAAATCGTCGCGGGGTTGAAGACGCTAGCCAAGAAGGCACAAGCGGACGAATTGACGTTCAACGTCTTCCATGAAGACATCCATATGAACCTCGAGGCCCTCTTGCATGAAGAAATCGGCCCGGTCGCTGGAAAGATGCACACGGCCCGCAGCCGGAACGACCAAGTCGCGACGGATATGCACCTGTATTTGAAACGCCGTGTCCTCGAGACGATTGACGGGATTGAAGCCGTGCAGACGGCACTCTATGACCACGCCGCTAAAAACGTCGAGTCAATCATGCCGGGTTATACACACTTGCAACGGGCCCAGCCGATCTCACTCGCCCATCACTTGCTCGCTTACTTCTGGATGCTCGAGCGCGACAAAGAGCGTTTCAGTGACAGCTTGAAACGGATTGACATGAGCCCGCTCGGAGCGGGTGCCCTGGCTGGGACGACATTCCCAATCGATCGTCATCGCTCGGCCGAGTTGCTCGGTTTCGCCCAAGTCTATCCGAACAGTCTGGACGCCGTCAGCGACCGTGACTTCATCTTAGAGTTCTTGTCGAATGCGTCGCTGCTCATGATGCACTTGTCACGGTTCTGCGAGGAGTTGATCCTTTGGAGCAGCGAAGAGTATCGGTTCATCACGATCTCTGACGTGTTCTCTACGGGATCGAGCATGATGCCTCAGAAGAAGAACCCGGACATGGCCGAACTCGTCCGCGGAAAGTCAGGTCGCGTCGTCGGCAATCTGATGGGACTTTTGACGATTATGAAGGGACTCCCACTCGCCTATAACAAGGACCTGCAAGAAGATAAGGAAGGCATGTTCGACACCGTCAAGACGGTTCAGGGCAGTCTCAGCATCATGGCCGGTATGATTCAAGACATGACGTTCCACACGGAAACGATGAAGCAAGCAACCGAACGCGATTTCTCGAACGCGACCGAACTCGCCGATTATTTGACGGCAAAAGGGATGCCGTTCCGTGAGGCCCATGAAGTGACGGGCACGCTCGTCCGGTATTGTATCGACCAGCGTCTGTATTTATCAGAATTACCGATCGAGACGTACCAAGCCCACTCTGAATTGATTGAAGCGGATGTGTACGAGGCACTCTCGCCGGTGACGGCCGTCAAACGCCGCAACAGTTACGGCGGGACGGGCTTTGACTCAGTTCGGATTCAACTGACAGAAGCGAAAGAGAACCTACCGACACATGCGTAAACAATGAGGACCTGGTCAATTTGCGACCAGGTCCTCATTTTTCTACTTGTCAGACGAAAAAAATGATGTTAACCTAACTTTAGTCAACGTTAACAGAAAAGGGGTTTACATATTGAAAATTCATGATTTGACACAAGTTGCCATCGGTGCCGCCTTGCTTGCGAGCATCGGCTCCATTGCCATCCCGATCGGCCCCGTTCCGATCACCCTTCAAATGCTCGGCATCATGACGGTCGCTTCCGTGCTCGGCGCCAAAAAAGGCGGTCTTGCCGTCGTCGTCTACTTATTGCTCGGCTTGATCGGTCTACCCGTCTTAAGTGGTTCGGGCGGGCTCGCCCCGTTCGTCGGTCCGACGGTCGGTTATTTGATCGCCTTCCCGATCGCTGCCTTTTTGATCGGTTGGTTATCGGAACGACATCGTACGTTCCCCGCCCTCGTCGCTTATAACATCCTAATCGGACTCGGCTTCGTCTATGTAGTCGGCAGTCTCGGTCTCCAAGCCGTGTTCGGACTAACGTTCATCGATGCACTCAAAGTGAATATCCCATTCATCCTCGGTGACTTGATTAAAGCAGTGTTAGCTGCGGGCATCGCCTACAAAGTCTCAACGAACCCGCAAATGCGCAGAACCCTCGCCTCGTGAAGGTTCAAACGTTTCATCGGATAGAAGATGTGGAACGTATATAGTATGGAAGGGGGTGTCCTGATGAGCGATTCAACGTTTAAAAAGCGCTTGATGAAAGCGACCCATATCCATCGCTCCCCGAAAGGACAGCGTCGCGGGAAAGACGAGCCGCAACGTGAAAAACTCGACACCGAGGCGTTCGAACGACGGTTGCGTGAAGCGAAGAGCAAAGTCGGAGAGATTCAAGAGAACATTGACCATATCGCCAGACGTTAACACCCTGTCCTCGGACAGGGTTTTTTGATGCGCTTCAGCACACGTTATACCGATGGTGATGTTTATATGTAGGATATATCATGCTCCGACTATCCCTATAAGTAAGACCCTCGTCATGTAGACGAGGGTCGATCATCACTTCGAACGCGGCCGGATAAACAGCGCGACAATGAACGAGAGCGCGAGGACGACGAGTAGTCCGAGCGAGATGTCGTTGAAGCCGAGCAAGTTGAGTCCGACGCTGATGGCGACAGCGACATAGAAGCCACCGAGCGCTTTTTTGACGAGTTGCGAACTGAACCGTTGCAACTGCTTCGCCCCGATCGGTGAGCCAATCATCGCCCCGGCGATGAGCGCGAGACCATGCCAATAGTTTGCATCGGCCCCGGCGACGGCATAGTTGATAACGCCCGAGACGACGATAAGGAACGCCGCGGCGATACTCGTCCCGACGGCTCGTTTCATCTCGGTATTGAGCAGTTTGACTTGAAGCGGTGTCAATACGAATCCGCCGCTGACACCCATGAGTGACGAGATGAACCCGCCGAACAACCCGATAAAACCGAGGCGTGGGACCGACTCCGAGCCGACACTTCCTTCTTCATATTGCTTCGACCGGAAGAACGAGACGGCAAAGTATGTCAGTAGCGCGATGTAGGCGAGCGAGATGACCGGCTTCGCACCGTCGAGCGTCTCAAGGTAGAACACGAGCGGCGTCGCCACCCACGTCCCGACGACACCGAAGGCGCCAATCATGAGGGCATGTTTCGGATTGACGTTCTTTAATTTAAGATGAGAGATCGTACCGGCCGTGGTCGACCCGAGCGTGAGCATCAGACTGAGCGCGATGGCCGCACTCGCCTCGTATCCGAAGACGAGCAGCAGCGGCGTGAGTAAGATTCCGCCCCCGATGCCGAAGAATCCGCTCAAAATCCCGATGAGCGTTCCGAGCAGTAGAAACGATAGTAATGCTGTGACATCCATGAACAAACCTTCTTTCTTTCCTTTTCATAATTAATCATAACAAAAAAGGGGCGCATGTTGCGTCCCCAAAAATTAACGTTACATCAATCACGGATACAAGTCTTCCTCCTGCAAGTAACCAATGAAGGAATCTTGCAGTTCCCCTTCTGAGTCCACATCATCGAGCAGTAATGTCGCTTCCATGTCTGAATCATTCAGTGGCGAACTACCGTCAATCACCCCGAAGATGTGAGAGACCGTGTCTACCATCACGACTTCAATGATATGCATCATTAACTTTTGTTGTTCCGGATCCATCTGTTGATACATATGAATCGCTTGACTATACAGTTCGGTATCTGATATCGACACTTCTTCTTCATACATATTCTTATAGTCTGAAAGGGCATCTTGTACGACGGTTGCATACATAGCTTTTACAAATTGTTCTATTTTTTCTTCCATTTCAGTCGCTCCTTCTATTTTAAACGTCATCGAACGAGAAGTCAGAAGACCGCAGCCGCTCCGCTTCTCGCATCAAGTCTTCATCTATCACTTTTTCCAATAATATGCCGGGTCCGATATGCGTCCGGGCCGCTTCGCGTCGTGCCACGAAGCATATGTCGTCGAAAGCTTCGGTCAGTTGAAAGTACGTTCCATCCGCTCCAGTATCAACCGCTACCCAATCAAACCCTTCAATCGTTTCGATGTTTCCATGCTCCAGTAACGCGTGACTCCAATAGTTAATCCAACTCACCTCACGCACTTTCAAGAACCAGAAATTATCCCGTTCATACGTCCAGAACATCGTCTCATTTAAAAGTTGGTCTGTATCGACAAATACGTCCCTATCCAAATCTAGTTCAATTGATGCCCGATAAGGTCTCCACGTCTCACATACAAAGCGAAACAAGTCTGTCCATTTGGTTTGTTCTAACTGAAATTGCTGTTTACTGATTGCAAAGTGAAAGCCTGCACTGCCTGGCAATCCGCCTCGAGGGTAAATATTCATGTAACTCTTCCGTTTCTCTAATCTGCCGATAAAACTATAGGTATCCTCGAGTCCTTCGATCCACATTTCTTTAAATATTTCTGTAGTGAACGATTGCTTTACCGGCTCGAAAAATCCAACTCTTGATAGTTGTACCTCGAACTGATTCAACAACTCCAAAAAGTTCTCTGCGCAACTTTTTGTCCCAATGTCCTGTTCAAAACAGAACCTTAACGAAATCGTCTCCATACCTACCACTCCATAATTCATTAGTTCCAGCGAATTCATCGAATACGTAATCGGCCCCTAATTGTTTGCTTGTCGCAACGTACGTCAAGGTAGAAACGGCGGCGGCAAGATTTTAGTCATCTCTTGTTGTAACTGTCTACGGAATTCTACCATCTCGTCCTTCGTGACAAGCAACGCATCGATCTGCTTCGGTCCAAGCTTCTTATAAAATATCCATTTAAAAAGCTCACCTTGCTCTTTCTCGATTCGCAACACAAAATAAGGTTCGACCGGATTCACAATAATACGCTTTAATGAACCGTTCAACATCGAATCCATTTCGTCCAAAAAGTAATGATACTCCGACTCTAGGAGGAGGGAACCGTAAAAATCGAAGATGATTGTATTCTGAAGTTCGATGTGAAACAGAGAGGCGATAAACGGGTCATCCCCCCTCTCTGCATACTTTCTAGGAAACAATTCGATATTCAACTCTTGGTTTTTGATGATCGCCACCTGCTCACTCCATTCCCTACCTTGCCTCTAATAACGACTCGTGCATGTTCGATTCGGTGCCATAGATTAAGAACCTTTTGAGCGAAAAGAGTCCAGGTTTCCCCAGACTCCTCGTTTATAATACCTTCTCTAAAAATCCGAATACTTTTTGACGATACTCGGTTTGGAACGAGCGATGCGACTGCACGTGCCCATCATTCTCGGTCACCCACAGTTCGACTTCCTCCCCGGCCTCGGCCAATTGTTCACTCTCGCTCACAGGGATGGCATCATCGCCCTCACTATGAATCAACAACACCGGCGCCTCGATTTGAGCGATATCGTCAATCGGCTTGACCACATCGGGATCGAGACCCGTGAACCACGGCGTCACCGTCATGATGACCGGTGTGAACGGAAAGTTCGGTAAATCGCTCCATACAGGCAAGTTTGTCTCGAGGTAGCCCCGGAGGTCACTGAACGGACTATCGGCGATCACAGCGGCCACGTCGGTCTCATCAGCCGCAGACAACGCCGTCGCCGCGCCCATCGACACCCCGTATAAGACGATCGGACCGTCCGAGCGTTCTTTCGCATAGGCAATCGCGGAAGCGAGGTCCGCTTGTTCTTTCGCCCCGACCGTCACACGATCACCTTCCGAGATACCTGACCCACGAAAATCGAACGTCAAGAACTGATATCCTTGTTCATGAAACTCCGGAATCAATTCTTTGAGCGGCAAATCGGACTGCTCGCGGTTCTTCCCATAACCATGTGCGAACACGATCGTTGCGCGCGGTGTCGGGTGCGGGATCCACCACCCGTACAAATCGTGACCATCCTCGGCTTCGATGGTCACATTCTCGTATTTGACACCTAACGTCTTCGGCGTATACGTCAACGTCTCACGTTCGGGCGACGTCAACTGATCGCCGATGTGGGCCGAGATGCCCACGACGGCGAGAAACACGATGAGAAGCAACACACCGGTCGCCACCCCTATATATTTAACCCAACGATTCATCGCACTGCCCCTCTCCATTGTCCACTTGCTTTCAGTTGACTCATCGGAGCCAACTCCGTAAAGCGATTAACGCATGTTGTACCGGTTCCCATGTCTCAGACGGAATGACGTAACACGTCGCCTCCGCAATGTGAAACGTCGTCACATCGGCACGTCGAACGATATTTTCACCGATTGGACCGAACGGGTCACTGTTGACATCCGTATGGTCGAATGTCTTCCACACCCGCGCCCCGTCCTCATAAAGCGCGCACCCAAACGACTTCACCGGTCCGTCAATTCCATACTCGGCATAATGCCATAACGTCGTCGCATCGAGGGGTGAACCGAGATGTAGGATTTTTGCATTACGCTCGATCATGCGTTCGATTGGCGAACCCGGCCCAAAACCGACTTCAAGTGTATGTCCTGCCACGATCTCCTCGGCACCATTCCCCCACGCAGCGACCGACCACATCGGATGATCGCTCCGAAACACGTTCGGATACGTACGGAACAGTTCCGGGACACGGCCCATGCCTCGAGTCGGTGTCTTTTCCTGGTCATACGCCGGCATTTCCTCCCGGATCGTTGGCCACCACTCGACTGGGACGGGTGGGGCTTCCCATTCAGCCGGGTCTGAATTATCACTGCTCTGGGTCGCCATCATGATCAGCCCGTCCGGACCGACCGTATCTTGGAGCGCCTCGATGACGGTCTGAGCCCCGCCACATACCCATCCGAGCTTTGATAAGGACGTGTGGACGAATAGGATGTCCCCCGGCTTGACGCCGGCATCCTGTAAGTGGGCAACTAAACTTGTTTTCGTTTCGATATGTTTCATCGGATTCACTCCACGATGAGCTGGATCGTCGACCCGCTCCTTGATTTTTTGACTTCAATCCGGGCGTCGACCCGGTCTTTTAATTCCTGAACGTGACTGATGACCCCGACGAGCCGCCCGCTCGATTGGAGCGACATGAGAAGCTCGATCGCTTGGTCGAGCGATTCAGCGTCGAGTGTCCCGAACCCCTCATCGATGAGCATCGTCTCAAGGCTGACCCCGCCACTCAGTTGCTGGACGACTTCGGCGAGTCCAAGGGCGAGCGACAATGATGCTTTGAACCCTTCCCCACCCGACAGGTTTTGGACGCGGCGTGACTGACCCGTATAGGCGTCAAAGACTAATAGTTCGAGACCGGACTTGGCATTTCCTCTCGCCGTCTCGATTTTCCGCTCCAATTGGAACTGTCCGCTCGTCATTTGATCGAGATGGACGTTGGCCGCATGGAGAATTTGATCGAAGAACGCCGTCTGCACGTACGTCTCGAACGTTAACTTTTGCGGATTCAGTCCTCGACCGGTGTCGGCGATCAACTTGACCGTCTCCAGATTCCGTTGATCTTCATCCGTCTTCTCCCGAAGCGCGTTCCATTCGGCTACGATGTGACGATGACGTTTCAATTGCCCGTCCGCCGTCACGAGTTGTTCGGACAGCGCTTCGAACGAACGGTTCTCCTCGTGCAACTTCTCCTGGAGTCGTTCAAGGTCTGGTCGCGGACGGTCCCCGATTTTATCGTTCAGCGCCTTGACGGCGTGTTCGAGCCGGACACCTTCCTCCAGCTCGGTCGCTTGGCGTTCGCGCAGCTCGGGCAGTTGCTCGACGCGCGCACGATACTCCTTGAACACAGCTTCAGTCAACTCAATCTTCTCGAGAGCAGCCTCCAGTTCAGCCGTCGCTTCGGAAAGACGAACATCCTCGAACTCGAGTTGTTCACCAAGGAGACGGAGTCGCTCCGCTTCCCCCCACTTCAATCGATTCAATTCTTCAAGCCGACGTTCATACGTCCCCACGTGCCGTTCGATGTGAGTGAGTCGCGTCGTGAGCTGATTCCGCTCGGTCTGCAACATTTCTAACGTCGTCCCATCCGGTTGACGCATCGACTGAAGCTGCTCTTGGACGGTCTGGAGCTGTTCGAACAACTTCTGTCGTTCATCTGCCTGCACACGCTTCGCCGTCTCGAGTTGCTTCAATTCGGTCGTGGTCGCGCGCAAGAGACGCTCCATCCGTTGTCGTTCTTCGACTTCTTGACGCAACTGCCGGACGCGGGCGTCTTGGTGTTGCATCGCAGCGTCAGCCGCGCCATCGAGCTTCAATTCGAGTCGAGCGAGATCACGTTCACGGATCAGCTCATCGAGTTGGCGTTTGAGCGCCCGATAATCCGCCCGTGCTTCATGGAGGTCGGCCTCGATTCGTTTCAGCGTCTCGATGGCTGAGCGATGACCGGCTTGGTCGATGGACGTCCCCGTTCGCTCCACGTGTCCGTGGGTCAATGAACCGCAGACCGGACAAGGTTCCCCCGCTTCGAGTTGCTCCCGCAGCGTGTCGGCCATGAGTGCATGCTCGGCCTCGACGAATTGGTCGACTTGTTTTGTCTGGGCAGTGAATTGTCGCTGGACTTCCTTCCCGTTGCGTTCACAGGCACCGAGTCGTTCCGTGACCTCTGCCACTTTCGCCTCGAGCCGAACCTGATGTTGGAGCTGACTATACAGCCGTTCGGCCTCGACGAGTTGGTTTGGGGCCGGTGCGTGTTCCAGCTTAGCCGCAAGTTCGCCTTCAGTAGCTTGGAGCTCCTGGAGACGCGCTTCTTCTGAGAACAGGCTGAGCGGCTCCAACTGGCGTTTCAAGTCATCCCGACGTCTCGTGGCCCGGTGCCATTCGTCGACGTAGGGCAACATCTCGTCAATCGCATTGACGCGACTTGTGGCTTGATCTGCCTCCTGGCGCATGGACGTGATGGCTTCTGCTTCTGCCTTCAACTCTTCCAGCTGTTTCGTGTAGCCTTCGTCTCGTTGACGGGATACATCGCGTTCACGGGTCAACCGTTCGATGTCGTGACGCACCGTTTCGGTACGTTGATAGAGCGGGCTGACGCTCGCCACTTGTTCAAGTCGTTGGATGAGCGCTTGGCGTTCTTCACGCTCCTGTGCCGCTTCGCGGAATGCTTGGAGCGCGGTTGCGCGCACGTCCCGCTCTTCCATCAACTCGGCGAGCGTGGTCGCCTGATTCACTTCTCGACGTAGCGCCTCGAGCCGTTCCTCACCAGTCCGGCGTTGTGCCTGTAGCGAGTCCCTCGCCGCCAAGAGCCGCTCCTCCCGGGCGTCGAGCCACGTCACGATTTCAGGCAAGTTTCGGGTCGACATGTCCTCGACGGCATCGTCTTCGAGTTCCAACAGTTTTAAGCGCGTCGTCTCGACCGCCCATTCGACTCGTTTGCGGTATTTGCCGTAACGTTCAATCCAATCTTCCTGAAAGGCACGGTACGCCTCCGTCTTGAAGATCGATTGCAGAATTTGTTGCTTCTTCGTCGAATCGGAATCGAGGAGCTGACGGAACTGGTTCTGCGGCAACAGCAAGATTTGGCTGAACTGCTCATAGCTCAGTTGCAACAACGATTCAATCGTCTGTTCGACGTCGTTCACTTTCGTCGCAATCGGTTTCCAAGCGTCTTTCCATTCGTAGAGCACCGCCTCGTGCGGGATTGGCGTCTTATTTTTCGGGTGCGGCTGTTGTGGTTGGCGGACGATCCGATATCGTTCGTCGCGAATCGTGAACGAAAAGTCGATCTCGGTCTTTCGCTCCGGGTCCGCATATTGGCTTCTAAAATCACTCGCGTTTCGGAGCGTCCCACTCGCCCGTCCGTACAGCGCGAACGTCATCGCGTCAAAAATCGTCGTCTTCCCTGCACCGGTCCGGCCGCTGATGACGAACATCGAACGGCCTTCAAGCTGCGTAAAATCGATTTGTTCTGTCTCCGCGTAAGGACCGAAGGCGGTGATGGTCAATTGTTCCGGTCTCAAATCGATTCCTCCCCTTCTAAGAAGCGTTGCACCGTCGCATCGGCATCGCGGCCGTGGACGGCTTTAAAGAAGTCCATATATACATCCTCGACCGATTGCCGTTCGAGCTTCTCCCGTTCGAAGCGGGACGTCTGGTCTTGGCGACGCAACAACTCAAGTTCGAGGTGTAAGATGTTCGGATAGACGGTCCGCAACTTCGCCATCGGGTCGAATAACGCACGTTCATCGGTCAAGACGATTTTTAAATAGTCGTCGACGGCCTCGTCTTGATAAAACGACGGATCGAGCAGCTCGTTCAACGTCCCGGTCAAGATGCGCAAGTCACGGCGCGCCTGAAGTGGACGACGTCGACGTGTCCACGTCCCGTCCCATTCGATGACGTCGACCGATTTCACATGCGTCGCCTCGGAGAACGAATATTTCATGAGCGACCCGCTGTAAGCGATCCGGTCGTCGCGAATGGCGTCACGGTTATGCAGGTGTCCGAGCGCCGTATAGCCGAACGGCGCGTATAGTCCTTTGGCGACTTGCCCGGCCGTCCCGACGAACAGTTGCCGTTCGGAGTCGGTCTCGAGTCCGCCGGCGACGAAACTGTGGCCGACGGCGACCGCTCGTGCGTCGATCGCCCCATAAGAGTCGACGACTGCGGCGAGCGCGTCATGGTGAGTCCGAATCGACTCGTCGCCGAACGCGTAACGGATGCGCGCCGGCTCGAGGAACGGCATCAAATAAAACGGGATGTCATTCACGACAATCGGCCCTGTTCCCGGGTCATATTTCCCGACGATATGGAGACCGACTTTCGTCAACAGTTTGGAGCTGTATTGGAGCCGCTCGGCCGAATCATGATTGCCGGCGATGGCGAGCACGGGGATGCCCCGCTCGAGGACGAGCGCACGCCACATCTCATCGAGCAAGTCGACGGCCTCGACGGGCGGCACGGCCCGGTCATATAAATCACCGGCGACGACGATGGCATCAGGCTTCTCCTCGTCGACGATGTGTAAAAATGATTCAAATAAAATGATTTGTTGTTCTTCTGTCATGTGGCGACCGTGGACGATTTTACCTAAATGCCAATCGGCCGTATGTATCCATTTCATGCGACTTCACCTCTGATTCCATTCTAGCATTATTCCGGTGTACGATTCGACGTCTTGACACTTGTTTTCGAAACAGCGAAAGTTAAAAGGAAAGGGGGACGTATCATGGAGTCCACATCCACATGGCAAGCCTTTCTACGCTTGTTCCGCGTCGCTCGACCACCGAAAGGTCTGTTCATCGGCGCTGTATTGATTTCGTTGCTCCAAGCGATGGCGTCACTCGCCATCCCGCTCATCTTGCAACGCGTCGTCGACAATTGGAGCGAGGCCGCGCTCGACGCCCGTCTCGTCACCATCTTCGTCATCGCGTTTCTAATTCAAGTTATCTCGAGCGCGATTTCGATCTATTGGTTACATATCGTCGGACAACGCGTCGTCGCCAACCTGCGGACGACGTTATGGGAGCATCTCATCGCGCTTCCGATTCCGTTCTATGACGGCGTCAAATCGGGGGATCTCGTCTCGCGGCTCAACAATGACACGACGACGTTGCAGCAGCTCTTGTCCGAACAGAGCGTCCGCTTGTTGACGTCGTTCGTCTCGGTCATCGGCGCTGTCGGCATCTTATTCACACTCGATTGGCAGATGACGCTCGTCATCTTGTTCTCGGTGCCGACGACACTCTTGATTGTCATCCCGCTCGGGCGTAAACTTCGGAAAATCGCCAAGGCGACCCAACATGAACTCGGTGACTTGTCCGGGTTTTTCGCCGAACTGCTCGGGGAGATTCGGCTCGTGAAATCACAGGCGACCGAATCCGTCGAGGTCGCAGAAGGAAAACGCCGCATCGAGCGGCTCTTCGGTCTCGGTGTGCGCGAGGGACGGATTCAAGCAATCTTGATTCCGCTCTTGAACGTCACGTTGACGGCGATGCTGATCGCCATTCTCGGCTTCGGGGCTTATCGGGTCTCGACCGGTGCCCTGTCGACCGGCTCGTTGCTCGCGTTCATGCTGTACTTGTTCCAAATCATCACGCCGCTCATCACGATGACGGAGTTTATCACCCGGCTTCAAAAAGCACGCGGGGCGACCGAAAGAATATCGGAACTGCTCGCCATCGAGCCGGAACCGTACACGGCTGAGCCGTCGACGATTCGACAGTCGTCGCTCTCGTTCGAGGGCCTGACGTTCCGTTATGGCGACCAACCTGTGATTGACGACGTGTCCCTCATTGTCCCGTTCGGTGCCACGACAGCCATCGTCGGACGCAGCGGTGCCGGCAAGACGACACTGTTTGCCCTCGTCGAGCAGTTCTACCTTCCGTCGAGCGGTCACATCTATTACGGGGACCGGGATATCTCAACCTACGGCCGCAACGAATGGCGGCAAGTCATCGGCTACGTCGCCCAAGATTCGCCCGTCCTATCCGGGACGGTGCGACAAAATATCTTGTACGGCTTGACCCGGACAGCGACCGAGGACGAGATTCGACGAGCCTGCGACATGGCCAACGCCTGGTCGTTCATCGAGTCGATGCCGGACGGGCTCGATACAGAGATCGGTGAGCGCGGCGTCCGCTTGTCGGGTGGTCAACGACAACGACTCGCCATTGCCCGGGCGCTGTTACGCGACCCGCAAATCTTATTGCTCGACGAGGCGACATCAAGTCTCGATTCGGAATCTGAGCGTGTCGTCCAAGAAGCGCTCGACCGGCTCATGAAAGGCCGGACGACGCTCGTCATCGCCCACCGCCTTTCGACCGTCCAACATGCCGACCAAATCGTCGTGCTCGAGGACGGCGGCATCAGCGGGCTCGGGACGCACCAAGAGTTGCTTCGGGACAACAAACTCTATGAACGACTCGTGAAACAACAACTTTTAGGAGGCAATCAATTATGAAGACAATCGGATTTATCGGACTCGGTGTGATGGGTCGATCGATGGTCAGAAACTTAATGAAGGCGGGATTCGAAGTCCAAGCGTATACGCGGACGAAAGAGAAGGCGGCTGATTTATTGGCGGAAGGTGTCCGCTGGTGTGATTCGGTCGAAGCCGTCTGTCAAAACGCCGATGCCGTCATCACCATCGTTGGCTACCCGTCTGACGTCGAGAGCCTTTATTTCGGGGACGGTATGATTTTGCAGTCGGCCGAGCCGGGAACGCTCGTGATTGATATGACGACGTCTTCGCCGACGCTTGCCGAACGTATCGCTGAGGCGGCAATCGATCGCAGCTTACTCCCGCTCGACGCACCGGTCACGGGTGGCGATGTCGGTGCGAAGAACGGGACGTTGTCGATTCTCGTCGGTGGCGGCGAATACGCCTTCACGAAGGCACGACCGCTGTTCGAGGCGATGGGCCAATCGATCGAACGGATGGGCTATGCCGGGAGTGGCCAATATGGAAAGCTCGCCAATCAAATCGCAATCGCCGGCATCATGATGGGCAACGCCGAGATGCTCGCCTTTGCGAAACAAGCCGGGCTCAATCCCGATCAACTGCGCCAGACGATCCGAGGCGGCGCAGCCGGCAGCTGGACGCTCGAGAACCTTGTCCCGCGGATGATCATCGAGGACTACGCTCCTGGTTTCTTCATCAAACATTTCATCAAAGATATGAAACTTGCCCTCGAGAGCGCAGACCAGTTGAATATCAAACTGCCGAGCCTCGAGTTGGCGCATAAACTGTACTCAATCCTCGAAGAGAACGGCTACGGCGAGAACGGGACGCAGGCGCTCATCGAATACTACATGCACCAGGACGTTTGAATCGGCTCGCTCGTGGAATTAGTAGTACAGAAGGGAGCGATGTAAGATGCCATGGAATATGAAAGATTATCCGGAATCACTGAAAAACTTCGACCCGCTCGTCAAAAAGAAAGCCATTGATATCGCCAACGCCTTGCTCGCCCAAGGCTACTCCGATCAAAAGGCGATTCCGATCGCCACGGAACAAGCGAAAAAATGGCATGAACATGCCTCAAAAGAAGAGAAAGACGAGTTCCGTGACGCTCCCGACCCACAAAAGTCGGATCGGCACGGGACATAAAAACAACCGGTCGGCTCATTCAGCCGACCGGTTGTTCGTTTGCTTCTGTTTCTGCCTTGATTTCGACGTACAGTCCGGCGAGCGCCGTGTTGATATAAGGTTGCACGAAGATATAGGCCAATCCGCCGGTGAATAAGACGAGCACATACCAACCGATGAAACTCGCATATAGACGAAGCATCGTGCGCTTGTGTCCAAACATGAGACGGCGGCTTTCACGCATCGCGCCGAAAGCGGATAGTTCCGGGCGGTCCCGTAGGACGAACGGGACGATCCGATACGTCAAATAGAACCAGATTCCCGGCACGATCAAGAACAGCATGAGCACGTTCAAACCGAGATAAAAGACGGCATAATACGTGACGGCACGCATGTAATCTTTGAGCGAACCGAACGCTTCGAACAGCAGACCGAACGACGGTTTCTCGGCTTTCGCGATGTCGAGGAATACCCAGTTGCGGCCAAGTTCTAGCGGAGCGAGCAAGACGGTCGCGGTGTATAGCAAACCGATCGAGACGAACAGGATGCTCGGGTCGGTCGATTCTAAATCGAGCTGCGTCGTGATGACCGCTTGAACGAGCATCGTTGCCACGACCGCAAGGAGCGAGATGCCCCAGTTCCCGGACAACATCCGAAGGGCAAATTGTTTATAGACTGATGATTGCATGACTTCACCTACTGTATCGTTTTTTTCATTATAGCAAAAAAACAGTCATCCGACTGTTTTTAGCGTGTCATCGTTTCCTTGATGGCGTTGAACTTCTGCTCATCTAGCTGTCCATCGGTCCTTACACCACTACCGACATGGACAAAGTCAATGCCTAATCGGTCGACGAGTTGGGACACGTTGTCCGCCGTGATCCCAGCGCCTGGAAGGATGTTCATTTCCGCGACGTCGTGCATCGCGCTCAACCGCTCTAAGCCATCTAATGCCGTCGCTTGACCGCCAGACGTCAGCACATGGTCCACTTCAGGGAAATCATTCAACACGGTGATGGCGTCCATCAAATCGACCGCGTCATCAATGGCCCGATGGAACGTCAATGCCATCTCGCCCTTATGTTTAATCACTTCCCCGAGCAGTGCCTCATCGATGCGCCCGTCATTCGTCAAAGCACCGAACACGATGCCATCGGCTCCGAGCTCACGACACAGACCGACGTCTGCCAAAATCGTCTCCGCGTCCGCTTCATCATAGACGAATGAGTCTGCATGCGGACGAATCATGACGTGGACCGGAATCGTCGCTTGTTCGAGCACGTTTCGAATCGTCCCGAAACTTGGTGTCGTCCCGCCAGCTCGCATATCCGCAATCAATTCGAGACGGTCCGCCCCGTAACGCTCTGCCTGTTTCGCTTCTTTCAATGTGGTCACGATCACTTCAATCATGTCTTCTGCCTCCTTATTAAGGTGCGAAGCGCCATTCGACCTCGTGCTCCGCTAACGCACGTTTCCAATCTGCGGGCTCCGGGAAATCCGAGATGATTGTCGTCACCTTGGAAAAATCGGAGACCCAATACCGCTTTTGTTGGTTGAACTGGGTATGGTCGGCCAGTAGTAAACATTGTCTACTTTGGTCGAGTACCGCTTGCGTCACGGTCGAGAGACCGTGAGCATCACACGTCAAACCGAGCGAGGGATCGACCCCCTCGACAGAGAAAATCGCCATGTCAAACATGTACGTCTTTAACTGCTGCAAGACGTGTTCGCCGACGGTGACGAGATGCTTCGGATCAATCGTGCCGCCGAGCAGTTGGATGTCCCCCGTGAAGACGCCTTTGGCCCGTTGCTCGAAGAGGGCCTTTGCCGCCATGAGTGACGGTGTGACGACCGTCAAATTTCGTCCGCGAAGTCTCGCGGCGACTTGTTCCGGGGCGACCCCATGACCGATGTAAAGGAGGGTATCATCCTCGACGAGCTGAAACGCCGTATAGGCGATGCGACGAATCCCGTCCATGTTTGAAATCATCATCGGTTGGAACGATACGCTTTGATGCAGCACCGCCCCGCCATACACCCGTTTGATGCGATGTTCTTTTTCAAGTTCTTCTAAGTAGCGGCGGATCGACTCCCCAGAGACGTTCAACCGTTCAATCAACTCACTCGTCTTCACTTTGCCTTCTCGTTCAATCCATTCCACAATCTTTTGCTTACGTTCTTCTCCAATTAAAGACACTTCCCTGCCTCCTCCGCAAATATCGCTTCCTTTCTCAGTGTAGCGAACGGATGTAAATTTAACGTAAACAGAAAGTAAAGAACGGGCAAATCCAACAGATTTTTCGCTCATTTCGACGAAAATCAACAGAAATCCACAAAAAAGACAGTCGAACGTTGACATCTTGCTTTCAATCCCGAGCGCATCTCATGAAAATGACCGACCTTCTCTCCGTGTCCTCCGAGAGCTTGCCGGTCATCGAAACATTCATTTTCGTTTTTGGAACAGTGGTACTTTCGGTTCAGTGCCGGAGCGAATCCGCTGCCAGTTCGTGCGGTGTTTGATGATGATGAACAAGGCGAGCGGAACGATGACGATGAGCGGTAGCCAATCTTTCGCGATGACACCATACGTGACGACGGTCACGATCCCCACGGCTGCGGCAGCCATCGAAGATAGCGATACCATCTTCGAGACGAACAGCGTCACGAGGAACGTCCCGACGACGACGACGAAAAACCATGGGAACGCCGCGAGCAGAACGCCCGCACTCGTCGCCACCGATTTTCCGCCTTTGAACTTGGCAAACACCGGATACGAATGACCGATGATGGCCGGGATCCCGGCGAGGAGCAAGCTCATCTCGCTCCCGAAGAGGAGCGGTAATAGCGCTGCCACCAACCCTTTACCCATATCCCCGAGCAGAACGAGCGTGCCGGCTTTTTTGCCGAGCACACGGAACGTGTTCGTCGTGCCCAAATTCCCACTCCCATGCTCCCGGACGTCGACCTTATAGCCGAGTTTTCCGACGATAAGAGCAAACGGAATCGCACCGAGTAAATAGCTGATTAAAATGATGATGATTTCTGTCATGTAAGGCATCGCAATTCCCCTTAATCCATTAATTGCTCGAGATAGTGCTCAAGCGGGACGTTCGCCTTGTGGACGTCCGTCGCATGCTCTACCCCGATATAGCGTAAGTGCCACGGTTCGTACATATAACCGGTTTCGGCCTCATATGCACGTTGATAACGGACGATGAATCCGTACGTGTGGGCATTGTCGGCCAACCACTTGCCCTCTTTCGTCTGATCTAGACTTTGTGTCAATTGATAGCCGACCGAGGCGCTCGAAACATCGATGGCGAGCCCGGTCTGATGTTCCGAGTGTCCTGGTGGTGCCGAATATTTCATCGCCTGTTCTTTCCCGTCCCGGGCGACATAGTTATTGAACAGTTGCACTTGATAATCGTAGGAACGGAACGCACTCGTCCCTTTCAACTCAATGTCGGCCGCTTTCGCGCCCGTCATGAGCTTCTCGATGGCCTGTGCCGCTTCTTTACGAAGCATCTTCCGCTCCCCGGTCGCCGATTCGACGAAATCGATATTCGCCGTCACGAGATCGGCTGGTTTATAGCCCGCTGGCAAGGCGATTTGCTTATTGACAAGGATGAGTGTATCGAGCTTCAAATTCGCCGTCCCATTCTGTTCAAGCGGTTCGCTCGGCGCTTCAGTCGGCTCCTCTACAGGAGGGGCCTCGGCAACCGGCACTTCTTCTTCAGGCTGATCCTCGGAAGGCTCTTCCGCTGTCGGTTCCTCCGTTTCCGGAGTCGGTTGTTCTGCTTGCTCGTCTTCTTTATCCGTCGGCGTTTCGGTCGGAGTTTCTGTTTGTTGTTCGGTTTCGGCCGGTTTGTTCTCGGTTTCTTCCGTTTTGCTTTGGTCGCTTGTGGTACAGCCCACTAATGTGAGCGTCAAGGCGCAGCACACCATCAGCATAGATGGTTTTCGCATGCGATCTTCCCCTTTCATTGTACAAAAAATACCGTCAAGATATGATACCATACTGACGGTACAAAAGAACCACTGTTATAAGACGGGACTCATGACGCGCATATACATGTCATGCCACTCAGGAAACTCACGGTCGAGTCGAATCGGTTTGAAGTCACCGCGTTTGACGACGACATGTGTGGTCTTCGCCGAACCGACGAGATGACCGTTTTGATCAGTCAACTCATAGCCGTAGACCGTCCGGACCTTCGAATAACTATCGACCCAAACTCGTACGTGGACTGTGTCTCCGTACGTCACGCTCTTCTTATAATCGACCGAGACGTTCGTCACTGGGGAAACAAATCCCGCTTCCTCCATGTCTTTATATTCGACCCCGAGCTGGCGCAACAATTCGGTGCGTGCCATTTCAAGATATACTAAATAGTTTGCATGATAGACGATGCCCATCATGTCGGTCTCCTGATAGCGGACCGGAATCTGAATCGTATGCATTGAATCGTCCTCACTTTCAACTTGATTATATTATAACTTGGTCTTAATATCTACTACTAAAATCTGATTCAATTCACTGTCTTGTGACGATGCTTCGATCAAACGATATGATTGTCTCGCGATCGCTTCATCGATCAACGATAGGGCCGTCCGTGCATTCGGTCGGTCGATTTCTTTTAGACGGTCAAGGAGTGCCAGACTGACATCTTCATCACACGTATAGCCGAATTTTGCGGCATACTTCTTGGCGATATCGACGAGCTGTTCAAGCGAGTAGTCCTCGAAGTGAATCGTCCGTTTGATCCGGCTGTTGAGCCCTGGGTTTGAGTCGATCAGGCGACGCATTGGTGCCTCATAGCCCGCCATCACGACGACGAGGTTGTCTCCATGCTTTGGCATCTCGTCGACGAGCGTATCAATCGCTTCACGCCCGTAGTCGTTCGGTCCTCCATTCAGGCTGTATGCCTCATCAATCAACAACACGCCACCGAGCGCATCGCGAATCGCGGCTTTCGTTTTTTGTGCCGTTTGTCCGACATAGCCGCTGACGAGATCGGCCCGGCTGACGACTTTCAAATGTCCGCGTTTTAAATAGCCCGTCTTCTTCAAGAGCTGGGCGTACAGGTGGGCGAACGTTGTTTTTCCGGTCCCGCTGTTCCCGACGAGGGCGGCATGGAGCTGGACGGGTGCCGTCTTCAACCCGAGTTCACGCCGACGCTTCTGAATCGTGACGAGTGCCTCAATCTCGCGCAGTTGACGTTTCGCCTCATCCATCCCGACCAAATCGTCGAGTGTCGGACCGGAGGTATCCTCGGTCGCATCCATATCAAAATCGACTTCTGTCAGGAGGGCCATCTCGTCGAGTGGGGCATCGGCACCAAATCGCGACCCTTTCTTGAACATGGCGTCGAGTAGAATGTTGTGCACCGTCCGCGCGTTGCCGAACGTCGCGTCGACCCGTTCCCGGTCGATTCGCGCAATCAAGGCGCGCTTCGCTTCGACCGTCAGGACGTAGTTGTTCTCCGCCGCCACTTTTTCACCGATGGCGACGAGTTCGTCATCACTGTAATTCGGGAGCTCGTAATGGTTGGATTCCGGGAAGCGGGAACGAAGTCCTGGGTTCGCAAGCAGAAAATGACGCATTTCTTCCGGGTAACCGGCGAGAATCACGACAAATTTTCCCGCATACTCCCCGCTCGTCATCGCGGCGACGAGCGTGTCGATGGCTGCTTGTCCATAGTCACTCCCACTCGCATCTTGACGTTTCAAGGCATACGCCTCGTCGATGAATAAGACACCGCCCTCGGCTTCCTTCACCTTGTTCATGACCTGTTCTTCCGTTTGACCGACGAACGCACCGACGAGACTCGACCGGTCCGCCTCGACGACATCGGGACGTGCGAGCAGACCGAGCTCGAAATAAATCTCGGCCATGAGACGCGCGAGCGTCGTCTTGCCGGTCCCTGGATTGCCGGTGAACACGAGATGGAGTGAAGGTTGGTGTTTGGACGAGAACCCCGCTTTCTCACGCTCTTTCTGGAACAACAAGAACCGATACCATGCTTTGACACGTTGCTTCACGTCAGACAAGCCAATCATCGACTCAAGCGACTCAATCGCACTCGACCGTGTCGCTTCAGTTTGTTCTGGTAACAACGCAACGATCGCGTCGAGTCGTTCCTTGACGAGACCGACTCGTTCGCCGAAGCGGTGAAACGCCTCGCGGCTGAAATAATTCCCTTGCATCGACGCCAAGAGTGAGGCTGTGTCGTCTTCGAGCGCGGCAACTTCTTGCATCGCTTCGATGACGACGATGAACAAACGTTCGAGTTGCCCTTTAAACTCCGAGTCCCGTAAATCAGATTTGGCGCGGTCAATCTCATCGTGAAGCTGCTCGAGATGTTCGAGCAACTCGGATGTCTTCGACTCATATTCGGTCAATATTTGAACTTTCATCGACGCGTAATCCGTCTCGCGTAGCTTCGGCCACTCGACATGCAGCTGTTGCTTGTGGCGCCGCAAAAGATCATACAATTGACTGACACGAAGGGCTGGCGGCAAAGCACCGAGCGACTCCAACTCTTTCACCCAACGAGTTAACAGCGGGTCGATCGACTGACGGTGCTGTAACCGTCTCGTCGCGAGTAGTGTCAGTGTGCGAATCAATTCTTGACGATGCCCGGTCGCGCGTGACCAATGGGCGTAAGACAGGAGAGCCGCTTCATCGACGCGCCCACCTTCTTCCCAAGCCGTCAAATCGGTTTGGACTTGCTCCAAGGTGATCTGTTTCATAATATTCTCCTTTTTAGACGACAAAGGAGCCGACGTCTCAGTCTGCTCCTCGCCGGATTATCGTGATTCAAAAGAAGTCATGCGAATCGAATGGAACAACTTTCCGTTGTTACGCGACTCGGCGGCGAGCAGGATGCGCTCGTTCGCATCGACATAGTACGTCACCGCTTCTTCATTCTCATCTTCACTGAAAATCGATGGATACTTCTCGACCCATTCTGCTGGGACGGCTTCCGGTGTTTCTTTCTTGACGAACGCTTGTGCCGTACGACCGATGATATCGACATCGCCTTCGCTCGAGCCAAGTGTTCCGTCGTCTAGCCATTTACGAATCTGTTCGTTCGTCGCCCGTGACAAGAACGGGTGCGGGGCGACCGCGCCTGAGCTCGTCTCTTGACTGTTCGTCTCCTCACCGTCCTGATTGAACTCACGATAGACGGTCCCGTCCCACTCGGCACGGGCACCGACGTTCGGGCCCTCTACGACCTCGGACACGAAATGTCCGTCTTCGTCATATGTCACTTTATATTCACGAACTTCAAGCGTCTCCCCGTCCTCCGGCAACTTTTTCTCTTCATAGCCGATGACCACAGACGTATAGAAAGGCTCGGCCCGATTGGTGCGGCCGTCGTCGTCATTTAAATTGGTGACCAAATAAAAATTATAGGCGAGCAGGGCGCCGACAATGAGAATACCGGCAAAAATCACCCAACTCAATCGCTTCTTTACGTGTTGTTTCATAAAATGCCCTCCCAATCTTCTTCACTTACTATCCTACACTAGCGAGAAGGTCCTGCAAAACATTTACAACCAAAAAAGGGCCTCAATCGAGACCCTTTCCGTTTATCCGAGCTTATCTTCTTCTTGCTTATACGCTTCAATATACTTGTCCCGTTCGTCTGGTTCGTCAGACAAATCTTTGAACAAGGCGACGATCATCAGGATTAACACGAAGATGAACGGGAACGCGACGAGGATGGCGACCGCTTGCAGCGCTCCGAGCCCACCTGCATATAAGAGGACGGCAGCGATCGAGGACTGGATGAAGCCCCAAATCAACTTGATGCGCATCGGCGGGATCAGTTTCCCGTTCGTCGTCAGCATTCCGAGCACGTAGGTGGCCGAATCTGCTGACGTGATGAAGAATGTCGAAATCAAGAAGACGGCCACGATACTGAGTACCGTCCCAAATCCGCCGAACGTCTCGAACAAGGCGAACAACCCGACTTCCGTCCCGATCTCGTTGACTTGGTCAATCAGTGCTGCGCCGCCGAACAAGTCAGCCCAAATGGCCGATCCGCCGAAGACAGAGAACCAAAGTAGACCGAACGATGTCGGAACGAGTAGAATCCCGATGATAAACTCACGAATCGTGCGACCTTTTGAGACGCGGGCGATGAACGTTCCAACGAATGGTGACCATGAGATCCACCATGCCCAATAGAAAATCGTCCACCCGTTGATCCATTCCCGTTCGACAGGCTCAAATGCACCCGTACGGAAACTCATCGTCGGCAACTGTTGCAAGTATGTCCCAATCGTCTGTGTGAACAAATCGAGGATGAACGCACTCGGTCCAGCCACTAGTGTTGCACCGAGCAAGACGATGGCAAGGAAGATGTTCGTGTTACTCAAGATTCGAATCCCTTTCTCGAGACCCGTCGAAGCACTGATCATGTATAGCACCGTTACGACGGCGATGATGATCAGTTGTGTCGAGAACGCGTTCGGCACGTCTGGAATCAAGTAATGCAAACCACCTGCGATTTGCTGGGCCCCGAATCCGAGCGAGGTCGCGACACCGAAAGCGGTCGCGATGACTGCTAAAATATCGACTGTCTGTTTGACAGGACGTTCATAGCGGTCATTGACGAGCGATCCGATCGTCTCTCCGATCGTCGCCGGACGACCTTTGCGGAACGTCGAGTAGGCGATAGCGAGCGCGATCATCGCATAAATCGCCCACGGGTGGAAGCCCCAATGGAAGAAGGAATAACGCATCGCAGTGCGCGCATCGCCTTCCGGCGTCGGCGACTCAAACGGTGGTGCATGGAAATGCGACAACGGTTCTGCTGCCCCCCAGAAGATGAGGCCAATCCCCATTCCGGCACTGAACAACATGGCGAACCATGTCAAATAGCTGAATTCTGGTCGGTCCGTATCTTTGCCGAGTCGAATCGAACCAAATCTCGAAAAAATTAGAAAGACGGCGACGAGTAAAATCCCAGTCGCGCTGAGCAAATAAAACCAACCCATCCCGTTCGAGAGCCAACCTTGTAACTTCGTCGTCACGTTCAAGAGACTCGCGTTACCGAGGAGGCGCTCAGGGAAGATACCCCAAATCGTGAACAAGACCGTGATGATGGCTGAAACGAGGAAAACGGTCGTCACTTGGCTTTTTCTTTCCATAATCTCACTCCTATTCAATTTTCTTATTTTCATATACGTTTTCCACCGTAACATAGTTTATAAACCTGACTCAACCCCTCGGCATGTAATCGTGCCGCTGACAAAAAGAGTGACGATTCGGTTTCGTCACTCTTGCGGCTTCGGTTCTAGCGAGACGATCAATGTCTCGTCCACGACGTAATAAGGCCGTTTCGGCAACACTTTTAAATACCCGCCTTCACGTAATCGTGTCAAATCAAGTTGTAACGTCTGTTGGAATTTTCGGAGCGGTAATTTTTTTTCTTGTTCGAAATATAAATCGAGCGCCCGCTGCACTTGATCCATCTCATAAACTAATTCCCGCTCGTCCTCGGGAACGATATGAAACGTCTCTTTTGACATATAAAACCGCTGTCTCGGTTTTCCGGGCAAGTGTTTTTTCAGTCGAGCCAAATCGATTTCTTGCGCCTCGTCGAGTAAGACCGTACGATTGACGCCTTTCGGTAACGTCTGCTCATATTCATGGATGGCTTCTCGCAATTGTGGAAGCGTGAGGTCGATCTCTTCCTCCGGCACTTCCTCTTTTTGCGTCAGCCGTTGCCACCAGTTTTTGCCTGATTTCGTTTGTCGCTCCATACACTCCCCCCTCTCCCCATTCTCTTCCCGATATCGTGCACCGTCTCACCTTATATTCGCACATTCACTAAAAAAACCTTCCTTTTTTCAAAGGAAGGTCAGTTGGCTTATTTCAATTTGTTACGGAGGACCATCTGCAAGATTCCACCGTGACGGTAGTAATCGATCTCGACTTCAGAATCGAAGCGGGCGACGACTTTGAATTCAGTCACCGTACCGTTCTCATGAGTCGCTTTGACGTTCAGGATATCACGTGGGCGGACCGATTCGTCGACTTGGATGTCGATTGCCTCTTCGCCTGTGAGTCCGAGTGAGTCGGCCGACTCTCCGTCCATGAACTGGAGCGGCAAGACGCCCATCATGACGAGGTTCGAGCGGTGAATCCGTTCGAAGCTTTGCGCGATGACGGCACGGATGCCGAGCAAGTTCGTTCCTTTGGCTGCCCAGTCACGTGACGAGCCCATTCCGTAGTCGTTCCCAGCGAAGACGACGAGGCCTGTGCCCTGCTCTTTATACTTCATGGCCGCATCGTACATCGGCATGATTTCCCCAGTCGGCCAGTACGTCGTGAAGCCGCCTTCAGTGCCTGGTGCGATTTGGTTACGGATACGGATGTTCGCGAACGTACCGCGCATCATGACTTCGTGGTTTCCGCGGCGTGAGCCGTACGAGTTGAAGTCGAGCGGTGCGACACCTTTTGATTGAAGGTATTGGCCTGCTGGTGTCGTTTTCGAGAATGCTCCGGCTGGTGAGATGTGGTCGGTCGTGACCGAATCAGCAAACTTCCCGATGACGCGGAGTCCGTTCAACGCATGGACGACGCCCGCTTCCGGCTCGAGGTTTTCGAAGAATGGCGGGTTTTGGATATACGTTGAATCGTCCGAGAAGTCATACAAGTTGCCTTCTGGCACGTCGAGGGCGTTCCAACGCTCGTTTCCTGTGAACACCGTGTCGTACTCTTTGCGGAACGCTTCCGGTGAGACGACGTCTTGAACGACCATCTTGATTTCATCGTTCGATGGCCAGATGTCTTTGAAGAAGACTTCATTGCCATCTTTGTCCGTTCCGAACGACTCGTTCATGATATCGAAGTTGACCGACCCGGCGAGCGCGTATGCGACGACGAGTGGCGGTGACGCCAAGAAGTTCGCTTTGACGAGCGGGTGGACGCGGCCTTCGAAGTTACGGTTCCCCGAGAGGACCGATGAGACGAGCAAATCGTTCGATGTGATCGCTTCTTCGACTTCGCGGTCGAGTGGACCCGAGTTACCGATACATGTCGTACATCCGTAACCGACGGTGTTGAAACCGAGTTGGTCGAGATACGGCGTTAGACCGGCTTTATCGAGGTAATCGGTAACGACTTTCGAGCCTGGTGCGAGCGACGTCTTCACGAATTTCGGAACCGTGAGACCACGTTCGACGGCTTTCTTCGCCACGAGACCTGCTCCGACCATGACGTATGGGTTCGACGTGTTCGTACAACTTGTGATCGCTGCGATTGCCACGTCACCTGTACGCATGTCGACAGCGCCGTCCGTGTAGTTGACAGCTGCCGTCTTCTCAAGCTCGGCTTTTTCAAGACCGAAACCACTGTGTCCGGCTGGTGCCGTCACGCTGTCGACGAACGCCGTCTGAAGGTCTGATAAGTTGATCCGGTCTTGTGGACGTTTCGGTCCAGCGAGGGACGGCTCTACTTTCGACAAGTCGAGCGTGAGTGTCTTCGTGAATGACGGATCCGCTTGGTCTGGCGTGTAGAACAAGTCGTTCGCTTTTGAGTAGGCTTCGACGAGGTCAATCAACTCTTCTGGGCGACCTGTCGTGCGCATGTAGTTGAGCGTCTCTGTATCGACTGGGAAGAAGCCACACGTCGCACCATATTCAGGCGCCATGTTGGCAATCGTCGCCCGGTCCGAGAGCGGCATCGTGTGAAGCGATGGACCGAAGAACTCGACGAACTTGCCGACGACTTTCTCGTTACGGAGCATCTCTGTGACGACGAGCGCGACGTCTGTCGCTGTGACACCCGGGTTGACTTCACCGATGATTTTGACGCCGACGACGTCTGGTACCGGGAAGTAAGACGGTTGTCCGAGCATGCTCGCTTCGGCTTCGATTCCACCGACACCCCAGCCGAGGACACCGAGTCCGTTGATCATCGTCGTGTGCGAGTCCGTTCCGACGAGCGAGTCTGGATAGGCGACATTGCCCGTTCCATCATTCTTTTCGAGCACGACCGAAGCCAAGTACTCCAAGTTGACTTGGTGGACGATCCCTGTTGCTGGCGGGACGGCACGATAGTTGTCGAACGCCGTCTGGGCCCAACGTAAGAACTTGTAACGCTCTTCGTTACGCTCGAACTCGATGTCCATGTTTTTCATGAGTGCGCCGGCGAAACCGTACGCATCGACTTGGACCGAGTGGTCGACGACGAGGTCAACCGGAATTTCCGGGTTGATCTTGTTCGGGTCTCCACCGAGGTCGGCCATCGCTTTACGAAGTGAAGCGAGGTCAACGACCGTCGGTACACCCGTGAAGTCCTGAAGGACGACGCGAGCCGGTTTGAACGGAACATCGATGTCTTTCGAGACTTCGGCAGTACCCCATTTAGCCAAGTTCTCGACATGTTCTTTCGTGATGGCGCGACCATCCTGCTGGCGAAGTACAGATTCGAGCAATACACGAATCGAGTACGGAAGTCGACTAAGTTCCGTCACCCCTTCTTCTTCAAGCTTTTTGAGCCGGTAATAATCGTACGCTTTGCCATTGACCTCGAACTGCGTCCGAGATTTGAAAGCGTCTAATACGTTCGTCTGTTCCATACGATATCCCCCTTTTTGAAAGCGGCGACTTCGGCATGTGCCGTAATCGCTTACTTATCACATGTTTATCATAATACAACTATAGCGTGACGTAAAATACATTCCGTCACAAATTAGCCATAAGTAAAACTTATCAAAATCAACCAAGTCACTGAAACAAAAAAAGGACGGCCCTATGAAGAGCCGTCCATCTATTATTCTGCGCCGATCTCGACGTTGACGTCGAGGGCGTCGACGAGCGTGAGCTCGTCTTCATAGCGTTCTTTGAAGCGGTCGAACGTGAACTCGTTGGCGAACAAGAACACGGGACGCTCCCAGCGGTCTGTCACGAGCATGTTGCGTGAGTCCTGGAACGGCTTGAGCGCCTTCAATTCCTTGTCCTTCACCCAACGGGCGACGCTGTACGAGACCGGCTCCATGCGGATGTCGACGCCGTACTCGTTGTTCAATCGATACTCGAACACTTCGAATTGGAGTTGACCGACCGCACCGAGATAAATCTCGTTGTACTCGTTACGGTACACTTGGATCGCTCCTTCTTGGGCGAGCTGCTCGACACCTTTGTGGAAATGTTTCGACTTGAGCGAGTTGACCGGCGAGACGCGCATAAAGAGTTCCGGTGGGAACGTCGGCAACGCCTCGAACGCGATTTTTTGTTTCGATGTCGTGATCGTGTCGCCGATTTGGTACGTGCCTGAATCATAAATCCCGATCACGTCTCCAGCGAACGCCTTGTCGACCGTCTCCCGGTCGTTGGCCATGAGCTGTGTCGACTGGCTTAACTTGATTTTTTTGCCCGTCCGTGTGAGCGTGACATCCATGCCGCGCTCAAAGACGCCCGAACAGATGCGAACGAAAGCGATGCGGTCGCGGTGGGCCGGGTTCATGTTCGCTTGAATTTTGAAGACGAAGCCGCTGAAGTCCTCTGACGTCGGGTCGATTGGACCGACGTTCGACTTACGTGCCTCAGGCGCCGGTGACATATCAAGGTAGTGATTCAAGAATGACGTCACCCCGAAGTCGACGAGCGCCGTCCCGAAGAAGACCGGCGTCAATTTCCCGTGCTGGATCGCATCGACGTCGATTTCATTGCCGGCACCGTCGAGAAGATCGATTTCATCTCGAAGGTTCGTTAAGTTCTCTTCCGTCAAGTGATCGGCGAGGATTGGATCATTGACCCCTTCTTCGTTCAATGTGAGCGTCGCTTTGTCACCACGGAACAAGTGCACTTCGTTTTTTAAGCGATCGTATACCCCTTCGAACTGCATTCCGCTCCCGATCGGCCAAGTCACGGCGACCGAAGGCATGCCGAGCACTTCTTCAAGTTCTTCCATGAGCTCGAGCGGATCTTTCGCTTGTCGGTCAAGCTTGTTCATGAACGTGAAAATCGGAATCCCGCGCATCCGACAGACTTGGAACAATTTCTTCGTCTGCGTCTCGATCCCTTTGGCCGCATCGATGACCATGACGGCACTGTCGACCGAAGTCAAGACGCGATACGTATCTTCCCCGAAATCGTTGTGTCCTGGTGTGTCCATGATCGAGACGACCTTGTCTTGATAGACGAACTGCATGACCGATGACGTGACCGAGATTCCACGTTGTTTCTCGATCTCCATCCAGTCAGATTTGGCGTGTTTAGAGTTTTTACGGGCTTTGACCGTCCCCGCTTCACGGATGGCTCCCCCGTGAAGGAGCAATTTCTCGGTGAGCGTCGTCTTACCGGCATCCGGGTGCGAGATGATGCCGAAAATACGCCGCTTCTCAACTTCTTGTTTTAATTGGTTCATGTATGGCTCTTTCCTTTCTGAACATTACGATTTACACTGGCTCTTGCTCATTGCAACGCTATCTATTCTAACGAAGCCCGCGCGTTTCGTCCATCTTTATAGTAAGGAACGGATAGCTGTAGCTTTTGTATCTCCCCCCTTTTTTGTATACTTAGCTTGAATGATCGTGAAATGACAGAACGGGGGAAAGACGATGCCAGAAAACTTGGTGATGTATTTCATTGTCTTCTGGGGATTCGTGATGATCGGATTGATGTCGATCGGCGGCTACTTCATGTTCCGCAAATTTTTAAAACGAATGCCGAAAGAAGACGGGCGCTCACTCCTCGACATCGAGGATGATTACATCGACAAGACACGCCACTTATGGACACCGGAGACGCGTACATTGCTTGATCGTCTCGTCACGCCGGTACCGGAGCTGTTCCGCGACGTCGCCATCCGAAAGATTGCGGGCAAAATCGGACAGTTCGCTCTCGAGACGCGGGCCCGTGAAATGACGACCGAGCTCGTCGTCAAAGGGTATATCGCCGCGACACCGAAACGGGACCATAAATTTTTAAAAAAGGCGCTTGAAGAAGAACAAATCGACTGGAAAATGTATCAACATTATTTCCAACAATGATGAAACGAGATGCCGGCCTTGGGCTTGGCATCTTTTTGTCTTCACCAGTTCAACTAAGTTATACGAAACTGAAATTGTGCCATACGACTACTAGGTCCAAAGTACCTTTTTTCGACAGATTAATTATTCTTAAATACCGTTCATAATATAGACAATATTGAAAACGCTTACAATAAAGTAGTATGACCAATATTAGTATAACATGCATGGGTTTTAGCAATAAAAAATGGATAGCTTTTCCTTTATTTACATTTCTATAATGTACGTATCTTTATTCCAAAAGGAGGTTTTCCGATGCATGATGTCACACACGTCACGCGAACTGACAGCACTCGCTCCGCCGAAACAATCGTCGAGAGCTCGTCATTCCACAAGTTGATGCAAGAAAAGAACCGGTTCATTGTTCCATCCATCATCTTCTCACTCATCTTTTATTTTACGTTACCAATCTCCACGAGCTACTTCACGTTTTTGAACATCGCTGTCGCCGGTGAGATCACTTGGGCCTGGGTGCTCGCCTTCGCTCAATTCTTCATGACCTGGACATTTTGTGTCATGTATAGCCGCCGGGCCCGCCGCTTCGACGAGCTCGTCGCAGCCATCAAACAAGAGGAGGATGGACGATGAACTGGACAGCTATTCTTCTATTCGTCGCGATTGTTGGACTCACGCTCGTCATCACATTTTTCGCCGCCCGAAAGACAAAGACCGCAAGCGACTTCTATACGGCCGACGGTGGTTTGACCGGATTCCAAAATGGTCTGGCCATCGCCGGTGATTATATGTCGGCCGCTTCATTCCTCGGGATTGCTGGGATGATTGCCCTCGCCGGGTTCGATGGGTTCTTTTACTCGATTGGTTTCCTCGTTGCCTACCTCGTCGTCCTATATTTGGTCGCCGAGCCGCTCCGTAACCTTGGAAAGTATACGATGGCCGATATGATTGCGGCACGCTTCAACAAGCCGCGTGTGCGTGGGGTTGCCGCCATGAATGCCATCGTCATCTCCATCTTTTATATGATCGCCCAACTCGTCGGCGCCGGGGCACTCATCGAGCTCTTGCTCGGCATCCCCTACACGACGAGCGTCATCGTCGTCGGAATCTTAATGACCGTCTATGTCGTTTTCGGGGGGATGACCGCGACATCATGGGTACAGATCACAAAAGCCGTCTTGTTGATGATCGGGACCGCCATCATTTCATTCCTCGTGTTCGCCCGTTTTGACTTCTCCGTCTTCACCATGTTTTCCGAGGTCAGTAAGGCGACACCGCTCGGGGAAAGCTTCTTGAACCCTGGCAACAAGTTCAAGCTCCCGCTCGATACGATTTCACTCAATTTGGCACTCGTCCTTGGGACGGCCGGTCTACCGCACATTCTCATCCGCTTCTTCACGGTCAAGGATGCACCGACGGCACGACAATCCGTCGTCTATGCGACATGGGTCATCGGTGCGTTCTACATACTGACGATCTTCCTCGGATTTGGGGCCGCCGCGTTCGTCGGATCGGACGCCATCGTCGCCGCCAACCCGGCCGGGAACATGGCCGCGCCGCTCCTCGCCCAAGTGCTCGGCGGTGACTTATTATTCGCTTTCGTGGCCGCCATCGCCTTCGCCACGATCCTTGCCGTCGTCGCAGGACTCGTCCTATCGGCGGCCTCTGCGTTCGCCCACGACTTTTATGGTCATATCATCCGGAAGGGCGAAGCGACAGAGAAAGAACAAGTCACAGCGGCCCGAATCGCTTCAATCGCGGTCGCACTCGTCTCGATGGGACTCGCCTTCTTCGCCCAATCGATGAACGTCGCATTTCTCGTCTCTCTCGCATTCGCTGTCGCTGCCAGCGCGAACTTGCCGGTCATTTTGTTCACGATTTATTGGAGACGGTTCAATACCGGCGGAGCCGTGTTCGGAATGGTCGTCGGATTATTCTCGTCGCTTTTCCTCGTCGCCATCAGCCCGAACGTGTGGGCACCGGATGGCTCGGCAATCTTTATCGGTGAGGCGTTATTCCCGCTCACGAACCCGGGAATCGTCTCGATCCCGCTCGGCTTCCTGGCCGCCATCGTGGGGACGTACGTGACGAAGTCGGACGAAGTCGCCGGAAACTTCGAACGCATCCTCGTCAAAGCCAACACCGGGATCAATGCCGAGACGGAAGCTGCCATGACGAAAAAATCTTCATAATCGACAAAACGGCGTCCCTCGCGAGGGACGCCGTTCATGTTGAAGCGATTTGTTTATATTTTTGGTACATGGCGATGCGCCATGGGACGATCATGCCCCAGGCAATCAAATAGAACAGTCCGCCCGTCGCGAAAATATTGACTTCGTCTCCGAGAAACGCCTTCATGACCGTCCGAATCGCCAATAAGACGAAGACGACGATAAAGAACGCTTTCGAGCGGGATAAGTACACCTCACCATCACGTTTCTCGAAGTTCGATGTCTTGATGAGAAATACACTGAAAATCAATCCGACGATTAAAGCTTCTCCGACCTCGAGCCAAGTCAATCGAAACGCCGGGACGAGAAATTGCAACATCCCGGTCGACATCGCCAAGGGCGGAATCAAGATCTTTTTAGCATTCGTCGGACGTGCTGATGCTTTGACGCGAACGAAGCTCGCAATCAGACCCATCATTAGTGCGACGAGGGTCGATCCCCAAAATATCGACATTCGGTCAACCCCTTTTAAAATCCGGTGAATCCTACTAATTCGCTCATCCAAGCAGCGAAGCGATTCATGCCATCAAAATATAATACGACGCCGAAGGCCATCATCAAATAACCTCCGAATTTTGCCACCTTGGCACTGTTGCGCGCCAAGTATTTGATTTTCCCGACAAAGCTCGCCATGATGAGGAATGGGATGGCGAAGCCGATGACGTACGCCAACATATAGCCCATCCCTTGACTCGGGTTCGAGGCCGCGAGCGCGATGACACCGGCAAGAATCGGTCCGGTACACGGGGTCCATCCCGCCGCGAATCCAATTCCAATCAATGCCGTTCCAAAGTAGCCGCTTTTACGCTCCCCTAAAGCGAGCTTTTTCTCGCGCATCATGAAACTAGGTTGCCAAAGTCCCGCCAAAAAGACGCCGAATACGAAGATGAGGATGGCACCGAACATGCGCAAACTATCCTTATATTGAATGAACACGTCGGCAATGAGCGAGGTCGACAGACCGAGCACGAGGAAGACGATCGAGAAACCAATCAAGAATGAGAACGTGTGAAACCAGGCCGTGCGTTGTCGCAGTCCCTCGCTCTTTAAATCAGAGACTGAGACCCCAGTGATATACGATAAAAAGACTGGATACAACGGTAGCGTGCACGGTGATAAAAATGATAAGACGCCCGCCCCAAATGCGAGCCAAAGTGTGACTTCCATGCGATCTTCCACCTTTCAGCCCCATTATAGCGAAAACCTTTTCAAAATGCTCGCATCTTTTTCCGAGCACCTTACATGATTGAATTTGTAATCTTTGAAATGGAAATGAAACTTGTAAACGGTAGTGTTAGATGCTAAGATTTGGATATTCTTATTAGTCAGTATCGATCTTACAATGATGGGGGAAACACCGTGGCGGTCATCACAGCTGAAAACTTACATTATGCCATTGAACAGAAACGCGATGAACTGTATGAAATCGCCTCGCAGCACAGTTGGACGTCTCCAGAAGTGATTCATGTCAGCCAAGAATTGGACAAGCTGATTACACGTCACGTCCTAGCCATACACGCTTCAGACCACATAAATTAATCGAACCAAACGGCCCGTCCTTCCTTGAAGTGGCGGGCTTTTTCCATGGAAAAAAGACACCTTGACGGTGTCTTTTTTGTAATTTATGACATCAGACGTTGGCCAGATTGAAGTTCGTACATCTTTTTGTACAGCCCATCCTGTTTTAAAAGCGCCTGATGGTTACCTCGTTCGACGATCTCACCCCGATGAAGGACGAGAATCAAGTCGGCATCTTGAATTGTCGACAGTCGGTGAGCGATGGCAATCGTCGTCCGTCCCCGTCTCATCCGATCGAGGGCGAGCTGGACACGCTCCTCGGTCTCGGTGTCAATCGAACTCGTCGCCTCATCTAAAATCAAAATCTTCGGGTCACGGGCGACCGTCCGGGCGAAGGCGAGCAGTTGCCGTTCCCCGCTCGAGAATGTCGCGCCGCGCTCACCGACCGTATGTCCGTAACCGGCCTCAAGCTTCTCGACGAACGTATGAGCTTGCACGAACTCGGCCGCTTCCCGGACTTTGTCCGAGTCGATCGTCGGATTGAACAGTTTCAAGTTATCCTCGATCGTCCCTGTGAACAAAAATGGATCTTGGAGCACAAGCCCGACTTTGGCTCGGAGCTCGGCTTCCTCGAACTGCTCGATCGGATACCCGTCGATCGTGATTTGGCCTGATTGATACGGATAGAACCGGGTCAACAGGTTGATGATTGAACTCTTTCCGCTACCCGTGTGACCGACGAGGGCGACCGTCTCGCCTGGTTTGGCGACGAATGATATCTGTTTCAATACATCGACTTCCCCATCGTAGCTGAACGTGACATTCTCGAACCGGACTTCCCCGGAGCCGATTTCGGCAGGACCAGCAAGACTCTTTCCTGGAGCCGGTTCATCCGTGTCCAAGATTTTGAAGACACGGTCCGCCGAGACGACCGCCTGTTGAAACTCGCTCAAGCGTTGCATGATGTCGAGCACCGGACGGAAGATGCGCTCGATGTAGCTAATGAAGGCATAGACGACCCCGACCTGCACTTGCTCGGTCGTCGACAAGACGCCGTAATAGCCGAGCAGTCCAATGATGGAGAAGGCGAGCAACAGCTCGATGATCGGTCGCAGCAACATGCTGTCGAGCTTCAAGTTTCGATAGCGTGCCTCTTGGTGGGCCTTGTTCGTTTCTTCGAACTGGCGGACGAGCCGCTCTTCTTGTCGGAACTGTTGAACGATTCCCATCCCGTTGATCGATTCATTCAATTGCCCGTTCAGTTGTGACAACAAGTCACGCACTTGGGCAAAATATTTTGTCGAATAGCGGCGATACGCCCAGATGATGAGCCAGAACAGCGGAACAAGGACGAGCCCCATCGTCGCGAGCGTCGGTTCGAGGATATAAAGGAACACGTACGTCCCGACCAATTGAACCGCTGACTGTACGAACGTGCTCATTACCCCGACGTACAGTTCCTTGACGGCCTCGGTGTCGTTCGTGATTCGAGAGACAAGCACTCCCGCCGGAGTTCGGTCAAAGTAGGCGAGCCGCATCCCCATCACGTGACGGAAGATATCCATCCGGATGTTTTGCACGATCTTTAAGGCAATCTTTTGGAACGAGATCGACTGCAAGTAGTCGAAGATGATCGCCGACACATGCAAGACCAAATAAACAACGAGCAAGGTGACGACCCAGTTTGTCGGATAGACGCCAGGCGTCACGAACTCATCGATGAACACTTTGATTAAGAACGGTCCTGCGAGTTTTGCGCCGGTGGCGAGCAGCAAGAACACAAAAGCGAGTACGAGCGGACGTGCGTAGCGGTTCGTGTAGGCCAATAGGCGTTTAATGACCGCCCATTCCTGAACGTCATGCTTCATGGTGGCCACCTCCTTCGACAATCGCCTCGAGTTGTTGGCGATCGTACGTGTCTTTGTACCAACCGGGCTCGCGAATCAAGTCCTGATGACGCCCGCGTTGGATGATTCGACCGTCCTCAAGGACGAGAATTTCGTCGGCATGCTCGACCGCAGACAGTCGATGCGCCACGATCAAGCGGGACTGGTCAGGGTTCCCGGTCCGGAAATGCTCGATGATCGCCTCCTCCGTCTTCGCATCGACAGCCGAGAGGGCATCGTCGAGGATCAACACGTCCGCCTCAATCATGAGGGCACGTGCGATTGAAATCCGTTGCTTCTGACCACCCGACAACGTCACACCTCGTTCCCCGACGAGCGTGGCGTATCCTTCCGGCAGCCGCATGATGTCATCATGAACCTCGGCGATTTTTGCCACCTCCATGATTTCGTCGAGTTTCGCTTCCGGTTTGCCGAATGCGATATTGTTCGCAATCGAATCGCTGAACAAGAAATGATCTTGCGGGACGACGGCAACTTTATCGAGCAGGAGTGATTTTTTCACTTGGCGAATGTTGACACCACCGATTTTGATCGTCCCATCATGTACGTCATACTCTCGTGTCAACAAGCGTACAATCGTCGTCTTACCAGAACCGGTACGGCCGACGAGTCCGAGCGTCCGTCCGCGTTCGAGGCGGAATGTGACGTCTTGCAGGACGGGCGTCTCGTCATAACGGAACGCACGAATATCCGCTTCAATCTCCGAATGGGCGAGTTTCGTCGCCGCCATCGGATCATCCTGAATCTCAGGTTTGACGGCGAGCATCCGCTCAATCCGGTCGTAAGACGCCCGCCCTCGTTCGACGATATTGAACAGCCAGCCGAACGCGAGCATCGGCCATGTGAGCAAGCCGAGATAGGCGGTGAAACTAACGATCTGTCCGATGGTCAGCTCTCCTTGTTCAATCAAATACGCGCCATAACCAATCGACAAGATATACGAGAGGCCTACAATCCCGAAGATGGTCGGGTCGTACAAGGCGTCGATTTTCGCGACACGTACGTTTTTCGCCATGACTTCGTCGGATAGCTTCTCGAACGAGTCAACGTCGCGGCCGACTTCCCCGGTCGACTTCAACACCCGGACACCGCTGACGCTCTCTTGGACTTTATCGTTCAGTTCAGAGAACGCCGCTTGGGCGACCCCGAACCGATTATGTAAGAGTTTGCCGTATCGCGTCGTCAACGCGACCATGATCGGCAGCGGCAACAATGCCACGACCGTCAACTTCCAACTGATGGTCGTCACCATGGTGATGATGACGAACGTTCCCATGGTGATGCTATCGACGAGTGTCAAAATCCCCGCACCCGCCGTCGTCGAGACGGCCTGGACATCGTTTGTCGCATGGGCCATCAAATCCCCGACCCGCGACTTCTTATAAAACCGTTGATCTAAATCGGTGAAATGACGATAGAGCTGACTCCGCAACATCCGACCGAGGCGAATCGAAGCCCCGAAGATGAAGTATCGCCAGAAGAAACGGGCCACATAGTTCCCGATCCCGACGGCCGCGAGCCCGCCGAGCAACATCCATAATAAATCTGTTCCAAGCGTTCCCCGGTTGATTTCATCGACGATTCGTCCGATGATGCGCGGCGGTATAAGTTCGAGCGCCGCGACGAACATGAGTAAGACGATGCCGAGCGCATACGTCCGCCACTCGAGCTTGAAGAACCAAGCTAGTTGTTTGAATACACGAATTGGAAACACCCCCTATGTTGTCTTGAATTCAGACTATTCTATTAGATTAGCGAAAGTTTGTTCGATTGTCTAACAAAAACTGGATGAAAAAAGCACTTTGCGGGCGCAAAGTGCTTCGGTCAATCGAGTTTATTTCTTTTCGTTCTTCATTTGAACGTTCATGGCGCGCATCACTTGGTTGACTTTCTTCTGTGACGGCTTTTGACCCATTTGCATCATCAATGTACGAATCATATCTTCGTTGATCGGTGGGTTCTGTTCGAGGTAGTTCATCATGTATTTACGAGCGATAAAGAAACCGATCGCAATACCCCCGATTAGTGCTGCCACGATAAGAAGAATCCAGAATAATGTACTCAAGGCTTAACCTCCTCTACCATATGAAACATCGTTTTTTACTATACACTATATTACGCTAATTCGCTAGTCGTCTGAAAAAAAAGTGGTGACCCAAAACCTCCGGGCCACCACTGACAACATGCGATTAAAGTGATTTGACAGCTGCGACGACGTTGTCGACCGACATGCCGTATTCTTTCATGAGGAGATCCCCAGGAGCAGAGGCGCCGAACTTGTCGATGCCGAGTACTTTTCCGCCGAAACCGACGTATTTGTACCAACCGAGCGTCGCGCCCGCTTCGAGCGAGACACGTTTCGTAATCGACGACGGAAGGACCGATTCTTTATACTCTGCCGATTGCGCTTCGAACAATTCCCACGAAGGCATCGAGACGACAGCCGCGTTCACGCCTTCAGCCGCGAGTGCTTCGCGAGCTTCGACGAGGACGTGTACTTCAGAACCTGTACCGAGAAGAAGGACGTCTGCCTCGCTTGAGTTGCCGGCGACGACATAGCCACCTTTAGCTGCGTCTTCAACCGACGTGCCCTCGAGTTCTGGCAACGCTTGACGCGTCAAGACGAGAAGCGATGGTGATGTTTTCGTCGTGATTGCTTGCTTCCAAGCCGCAATCGTCTCTTTTCCGTCAGCCGGACGGAGAACAGACAAGTTTGGCATCGCACGGAAGCTCATCAAGTGCTCGACCGGTTCGTGCGTCGGGCCGTCTTCGCCGACCGCGATTGAATCGTGTGTCAAGACGAACGTTGATGGGATTCCCATGAGCGCAGCAAGTCGAACTGCCGGGCGAAGGTAATCCGAGAAGACGAAGAACGTCGCGCCGTATGGGAGGACCCCACCGTGGAGCGCCATCCCGTTGACGGCTGCTGCCATCGCGAATTCACGGACTCCGAACCAGATGTTGCGGCCGGCTGGATCTTCATCAAAGTCCGCAGCGCCTTTGATCATCGTGTTGTTCGAACCAGCGAGGTCAGCCGAGCCTCCGAAGAGAGTCGGAACCGCTTTGGCGATCGCGTTCAATACTTCACCGCTCGTTTGACGAGTCGCTTTTTTCGAACCGATTTCGAACGTCGGCAATTCGCTGTCCCAACCTTCTGGGAGCTCGTTGTTCATCGCACGCTCGAACTGGGCACCAAGTTCAGGGTGTGCTGACTTGTAAGCTTCAACGAGTTCGTTCCAGTCCGCTTCATGCTTCGCGCCTGGCTCAACGACTTTATCGTTGAACAAGTCGTATACTTCGTTCGGTACGTAGAAGTTCTCGCCTTCCCACTTGTAGAACTGCTTCGTGAGCTCAATTTCAGCTTCGCCGAGCGGTGCACCGTGTGATGCCGATTTGCCTGACTTGTTCGGTGAACCGAAGCCGATAACCGTCTTCACTTCGATGAGGGTCGGTTTCGACGTTTCTGCTTTCGCTTCGTCGATTGCTTTCGCGATTGTATCGATATCCGTACCATCTTCGACACGGATCACTTGCCAACCGTAGGCGTTGAAACGATCTTCAACGCTTTCCGAGAACGATTTGTGAAGGTCGCCGTCAAGCGAGATATCATTTGAATCGTAAAGGACGACGAGTTTGCCAAGTTTCAAGTGACCAGCGAGCGAAGCAGCTTCTGCCGATACGCCTTCCATCAAGTCACCGTCTCCGCAAATCCCGTATGTGAAGTGGTCAACCACTTTGAACTCATCGCGGTTGTACGTCGCTTCCAAATGTTTCTCTGCCATTGCCATCCCGACAGCCATGGCGATCCCTTGTCCGAGCGGTCCAGTCGTCGCGTCGACACCTGCCGTGTGACGGTACTCTGGATGCCCAGGCGTTTTCGAATCCATTTGGCGGAACGATTTGAGATCGTCCATTGAGAGATCGTAACCAGATAAGTGAAGAAGCGAGTACAAGAGCATCGAACCGTGTCCCGCTGAAAGGACGAACCGATCACGGTTGAACCAGTTCGGGTTTTTCGGGTTGTGACGCATTTTGTCCGTCCAAAGTGTGAACGCCATCGGAGCCGCACCCATCGGCATACCCGGGTGACCTGAGTTCGCTTTTTGGACCGCGTCGATTGAGAGCGTCCGAATCGAGTTAATCGCTAATAATTCTTTAGTAGTTGTTTCCACTAATTTCATCCTCTCTGTTGTTAACAAAGTTTCTACCCGTCATATTTTAGCACACTCATTCGTGTGTCACAACTAATTAATTAGTATAACACATTAAATGGAATCGTTTACTTCCTTTCGTTTGAAAACGCATCAATGAGTCCCCCTGATCAACGTTCGCGTATAACAAACATGCACATCCTATATGAAATAGGATGTGCATTCATGGTCATTCTGAGCGGTAACGTTCCTGCTCATCTTTTAATTTTTCTGGCGTTACGTCGTTTCCTTCCGGATCGACGACCTTCATTCCCATCATCTGTGATTTGAATGATTGGCGGAACGCTTGCAAATATTGTTGGCGCAGCGCTTGCTGCTCGTCCATCTCTTGTGGTGACAGACCATCTGTCTTTGCTTTGTTGGCGAGGAAATTGATTCGCTCCAACTGTTCAGGTGCTAGCATCGGGCTCGCCCCCTCTCTACTGAATTTGTCCTTCTACTGTACAAAATCAGCGAGCAGGAATCAAGTTTCTGGTACCGACACGTGCTCCAAGTAGCGCCGGTTCACGGTCGCTTTCGATACCTCATAACCAAAACCGCGGAGGGTGGCGGCAATTTCAGCGAACGTGAGTCCACGTTCACGCAATTGGACGATTTCTTCAATCGGAACTTCGATTCGGCTCCGGCCTCCCTGGTCATGGTGCTGGATATTCCGATGCGGATTAAATCCGTTCGCGACCGCCCGACGCATTCCGCGTGAAATTTTAGCGTTATGGATCTTTCGTTGATACTCTTCGACGACACTGACGATCTCGAGTACCATCTTCTCGGCGTCGGAGACGATATATTCATCGGACGACTGCATCGTCAACAAGCGCACGTTATGTTTCATGAGCGTATGCAAGATAGCGATTTTTGCATTTCCCCGTCCGAGACGGCTGTCATCGCTCACGAGCACGGCATCGAGATCGGACGTCGAGACGTGCTCCAATAGATCGAGCAGTCCCGCCCGATTGACCTCATACCCGCTCTCTTGTTCACTGATCACATCGACCACCTCAGCATCAAGACGTCTCGCCATCTGCTTCAATTCGTCCGCCTGACGACTGAGCGACGTCTCTTGGGTGGACTTGTTCGTCGATACGCGACAATAAATGACGACTCGCATCGCGTCACTTCCTTTCTTTCCATTCGCCCTCTACGATACACAGGATGAAGGGATGTTCGCAATCAGAAACGATTATTCGGCGGCGAACCACGTCGTCTTGTCGTCTTTTTCCTCATCCCGTTTAGCGAGAATGTGCGCTTCGAGCGTCTCCGCCTCTTTCAAGGCGACTTCTTCTTCAATACTGTGTTCGACTTTTTGTTCGGTCACGACGACCGCTTCGTTGTCACGAAGCTCTCCGACCGCGAAAAATACGAACATACCGAGTGCCAACATGCCGACTAAGATGATTCCATTGATTGTGTCTCTCATAATCATTGCCTCCTGGTAATAAGAATACACGTTCTCGAGAACGTCTGTTCGTTTATCTGTTCTCATCATAAAACAAGAACTTCTGTTCGGTCAAGCAGAAAAAAACGAACGAATGTTTGTGCGCTCATGTGTTCTTGTGTTAAACTAAACCCATAAAGAATAGGATGCGTTCGCAGGTTATTCGACATAATCGAGGTGAAATCCATTGAAAAAAATGTCAGCAAGACAACAACAGATTCTTGATTTTATAAAAGCTGAGGTTCGGGCGAAAGGGTATCCCCCTTCGGTCCGCGAAATTGGCGAGGCTGTCGGGCTCGCATCGAGCTCGACTGTACACGGTCACTTGGACCGTCTTGAGAAGCGTGGATTGATTCGACGTGATAAGACGAAGCCACGCGCCATCGAGATTTTGGATGAAGAGATGTCCGTCGTCGAAGACCACGATGCCGTCATGTACGTGCCGGTCATCGGGAAAGTCACAGCCGGTACGCCGATCACGGCCATCGAGAACGTGGAAGAACACTTCCCGCTCCCGGCTCACGTCGTCGGTTCCGACAACGTCTACATGCTCTCTGTCTCAGGAGACTCGATGATTAACGCGGGGATCTTGGATGGGGACCGCGTCCTCGTCCGTCAACAGAACACGGCCGACAATGGAGAGATTGTCGTCGCCATGACGGATGAAGGTGAAGCGACCGTGAAGCGGATTTATAAAGAAGCTTCGAAAGTTCGCCTCCAGCCGGAGAACGACGAGCTCGAAGCGATGTATTTCGATAACGTGTCGATTTTAGGGAAGGTCATCGGTGTATACCGCACGATTCACTAATGGCGAGTGGCAAGACACATACCCGTACGAATCTCGTGGCAATCGGTGCTCTTGCGATTGCCACGCCTTTTATTGACATCGATGTTCCGACCGTGTTCCTATTCGGCGCCCTGATCGGGACGTTCTGGCTCTCCCCGGACCTCGACTTGAAGTCGGACGCCTATTATCGATGGGGACCGCTTCGGGGCTTTTGGCTCCCTTACGTGAAGCTTATGCCCCATCGGTCGTTATTCTCGCATTTGCCGCTCTTGAGCGATCTGATCCGGGTCATCTATCTCGGTTTCCCGCTCACGCTCGTGCTCACGTTCACGCCGTATGAGGAAGCTGCCAAATCGTGGCTCGACCTGAACGGGGCAGCCTGCTTCTTCGGACTCGTCTTCGCGACGACGCTACATACGACGCTCGACTATGCATCGACGTTCTTCAAACGTGCGTTTTAAGCAAATGCTTATGCCATACACCTAAAAGGGCAACCCGTCTATTAGACTGGGTTGCCCTTTTTCGAACCGTTTATTATATAGAAGTTCAACAACTTTTATGCAACATGACATGATTTTCAGCCACTTCTCGTCCATTTACCAACAAGACGACACGATGCTCCCCTGGATAATGCCGACGGGTCGTCAAATCTGACCAGTCGTGCACTCTGGTCGCTGCAAGTCGCGCACCCCCAGCGACGGTTCTATTCGCTAGCAGGAATGCTTTACGACTCGCTTTCCCGTTGGCCTTTATAAACTCAATCGCGTATTCGATACGAACATAAGCAGCATCCCCTGGACGAATGGACACATCGTACTGAATCTCGCACGCCTCCCCTATGCGGATCACGTTCGGATGTATAGAAATCGATGAGTCGACGGTTAAATTTGTTTCCTGCGTATAACCGAATATCGTTAACGCGTCAGGATGGGCTGACTTGATCAGTGTCCGGCATCCGTGTCTAATGATCCAATCGGTATGAGGATGCTCGCCCTGCCATCGTCGCGAGACTGCGAGTACAGCTTCTGGGTGATCTTTCGAGATATCGTTGAGGTTGTTAGCGACACTTTTTCTCACATATAATGATGGATCTTCTTTTAACAACTCTAAAATCTCCAACACTGGAGCTGGGTCTTCTTTGAACATGGGTAACGATTCCGCCCACGGAAGGCGAGGACGACAACCCTCACTCGCCAAACGCCGAACATGTTCGTTCGGATGAATGGCCCAAGCTGTCATTTGGTTCATCACACGCGTTGGTTCCCGCAACAAAAAAGACCTGATCGCAAATTCAGAAGACGACTTCTGTGTGAAGCGTTCGAGCGCTGACATCGAGCGTTCCCAATGCTCTTCTGCCTGTCCATACACCGCTACAAAGTCCGGGAAAAACAAATAAGGAAAGCCGACGCAGTCATCTGCAATTTCAACCAATACGTCCAAAGCTGATTCGTAATTCTGTGGCAAATACTGACCTAGTTTTATCGAAATACGTCGAGTACGCCCTTTGAGTGCCAACGCTTCCCACGATTCATCTATGATTGATGCGATAAAAGCCTGTACGTCAAATGACGGATACACGGTTTGAATACGTCGTCCAAATTCCAACAAAAAGGTCTCATCATACACGTCTTTTAATGGTGTTGCCACTTCTCGTCCCCCTATCCCATTCCATTACATTTATAGTGATATACATTCTCCCTCATTATATTGATTAGTTGAAGCGAATTATAGAAAAAGAGTCCTGAATGAGCACTTCATACGAAGACTCGTTCAGGACTCTGATTTTAAAGGGAATATCCCTCATTAGTCGACTTAGTAGAGCGTCATGTACTGATCGCGCTCCCACTCTGTCACTTGCGTACGGAACATATCCCACTCGATTTCTTTCAACTCGAGGAAGTGCTCACCGATATGTTCACCGAGTGATTCCATGACGACTTTGTCGGTACGGAGTACTTCGAGCGCGTCGAAGAGCGTAGCCGGAAGGTCGTCAATCCCGTTAGCAACACGTTCTGGCTTGTCCATGACGTAGATGTTGCTATCGATCGGCTTCGGAGCCGCCATTTCTTTCTCGATTCCATCAAGACCTGCAGCCAATAGCGTGGCCAAAGCGAGGTACGGGTTCGCCGCCGGGTCGACCGAACGTACTTCGATCCGTGTCGAGAGGCCACGGGCCGCTGGTACACGAACGAGTGGTGAACGGTTGCGCGCGCTCCATGCTACGTAGCAAGGTGCTTCGTAACCAGGAACGAGGCGCTTGTACGAGTTGACAGTCGGGTTACAGACAGCCGTGAACGCACGAGCGTGCTCGAGAATCCCTGCTGTGAAGGCGCGAGCCGTGTCAGAGAGTTCCATTTCGCCGTTTGGATCGTAGAAGACGTTCGTGTCACCTTTGAAGAGCGACATATTGGCGTGCATCCCTGAACCGTTGACACCGAAGAGTGGCTTCGGCATAAACGTCGCGTGAAGACCGTATTTTGCTGCGATCGTCTTGACGACGAGTTTGAACGTTTGGATGTTATCGGCCGTCGTGACCGCATCTGCGTATTTGAAGTCGATCTCGTGCTGACCTGGTGCGACTTCGTGGTGTGATGCTTCGATTTCGAAGCCCATGTTTTCGAGCTCGATGACGATCTCTTTACGGCAGTTCTCGCCGAGGTCGACCGGTGCCAAGTCGAAGTAACCGCCTTGGTCGTTGAGTTCGAGTGTCGGTTGGCCGTTCAAGTCTTTCTTGAAGAGGAAGAACTCAGGCTCTGGTCCGACGTTGAACGCTGTGAAGCCGAGCTTCTGCATGCGCTCGAGGTTACGCTTCAAATTGCCGCGCGGGTCACCGCTGAACGGTTTGCCGTCCGGGGTATAAATATCACAAATCAAGCGAGCGACTTTACCGCTGCCGTCTGTCCACGGGAAGACAACCCATGTGTCAAGGTCTGGATAGAGGTTCATGTCTGATTCCTCGATGCGTACGAACCCTTCGATTGAAGAGCCATCGAACATCATCTTGTTATCAAGTGCTTTGTCCAATTGGCTGATCGGAACCTCGACGTTTTTGATCGTACCGAGGATATCCGTGAATTGAAGACGAATAAAGCGTACGTCCTCTTCTTGTGCGATGCGTTTGATGTCTTCTTTCGTGAACGTTTTTCTGGCCATGGTGAAATGTCCCCTCTCACATTGTGTAATGGTTAGTGTACTGGCGTCATCGATAAAAACGTGACAGCTCACCTTGAATGAGCGACGTCTTATTGAAACGGCCAGCTTCTTGAAGCTGTGTTTTCAATAATTTGTGTAACTCTTGTTCAGAGATTTTCGGTGCTTCATCGACCGGTGCCTTTGGTGACTCCGCATCTTTGGCGTCCGTGTTGTCGAGCATATGACGAATCGCCGCCAAGTTGAAGCCTTGGTCGATAAAATCCTTGATCGTGAGTAGACGTTCGACATCATTAAAGGAATAGAGCCGTCGTTTCGATTCCGTCCGACTAGGCGAAATTAGACCCTGTTCTTCATAGTACCGAATCTGTCTACCTGTCAGCTGTGTCAAATCTTGAACGATTCCAATCGGAAACAACGGGTTGGAGCGACGAAATTGATCGGCCATCTCTTATCCCTCCTTTTCTGTCTCACACTGTGAGAATAATACATGACAACTTACCTGTCAATAGATGTTAAGAAAGTTAACATGACATTTCGGTTACAACTTCTGTGAGATATTGTCACGGTCAAATGTGACGAGCTCTTTCGTCCGCAATTGGCTCAAGGCGAGCATGAGCGCGACCTTGACGTGGGCGTAAGTCAATCCGCCTTGGACGTAGGCCGTGTATGGAGCCCGGAGTGGTCCATCGGCCGACAGTTCAATCGATGATCCTTGAATGAACGTCCCGGCCGCCATGATGACGTCATCCTCATAGCCCGGCATATAGGCTGGTACCGGCAACGCGTGGGCATTGACCGGTGACGCCATTTGGATGCTCTGACAGAAGGCGATCATCTTGTCACGGTCGCGGAACGTCACCGATTGAATCAAATCGGTCCGGGGCGTCGTATAATGCGGGTCGGTCTCGAAACCGAGCAATCCGAGTAGGCTCGCCGTCAAGTGTGCCCCTTTCAACGCTTGGGCGACCGTATGTGGCGCCATGTAAAACCCTTGGTACATCTCTTGGAGCGAGTAGAGTGACGGACCGGCCTCGCTCCCGATGCCTGGCGTCGTCATGCGGAACGAACAGCGTTCGACGAGTTCTTTCGTCCCGGCGATATAGCCGCCCGTCTTCGCCAAGCCGCCACCCGGGTTCTTGATGAGCGAGCCGGCCATGAGATCGGCCCCGACGTGGGTCGGTTCGATCGTCTCGACGAACTCGCCGTAGCAGTTGTCGACGAAGATGAAGACGTGCGGATGTGCCGCTTTGATCTTCCTGATCGCCTCACCGATTTCTTGGACCGGGATGCTGCGACGATTGGCGTAACCTTTCGAGCGCTGGATGCCGACGAGCTTTGTCTCAGGACGAATCCGTCCGATGACGGTCTCGACGTCGATTCGGTCCTCTTTCAGCTCGACCGTGTCGTAGCCGACACCGAGTTCTTTGAGCGACCCACGGCCGTCTCCACGAATCCCGACGATCTCTTCGAGCGTATCGTACGGCTTGCCGGTGATATAGAGCAGCTCATCTCCTGGCAACAACACACCGAACAAGGCGATCCCGATGGCGTGTGTCCCGGAGATGATTTGCGGACGGCATAGGGCGAGGTCCGCCCCGAACACGTCGGCGTAGATCGACTCGAGCGTGTCGCGCCCGATATCGTCATAGCCGTACCCGGTCGTCGGATTGAAATGGAAATCCGACACTTTGTGTTTCTTGAACGACTCGAGGACACGGTATTGGTTGAACTCCGCCGTCGCCTCGATCGTTTCAAAATATGGTTTTACCCGTTCTTCCGCCTCGGTCACGAACGGGGCCAATTCATCATAGTACGCAATCTTTTCTTGCCACATCATTGTTTCACACCTCAAATTGTTTCAGCGTCGCATATAGACGCGTGTCTTCTCTCATATATCCGACGAGTTCGACCGAACCGTCATCAAGGAACTTCTCCTCGAGACGATACATCGAATCTTTGGCCGGATGGTAATGCTCGAACGAGCGGACCGGCAAGACGACATGTACTTTCGTCAACACGTCAGCAATCTTATCTTCGATCGCGCCGACGAGCGTCTCGATATCGGCCGAATCGAGCGCCGAGATGACGAGCGGTCCGCCGACGAAGTCTTCGGTCAACCGGTCTTTCTTATTGTATACCTCGAGCTGCGGTACCTCACTCGCCCCGAGTTCCGACAAGACCGAATTCGTCGTGTCGATTTGGTTCATGTAGTGCGGGTTTGACGCGTCGATGACGTGCAGGACGAGGTCGGCCCCGAGCACTTCCTCGAGCGTCGAGCGGAACGCGGCGACGAGTTTCGTCGGCAAGTCCCGGATGAATCCGACCGTGTCCGTGATCAGCACTCTACCGCCCCGCGGCAACTCGAGCTCGCGCGTGAGCGGGTCGAGCGTCGCGAACAGTTCGTCCTGTTCGTACGTATCCGCATCCGTCAAGCGGTTAAAGATTGTCGACTTCCCGGCGTTCGTGTAACCGACGAGCGCGACTTGGAACACACGGTTTTCTTTCCGACGCTCCCGGTAACGGTCACGGTGCGCGACCGTGCCTTCGAGATTTTTCTTGATTTCATCGATGCGGCGCTTGATGTGACGACGGTCGGACTCGAGTTTCGTCTCACCCGGTCCCCGAGTCCCGATTCCGCCACCGAGACGTGATAACTGCGTGCCTTGTCCGATCAAACGTGGAAGCAGGTAGTTCATCTGAGCGAGCTCGACTTGGAGCTTCCCTTCTTTCGATTGGGCCCGTCCGGCAAAGATGTCTAAAATCAATTGCGTCCGGTCAATCAGTTTCATCTCGTCCGGGTCGTTCAGCGAGATGCGGATATTCTTCGATTGGGCCGGCGACAGCTCGGCGTTGAAGATGACGATGTCCGGCTCGAACTGTTCGATGAGCACCGCGAGCTCCTCGACTTTCCCTTTTCCGATGAATGTGCGGCGGTCGACTTGTTGCCGTTTCTGGTCGAGACGGGCGACGACCTCACCTCGTGCCGTATCGACCAATTCGACGAGTTCTCCCATCGATTGTTCATATGTCCAATCGTCGACGGTCGGTAATTGACACCCGACGATAATGACTTTCTCTCGTTGCATAAAAATCCCTCATTCCTATAAGTCTCATCCTCCATCTTACCACGAAACGACGAATGGAGAACGTCCGTTTGTGGTAAGATATGAGGAGAAGGAGGAACGTCCATGACGAAACGTAGAAAAGAGTATCCATTGCCTGAATATATCGAGGCGTACTTGTTCCATCTCGGCGCGAGCGGCCGTCAACCGTCCACGCTGAAACGCTATCGGTACGATTTGATCGATGTGCACAAATACTTTCATGACCATAACGTCGAGCTCGATGCCCCGGAGGCGTGGCTCGCCGTCCCGCTCGAATCGTGGAAGACGTTCGTCAACGACTTCCTCATCGAGGAGAAACAATATCAACAGGCGACGGTCGCCCGGATTGTCACCGTCATCAATAGCCTGACCGTCTTCTTGAACCCGCTCCGTAAGAAGATGCTGACGTATGCGCAACCGGCCCACACGCTCACCGTCGACCAGATTGCCTTGCCCGCTGAGTTCAACAAGCTCGTCCGAACGATCCGCTCAACAAGCGGTCTGAGCGAGAATCAGCTTCAGGCGCATCCATACCTCGTCAACCGAAACGAGTTGATCGTCACTCTGTTCTATAAGTACGGTCTCCGGGTCCACCATATCATCCGTCTCCGGATGAACGACCTGCACCTCGCGAGCCACGAGTTCGACGTCTATGACCGGCTCGGCAACCGGTTCACGTTGAAACTTAGTCCAGAGGACCAGGCACTTCTCATGAACTATTTGGCCGACATCCCGACGCCGGTCCGTCCGCGCTGGTACTCGGATGATCCTGTATTCGTCTCTTTCGATTTCGCCCGAATGACATTCCGCTGGGTGTATGCGAAGAACCAGCCGAAACAGTTGACGATCGTCATGATCACGAAGATGATGCGCCAATTGAACGAACGGAGCGGTCTCACCCGCTCGGTCACACCATCGATGCTCCGGAACGCCCACGTCTTGAAGACGTACGCGACCGACATGACGTCACTCGAGCGGATGAACGTGACATGTATGCATAAAGAGTCATCACTCCGGCGCTACGAACAGGCGTACGCGGAGTTCGGTAGCGAACTCTACGGCGAACAAATCCCAAACGAAAACCCCGCCTTGTAACAGGACGGGGTTTTGTATGTTAATGGGCCCATTCATCTCGCAACAGCCCGTACACGACGTGGTCGACGTAGCGGTCATAGAGCCACTCCGCATTGCGAAGCACCCCTTCTTCGAGGAAACCGAATCGCTCGGGCAGCGCCCGGCTCTTCACGTTCCCAGTTGCGACCCGAATCTCGATTTTATCGAGTTTCAAATCACGGAACCCATAATCGATGACCGTCTCGAGCGCTTGACTCATGATGCCCTTGCCTTGAAAGTCTTGGCCGAGCCAATAGCCGACCGTCCCGCATTTGATGCCCCGGTCGATGTCATTGAAGCCGATCGTCCCGGCGAGCTCGTCCTGATACACAATCGCGAACGATTTCGGATAGCCGCCCGTCTCCATCAATCCTTTGATTCGTCCTTCGATGTTTTGCCGCGAATCTTCGACCGTCTCGGTGTAATCGAGCCACCCGAGCCACTCGCGAAGGTATGGCTTCGATGCCATCGTCAATTGGAACAACGCCTCCGCGTCGTCAATGGTGAACATTCGTAGTTGAAGCTGATCATTGATGTCATAGCGTAACATGTCATTTCCCCCGTTAAGTTACCAATTATTGTGTTCTTCATCATTTCATCGTAAACTATTTGTAAATAATTTGAAAGCGGTGAAAGTATGTAATTCGACCTCATGTCATCCACCCAAAATTGAATAGTTCCGGAGGAGAGTCATGATGAAGTCGTTTTACCTGATGCTGGTCAGTCAATGGCTGGCCAATATTGGTGACGTGCTTTATATCGTCGCCTTAATCGCTTTGTTATATCAACAGACCGGTTCCGCCCTGGCTGCGGCCAGTTTCCCGATTGCCGTCACGCTCGGCATGACCGTGAGCGGTCTGTTCTTTGCCCGCATCTTATCTCGGTTCACCTTCGGTCAGATGTTGCTCGTCACACAACTGTTGAAGACAGTCTTGCTCGGGGCCGTCATTTGGTCGGAGTCGATTCTCGTCCTCGGCCTCGTCGTGCTCATCGCCTTCTTGGATGGGTTCGCCCGTCCGGTCCAGGCGTCGTTCATCCCCAGGCTGACGACGAATCGCCAACAAGCGAACAGTCTCGTCCAAGGGTCGAACCAGTTCATTCAGCTGGCGATGTGGCCTCTCGGCACGATGGTCGTCGCTTCCTTCTCAAGCGAGCTCGCTCTGATGATCGCGTTGATGTTGTTCATGCTCTCGACGCTCGTCACGCTTCGCTTCGTCCGTTCACTCGACCGCGACGTGACGGTAGAAGATGGCGAATCAGACATATCGCTTAAGGACAGCCTCGCCTTCGTGCGCACTGCTCCTTTCGCCAGGTTAATCACGGTGTTCGTCACGTTCGAGTCGTTCGTCAGCACACTCTGGATCTCGGCGCTCTTGCTCGTCTATTTGGAACGCCACCTCCACATCGATACGGGCTGGTGGGGAACGATGAACGCGAGCTTCTTGATTAGCATGATTCTGGCCAGCGCTTACCTGTATCGCGCAAAGCGCAACAGCTCGCTCGCCGTCAGCTCCATCTTGTCTGTCTTAGCGGCCCTATTGTTCGGCGTGACATCTCATATCGCGTTCGCGCTCATCGCGCTCGCGGTTCAAGGATACGCCACCCAGCTCCGCATCATCCAGACGAACACGGTGCTCCAAGAAATGACACCTGCCTCGCAACTTCCGTACGTGTATAGCGTCCAACAGACGGCCTACACCCTCGCCTTCAGCATCGGCAGCCTGACGTTCGGACTACTCGCGGACGGATTGCCGATTGCCATCGTCTATTTGATTGGCGCAGCGTTGACCGTTCCGCTCGTCTGGGTCGGTCGACAAATCGACCAGATGGGAGATGTGGTCCAATCTTCATAACAAAAAGGCGCCCCCTTATATGATTTACAATTCCTTTGGTTACAACAGATTCATTCCGCATCACGTATACTAAAAGAAAATACTAGTTAGGAGGAATCTAAATATGAACACGTTATCAAACCAGGAAAAGGACGAGATATTGCAAACTCTACATGTACGATTTAACGCCCATCCCGAACGACATCCTGATCTCACTTGGCCCGACGTCTTGACTCGCCTTCAAGAGGACGACCAGAAACTCGTCGTGCTTGCCGAGATGGAACGAACCGGCGGCGAACCTGATGTGATTCGACTTCCGAATGGCGCCTTAGCTTTTTGCGACTGCTCTCCAGAAAGTCCGAGTGGTCGACGCAGCCTATGCTATGACGCTTCGGCGTTGGCGGCACGGAAGAAGAACAAACCGGATGGGAGCGCCGTCGCATTGGCTGAGGAGATGGGAATCGAGCTACTCGACGAAGCAACGTATCGTCATCTACAGACGCTCGGTTCGTTCGATTTGAAAACATCGAGCTGGATTGTCACTCCAGAAACGATTCGTCAAAAAGGCGGCGCCTTATTCTGCGACCGCCGCTACGACCATATCTTCCTCTATCATAATGGTGCCGATTCGTATTATGCGGCCCGTGGATTCCGCGGGATGTTGATTCTTTGAGCAGGGCCACGGGCCTTGCTTTTTGATGTGGATAGCCAAAAGAAAATGACTGGGAACTATATCACCCATCAGCGTTGGCTCCTCTAAATCTTGAAACAATATTTGTTCCCCAGATGCACACGGACCCCAGCCAAGAAAAAAATATGTTCAGACAATCAAAAGAAGGTTAGCCTACTCCGAATATCTTTCTTAAGATTTTTTGATCAAAATACGGTGTTTGAAATAAACGATAACCATTCATCATGTCTTAACTGTTCAAATTTTAAAGCCTACCTCCTATATGCCTACCAAAAATTTCAAATGAATGAACGGATGGGCATGATGGTTTATCTCACGTCTACATCACCCCAACAAAAAAACTGCAGACGATTCGTCTGCAGTTCAATCTTACGCGTGAAGCGTGACATTCAATTCTTCGGCGACCGCCTTGAAGGCAGCGAGCGCACGTTCGAGGTCGTCACGGGTATGTTCCGCCGTCACGATCGTCCGAATCCGGGCCTTACCTTTCTCGACCGTCGGGAAGGCGATGCTCTGTGCGAACACGCCGTGGTCTTTCAGCTTGTCCGAGAACGTGTGTGCGAGTGTCTCTTCACCGAGCATGACCGGCGTGATCGGTGTCGTCGCATGCCCGATATCGAAGCCGAGATCGCGAAGTCCTGTCTTAAAGAACTCGGTGTTCGCCCATAACTTATCGAACAGTTCCTCTTCTTCCTTCATGACACGAATCGCTTCACGGTTCGCCGCAACGACCGCTGGCGGGTGTGACGTCGAGAACAAGAACGGGCGTCCTTTTTGAATCAAGAAGTCACGCACGTCGTTCGAGCAGGCGACGTATCCGCCGAGGACGCCGATCGCTTTCGATAGCGTCCCGACTTGGAGCGCGACCCGTCCGTCGAGACCGAAGTGGTTGACCGTACCGCGACCATTCTTCCCGAGCACGCCCGAAGCGTGGGCGTCGTCGACCATGACCGCCGCGTCATACTTCTCGGCGAGCTCGACGATTTCCGGGAGAGGCGCGATATTGCCGTCCATCGAGAAGACGCCGTCCGTAACGATGAGACGTGTCCGGTAATCTTGAGTCTCTTTCAAGGCCGCTTCTAAGTCCTCGAGATCGACGTGTTTATAGATGCGGCGGGCCGCTTTCGTCAACCGGATGCCGTCGATGATCGAAGCGTGGTTGAGCGCGTCGCTGATGACGACGTCTTCTGGGCCGAGTAGCGCCGACAAGACGCCGAGGTTCGTCGCGAAGCCCGACTGGAACACGAGCGCCGCTTCCGTATGCTTGAACTCGGCGAGCTCGCGTTCGAACGCCTCATGCATCTCGAACGTCCCGGCGATCGTCCGCACCGACCCAGTGCCGGCACCGAACTGTTCGACCGCTTCGATTGCCGCTTGCTTCAAGCGCGGATGGTTGGCGAGACCGAGATAGTTGTTCGACGATAGCTGGACGAGCGACTTGCCACCGATCGTGACCTCGTTCCCTTGTGCTGATTCGAGCGGCACGAGCGAGCGGAACGTGCCCGCTTGTTTCATTTCATTGACTGCTTCTGTAATATGTTCAAATGCCATATTGATTCCCCCTGTTTATGGTAATAAGACGACCTTTCCACATTTCCCGGCCCGCATGAGCTCGAAACCTTGCTCGAACTCCTCGAGCTTGAACACGTGCGTGATAATCGGTTCCACGTTCAGCTGACCCGTCGCGAGAAGCGTCGACACTTGGCCCCACGTCTCATACATCTTGCGTCCGGTGATGCCTTGGACGCGTACCCCTTTGAAGACGACGTCACGTGTCAGGTCGATCGCGACCGGTTTTGCCGGGAGTGACAACACGTTGACATCGCCGCCGGCCGTGACCATCTTGAACGCCTGGTCGATGGCGACCGGATGCCCGCTCATCTCACAAACGACATCGATGCCGTCCCCCTCCGTCTGATCCATGATCAGCTCGAGCGGATTTTGCTCAAGGCTATTGATGACGACGTCCGCCCCCATGTCTTCGGCGAGCTTCAACCGATACGGGTTGACATCGATCGCATAGACCCGGCTCGCGCCCGCTGCTTTGGCGACACCGACGGCCATGAGCCCGATTGGTCCACAACCGACGATGGCGACCGACTTGGCCGACACGTCACTGGCGAGCACCGTATGGACAGCGTTACCGAGCGGTTCTTGAATCGACGCGAGCTTCGACGGCATCGACTCGGGATTGACCCACAAGTTCTCTTCCGGCATGACGACGTACTCGGCGAAACAGCCTTGCGTGTCGACACCGATGATTTTCGTGTTCTTACAGATGTGATATTGCCCGCGCAAACATTGTTTGCATTGATGACAGACGATATGCGTCTCGGCCGACACGGTCTGTCCGATTTGGATGCGTTTCGTACCTTCCCCGAGCGCCACGACTTCCCCCGCGAACTCGTGACCGAACACGTATGGCGGTTTAACTCGGCTCTTCGCCCAGTCGTCCCACTCATAGATGTGGACATCGGTCCCGCAAATCGATGTCGCCTTCACTTTGATCAACACTTGTCCGGCTCCTGGTGTCGGGATTGGCACTTCGACCAACTTCGCCCCGAATCCGGCCGTATGTTTTTGAATCGCTTTCATCACAGGTGTCGTTGCTTCCTTCTCTGTCATAGACACGAGCTGTTCCATTGAAAACGTCCCCCTCTTCATCTCTTGATCGAACTTCACGTTCCCTTTCATCTTGTCATAAAATGACGAACCTGAGAAGATAGAACGTCATATTCTCAGACAAAAAAGAGAAGCCATCCGCGCCGATGGCTTCTCTTACAAGAATAGGACCTATGTCCCGACCGCAAGCTCATCGTGGTTCGATGATGAGCTTGATTGCCGTTCGTTCTTCTCCGTCAATCATAATATCGGTGAACGCAGGGATGCAAATCAAATCCAGCCCGCTCGGCGCGACGAAACCACGCGCGATCGCGACCGCTTTGATGGATTGATTGAGCGCCCCGGCGCCGATTGCTTGAATCTCACACGTTCCTTTTTCACGAAGTACGCCAGCGAGTGCACCCGCCACGGAGTTAGGATTCGATTTTGCCGAAACTTTGAGTACGTCCATTCTTGTTTCCCCCTCGGGTAGGTTGTTCAATCAAACCATACGGTCTGATCATCTAGGTGTATGCGTTCGATTTTTGTGGCTCGTTTCGATTGGTCATCGATAGTGATTAAAACTCCATTAAGTTGTTCCCGTCCCTCGGCAACTTCAAACCGGACCGGGAGTTGTGTCATGAATTTTCTCAAGACGACCTCGGCATCCATGCCGAGCACCCCGTCGAGCGGGCCGGTCATCCCGACGTCGGTGATGTATGCCGTGCCGTTGTTCAATACGCGGTTGTCAGCGGTCTGGACGTGCGTATGGGTGCCGACGACAGCTTGAACGCGTCCATCGAGATGATAGCCCATCGCAATCTTCTCACTCGTCGCCTCAGCGTGCATATCGACGAAGATGGCATCGACCTCGCCACGGATTTCTTCGACGAGGGCATCGACCGTGCGGAACGGACAGTCAAGCGATGGCAGGAACACCGTCCCCATCGCATTGATGACGGCGAGCTTCTTCCCACCTTGTTTCAACACCATCATGCCGACACCAGGTGTGCCTTCCGGATAATTGGCCGGACGGACGATACGGTCAGCATCATCGATCCAGTCGAAGATGTCACGGTTGTCCCAAGTATGATTCCCCATCGTCACGCCATGGAACCCAAGCTCAAGGAACTGTTGGTAGATTTTTTTTGTGATACCACGTCCGTTGGCTGCGTTTTCACCGTTGACGAGCATGAACGTCGGGCTGTACTTGCTCTTCAAGCGTCCGATTTGGGCACTTAGGATGTCGCGACCCGGTTTTCCGACCACGTCGCCGATAAATAAGATTTTCATAGTTTTGTCCTCCTCCAATAGAAAAAGCGGAGAATGTCTCCGCTCTTGTTACTTCGCATAATCGACGGCACGCGTTTCGCGAATGACCGTCACTTTGATTTGGCCTGGATAATCAAGCTCATCTTCAATCCGTTTACAGATGTCGCGGGCCATCTTGTTCGCCACGACGTCGTCGACGACGTCTGGGCGGACGATGATCCGGACTTCACGTCCCGCTTGGATGGCATATGATTTCTCGACTCCTTCGAACGACTCACAAATCGCTTCGAGGCGCTCAAGGCGTCGGATATAGCTTTCGAGCGTCTCTTGACGGGCTCCTGGACGCGCCGCTGACAAGGCGTCAGCCGCTGCGACGAGAACCGCGATCGTCGAGGTCGCTTCGACGTCCCCGTGGTGCGAGGCGATCGAGTTGATGACGACCGGATGCTCTTTGTACTTCGTGGCGAGCTCGACACCGATCTCGACGTGGCTGCCTTCGACTTCATGGTCGATGGCTTTCCCGATATCGTGGAGGAGACCCGCTCGTTTGGCGAGCGTGACGTCTTCCCCGAGCTCGGCGGCCATCATACCGGCGAGATGGGCCACTTCGACCGAGTGAGCGAGCACGTTTTGACCGTAACTCGTCCGGTAACGCATTCGACCGAGCGTCTTGACGAGGTCCGGGTGGACACCGTGGATGCCGGCTGAGAATGTTGCTTCTTCTCCGTATTCACGGATGCGCTCATCGACTTCTCGACGCGACTTCTCGACCATCTCTTCGATGCGGGCCGGGTGAATCCGACCGTCTTGAACGAGTTTCTCGAGCGTCATCTTGGCGATTTCACGACGGACCGGGTCGAATCCAGACAGGATGACCGCTTCCGGTGTGTCATCGATGATGAGGTCGATTCCGGTGAGCGTCTCGAGTGTGCGGATGTTACGTCCTTCACGTCCGATGATGCGTCCTTTCATCTCATCACTCGGTAAGTTGACGACTGATACGGTCGTCTCGGCGACGTGTTCGGCCGCGTACCGTTGCATCGTGAGAGACAAGAGGTGTTTCGCTTTTTTATCAGCTTCTAATTTTGCTTTTTGCTCGATTTCTTTTTGAAGGAGAGCAGCATCGTGAAGCGCTTCCTGCTTCGCTTCGTCCATGATGATGGTCCGTGCTTCTTCTTTCGACAAGGCTGCCACGCGTACTAATTCTTGGCGCGCCTCCTCATATAATTCCTCCACTTTGCTCTCGAGCGTTTCCGCTTCACGCTTCCGTTTCGCGAGTGCAGCCTCACGTTCATCCAAGGCGTCTTCTTTCCGTTCAAGCATGTCTGCTTTCCGGTCGAGAAGCTCTTCCTTTTGGACGAAACGATTTTCTTTCACTTTCTGCTCTTCACGTCGTTCGCGCAATTCTTGTTCGGTTTCATTGCGAAGTTGAATCATCTCTTCTTTTACTTCAAGCCGTGCTTCTTTTTGCATCGCTTCCGATTGTTGTCGCGCTTGCTCTACAATCTTGGTCGCTTCCGTCTCGGCACCTTGAATCTTCGCTTCGGCGATCGATTTACGCACAAAAAAACCTGCAACAAAAGCTATCGGCAAAAGGAGGATCAGAATAAGCTCTAATAGCCATTCCATCATGTTCACCTCCCTTTCGCAAGGTTATTTTATTTTTTCATGAATGAAAACGCGAGCGAGCCCGCGTATAGCTTTATTGTACTTATTTACCTGTTAGAATGCAATGCACGGACAGGATAGAACTACCAATTCATCAAAAAAATTATACTAAAAAAATCTCGCCTGAACCGTGTCAGGCGAGAAACGTTACTTATTCTTCGTCTAAAAGTGAGAGGATGTCATCGTTGTCAGCTTCGACTGTGACCGTCTTTTCACCGTTGAGACCGTAGTGGTCGCGGATGCGTTCTTCGACCGATGCGGCCACCGACGGGTTCTCTTTCATAAACTGCTTCGCGTTCTCACGGCCTTGACCGAGACGCTCTTCATTGTACGAGTACCACGCGCCGCTCTTTTGAACGATATCGAGGTCGGCCCCGATGTCGATGAGCTCCCCTTCACGCGAGATGCCTTCGCCGTACATGATATCGACTTCCGCCGTCTTGAACGGTGGCGCGATCTTGTTTTTGACGACTTTGATTTTCGTCCGGTTCCCGACCATGTCTTGGCCTTGTTTGAGCGTTTCAGCACGACGGACTTCGAGACGGACCGACGAGTAGAACTTGAGGGCACGACCACCAGGTGTCGTTTCCGGGTTACCGAACATGATTCCGATTTTTTCACGGATTTGGTTGATGAAGATGACGATCGTCTTCGACTTGTTTGTCGCACCAGACAATTTACGGAGCGCTTGGCTCATGAGGCGGGCTTGAAGACCGACGTGTGAGTCTCCCATCTCCCCTTCAATCTCGGCTTTCGGAACGAGTGCCGCAACCGAGTCGACGACGAGGATATCGACCGCACCAGAGCGGACGAGGGCTTCCGCGATCTCAAGGGCTTGTTCCCCTGTATCCGGTTGTGATAAGAGCAACTCATCGATGTTGACGCCAAGGTTTTGGGCGTATTTCGGGTCGAGCGCGTGCTCGGCGTCGACGAAGGCTGCTTGCCCGCCGCGTTTTTGAACTTCGGCGATGGCGTGAAGCGCCACCGTCGTCTTACCTGACGATTCAGGTCCGTACACTTCGATGACACGACCACGTGGGTAGCCACCTGCACCGAGGGCGATGTCGAGGGCGATTGAGCCTGACGGGGTCACCGAAACTTGCTGATCTGTATTTTCACCGAGGCGCATGATTGAGCCTTTACCGAATTGTTTCTCAATTTGGCGTAATGCCATTTCTAACGCTTGTTTACGATCACTCATAGATTAATGAGCCTCCTTTGATTGATACTTTCATTATAAGCGAACCGAGAACGATACACAAGTTTTTTGCGAACGTTTATTCGCCTTTTTTCATTTGTTGAAGGAGCGCCCATATTCCGTCTTTTGTCGCTCGGGCTTGAATGACGTGACGCTCTTGATGTGGATAGTTGCGTTCAATCACGTCAATCCCGGCCGGTGACCGGATACCGATAAACACTTTGCCGACCGGTTGACCCGAACTTGAAGTCGGGCCGGCCTCGCCGGTGAACGCCAGTCCATAATCCGTCCCGGTCTGACGCGTCAGACCGAGGACCATTTCAAAGGCGACTTCTTTTGAGACGACCGAGTGTGACTCAATTGTATCAAGGGACACCCCTAAAAACCTATTTTTTAGCTCGTCAGAGTACGTGACGACCCCGCCCTTGAACACCGAGGACGCCCCCGGGACGGCCGTGAGCATCGCTTGGGCTTGACCACCCGTAAGCGACTCGGCAATCGACAGCGTCGCCTTGCGCGCTTGCAACTCTCGAATCAAATGGGTAGCGAGCGTCTCCTCATCGGAACCAAAGTAATACCGGCCGACCCGATTTAAAATGTCCCGTTTGACCCGGTCGACCATTTGCCGCGCCTCGGATTCCGTCTCGGCCCGAGCACTGATCCGAAGCCGTGCCTCGCCTGACTCGGCATACGGGGCGACCGTCGGATTGGCACCGGTCGTTAAATCGACGACCGCCTCATCTAACGCGGACTCGCCGATTTCATAAAACCGAAGCGACTCGGAATGAATCGTCGCACCCGTGAACTTGTTCGGGAACGTCGACTCGACAATCGCTTTCATTTCCCACGGTACGCCAGGCAGTAAGAGCCATGTCGTCTCCCCTTCAATCCACATGCCGGGCGCAAGACCGACCGGGTTGTCAAGTACTTCGGACCCGGATAAGACGTCGGCCTGACGAGCATCTCCTTCGTTCATCGTCCGTCCGCGCGAGGCGACAAAACGACGAATTGTCTCGAGCGAGGCCTCGTCGCGGACGAGTGGGCGGCCGAGCACGTCGGCAAGCGTCGTCTTCGTGATATCATCGGCCGTCGGGCCAAGTCCGCCAGTGACGATAACGAGCTCGCTACGGGACTTCGCTTCTTCGAGCGTCGCTTTCAGGCGCTCCCTGTTATCCCCGACGACTACATGATACAGGACGGACAGTCCGTATTTCGACAGCTGTTCTGACAAGTAACGGGCGTTCGTGTTGGTGATTTCCCCTAAGAGCAGTTCAGAGCCTACCGCAATGATTTCGGTCCGTTTCATCCGAATTCCTCCCCCCAAATAAAAAAACGAGCTGTTCGGCCAAGCTGAACAACTCGTCTGTGCCGACGGTTACATCGACTTTACAATGATCTTGTAATTTTGTGCAAAATATTCGGCCCCTGAGTAAATCGTCAAGACGAGCGCGAGCCACATGGCCCATTCACCGAACGGGATGCCGACATAGCTGAAAATCGGATTACCGAACAACAGGAAGATGATGGCAAAGAGTTGGACCCATGTCTTCGCTTTGCCCGACTTCCCGGCCGCGACGACGATGCCTTCATCGGCAGCCACAAGACGTAGCCCCGTCACCGCGAATTCACGCGATAGGATGACGACGACGACCCATGCCGCGACGAGGTCCATCTCGACGAGCAGGACAAGTGCCGCCGTGACGAGTAGTTTGTCAGCGAGCGGATCCATGAACTTCCCGAAGTTGGTGACCAAGTTGTGCTTGCGGGCGAGATGTCCGTCAAGCCAGTCAGTGATAGCGGCGATCGTGAACACGACGCCGGCGATGAATTGATGGAGCGGAACGTCCGCTCCGAGGAAAGCGATGTCTCCCCAATCAAAATCTACGGCGAGCAAGACGACGAACACGGGGATGAGCAACACCCGTAACATCGTCAAGCGGTTAGGTAGGTTCATCGAGAACTCCTCCTCTAGAAGGAGAGTCAACTTATTCTGCGTCGACTCTCTTTACAAATATATTTTGTGTGACCGGCGAGTCGGCAAGTTCTAGCTCGCGGCCATTGACAACAATTTTCTCGACCCCACCGATCAAGCCGATGCGGATGCGAAGCGTATCCGTCTCCGCGTCCTCGATGACAATCGGGTTCTGTTTCGATTGGTTCGGATATTCCGGCGCGAGGAACGGTCCTTCGAGTGATGTATCTCGGACGCCGACATACGTCGCCGGCGATTCTTTCACATGGATCTCCGTCGTCAACTTATCGGCTGTCGCAATCTCGTACGTGAGATCAGCTCCGCTCGTCGACGCGACCGCAATCGGCCCCGTCTCTTCAGCAGGCTCTTCTTCGACCGGCTCTTCCTCGACCGGTTCTTCTTCAACCGGTTCCTCTTTCGGGACGTCCTTGTTTTGGTCAATCGTCACACCCGAGTTCGACGGCTCGGCCGGTGACGCGTTTTGATCACCAAAATCAAGGTTTCGGACGACGTAATAAACGGCCGTCATCAAGAGGAAGGCGACGAGCACGAGCATGACTTTCGGTACCCAACGCGACACACGGCTCGACGTTTCAGAGGCTTTCGAGTAGGTTTGTTTTCGCGACAATTGAACGGTCGGCTGCGGCTCGATTTTCGGCAAGTCTTTCGCATACGTCTCGTACAGTTCATCAACATCAAGCCCTAACGATTCCGCGTACGTTTTGATGAACGCCCGTGCATAGAACGAGCCAGGGAGATTTTTGTAATCACCTTCCTCGATCGCGATGATATAGCGTTTTTGAATCTTCGTCGTCTGCTGGATTTGGTCGAGCGTCAAACCGCTCGCCTCACGCCTTTGTTTCAAAAAAGTCCCTAGTTCTGTCACAGGGGTCCACACCTTCCATTCAAGTAGTTATTCAAACCATTCTGCCTCACGATGTGTCTCTTGAGGAATAATGATCTCCTCATCTTGTGAGTTCCGTAGTTCGATGATGTAATCAAAGTCCTCGAACACACAGTCGGTGTTGCGCACATAAAGATCTGGGTGCTCGATGACTTTGACAGACGGAAGTCGCATGACTTCGCGAATCAATTGCCGATGGCGTTCATCCATCGTCCGCGTCGAGACGGCACCGTCGATGATGTAGACGTGGTCTCCTTCGCGTTCTTCCTCGAACAGCGAAGTCCGCACCGTCTGCTTCATGAGCGTCGAGGACAGGAATAGCCAGCGCTTGTTCGCACAGACGCTCGCTGCCACAATCGACTCGGTCTTTCCGACACGCGGGTTGCCGCGCACGCCGATCAACAAATGCCGCTCTTCTTTCATCAGTTCGGCGACGAAATCGACGAGGACACCCAGGTCCTCACGCACGAAACGAAACGTCTTCTTGTCATCGTTATCGTGCTCGATGTAACGTCCGTGTCGAATTGCGATCCGGTCCCGGAGTTTCGGGCGCCGGAGCTTGATGACGACGATGGCTTCCATCTTGCGCAAAATATGTTCCAGACGATGGACGTGATCGGCCGCCGGTGCCTTTAACAGCATGCCGCGGCGCTGTAGATCGACGCCGTTGATCGTCACGATTGAGATTTGAAGCATCCCCATCAGTGAGGCGATATCCCCGAGGATACCGGGTCGATTTTGGCAAAGTTCATATTCGAGATACCATTCTTCGAACTTATGATCCATCTCGTCCACCCTTTCTGATGTGTGCTCGCTACCTTGTTCATTCTAAATTATTTTAGAAGAATTGAAAAGAACTCGTTTCAACCGAGCCAACAAAGTTTCACACCCAACCACCGTCGATCCGAAGCACGGTGCCGGTCATGTATGCGGCTGCCGGAGAGCAGAGGAAGCGGATTGTCTCCGCTACTTCCCCTGGGCCTCCTAACCGGCCGAGCGGAATCTCATCCCGAACGTCTTGTTTCGTCTCTTCTACCGTATCATTCATCGGGGTGTCAATCCACCCCGGCGTGACCGCGTTGATGCGGACGTGAAACGGTCCGGCCTCGCGCGCGAATGCTTTGACGAATCCAAGCTGGGCGGCCTTGACCGTTGAATAGAGGACTTCTCCGGCCGCACCGACCTCGCCCCAGACACTCGAGACGACGACGATGTCGAGCGGGCGATCATACGGTTTCTGCCCGACGACGTGCTGCACGAGACGGACCATCGAGCGGACATGGATGCGATACAGCCGATCGAGCTCGAGGAGTGACTGATCGACGAGCAGACCGTAGGCATGATTACCGGCGACATGGATGAGGCGGTCGACCGGTCCGAGCGTCTCGAGCCAAGCTTCGAGTCCGGCCTCATCGTCGAGGTCACACGTGACGACGTCTGCCGTCAACTGTTCGTGTGAAACGAACGCACGAAGCGACTCCGTTTGCGAATGCGCCTGCAAAATGAGTGCATCGTCTCGAAACGCTAGCGCGACGGCACGGCCAATCGCTCCGCTCGCTCCCGTGATGAGCGTCGTCACGGTTTCTTGACGACACAGACCGTCCGATGATCGGCTTGGAACAGACGGTCGTACGCCGCATACAGGTCGTCAAGCGTGATCGCATCGAGCAAGTCCGGGATGTCGAACATGTTGCCGCCGCTGAGCGCGTAGCGTGAGAACTGGTTGGCGATAAACTCTGGTGAGTTGAGCGCCTTCAAAAACTGTCCTTTCATCATGCGCTTCTTGCGATCGAGTGTCTCGCCGCCGAGTTCGAGCGGACGCTCGAGAGCGGACGTGATCCGGTCGACGAACGGCTCGACGTGCGGTGTCTCCATTGACAGGACGGCGAAGGCGAACGTCTCTTCTGACGTATAGTCGAACGAGAACGCGTCATCAATCAATCCTTCGGCGTACAGTTCCGCATAGAGCGGTGCCGTCGTATCGAACAAGGCGTGCATGAGAAGTTCGACGATGAGCTCTTGCTTCATGCCCTCTTTGCCGGAGCGTGGCGTATCTTTATAGCCGATCATCACTTTCGGGACCGAGACGTCCATCTCGATGACCCGTTCCGTCATATGGACCGTCTCGGGCTCCTCGACCACCTCACGTGCCGTCAATAGCGGCGCATCAAACGTCTTCGCCGCCTGGTTGGCGGTAATCTCGGCAAGGACAGCGTCAGGGTCGATATTGCCGACGACGAACAGCACCATATTGCTCGGATGGTAAAACGCCTCGTGACAGCGATATAAATCGTCGGCCGTGATGGCGCTAATCGATTCGATCGTGCCGGCGATATCGATTTTGACCGGATGTTCGGCATACATCGCCTCAATCAAACCGAAGTAGAGGCGCCAGCCCGGATTGTCCTGATACATTTGAATCTCTTGGCCGATGATCCCTTTCTCTTTCTCGACCGAGGCCTCCGTGAAGTACGGCGCTTGGACAAAGTCGATTAACGTCTTCAAGTTCTCACTGACGTTTGACGTCGCACCGAACAAGTATGCCGTCCGGGTGAACGACGTGAACGCGTTCGCCGACGCGCCGAGGCGTCCGAACTGTTGGAACACGTCGCCGTCTTCTTTCTCGAACATCTTATGCTCAAGGAAATGGGCGATCCCGTCTGGCACGTCGACCCAATCTTCCGTTTTAAAGCGACGGTCGATCGAACCATATCTCGTCGTGAACGTGGCATACGTCTTCTCATAACCGGTCTTCTTCAATAAATAGACCGTCAATCCGTTCTCGAGGACGGTGTGATGGAGCGTTTCTCCGACGTTTGGAAAATCGAGTTTCATACAGTTCCCCCCTTTAAACAATAGACAGCCTGTAAATCCAGGCCCTTAGCGAGCGCGGCCACATCATCCCGCGAGGTCCGCTCGATGATGGCCATCTCTTCCTCGAGCGAGAACGGACGGATGTCCGAGCCGCTCATCCAAGCGATCAATTGGCGCGGGTTATCCCCGAGTTGACGACGTTGATGGTACAGCATCGCTTTCGTCTGTTCGAGTGTCTCGTCCTCGAACGTCCCGGCCTGGAGGTCGGCGAGTTGGTCGGCGATGATCGCCTCGGTCTTCGCCTGGTTCGAGGCATCGATCCCGGCATAGACGAATAACATCCGGCTGAGTGAGCTGTACTGCGAGGCGGCATAGTAGGCCAAACTCTCTTTCTCCCGGACGTTCATGAACAGTTTCGAGTGCGGGAAGCCGCCGAACAGGCCGTTGACGACTTGCATCCGGACAGCGTCTTCACTGCGCGGGTCGACGTCGACTTGATAGGCGAGGTGCAATTTGCTCTGATTGATCGTTTGATGTTCCTCGAGGCGCTGAAACTCACGGTCGACCGGCTGTGGATACTCACGGACGAGTCGTTCCCCGAGCCCTTCGAGCGGCGCGAACGCGGCAGTCACTTGCTCACGACTCACGTCGCCGACGACGTAGACGTCGACACGATCGTGACGGATCATCGAGGTATAGGCATCAAAGAGCGTCTTAGGCGTCACGTGCTCCAACTGTTCGAGTGTACCGAGCGACTGGATGGCGAGTTCGCCGCCGAGCAGTTCTTGAAGACGTTGCTGGGCGAAGCGCATCTTGTCATCGTATACCGATTCGATGCGCTGACGCTGGAGACGGGCCTCCTGTTCGACGATGAGCGGTTGGAACGCCCCGTCATAGGCGTTCGGACGAAGGAGTACTTCTTCGAGCAGCTTGATCGCCTCACTGAGCACCGGTTCGCCGACGAGCGCATCGCTCACGACTTCGAGTTGGAACTGGATGACATGTTCTTTGCCGACTTTCGACGCTCCGGCGTAAAGGCTCGCGTCATATAATTGTTCGAGCGGCGTATGAAACAGTTCGATCGACGGATAGGCTTCGGTCGCTTTCTCCATCACATACGGCAGTAAAGCCCGGTCGGCAATCGTCTCAGCCGACAGTGGGGCCGCAAATGAGACGAGGCATGTCGTCGTTTTAAATTTTTGGGTCGGGTAGACCGAATAATGCAGTCGTTGTTGGAATTGTTCGATTCCTTTCATAAGTTGATCTACTCCTTTTTCTTTTTCGTTTTGAACACGTCCGCACCGCGGGCGTATTCTTGATCGGGAACTCCGGCCACGACATTGGCGTAACGGGCCGCGGTGAACAAATAGTCGCTCAGCCGGTTATAGTACGGGAGCTGACGAGCGGCGGCGTCGACGTTGACGAGTTCCCGTTCGACACGGCGACAGACGGTACGTGCCACGTGCAGGCTCGCCGCACCGACACTGCCACCCGGCAAGATGAAACGGACGAGCTCCGGACATTTCGGTTCAAGTTCGTCAATCCACGTCTCGAGCTCGGTGACGATTGTCAAATCGACTTGTTGTGGCGGCGTCTCAGTATACATGAGCTCGGAACCGAGATCGAATAGATCATGTTGAATCTTCGTCAGCTGGGACCGGAGCGTCTCGTCTGTCTGATGGACGAGCGCGAGACCGATCTGACTGTTCAATTCATCTAACAGCCCCATCGCCTGGATGTGCGGATGAATCTTTAAGACACGTCCGCCGATGAGTGATGTTTCCCCTTTGTCCCCGCCTCGTGTGTACAGTTTCATGTCATTTCCTCCTTGATGCCACAAATGGTGACCCATAGGAGTCACCATTGTCGTTATGCGTGCGGTTGTGTGTACGGAAGATGAATCGTGAACGTTGTTCCTTCCCCGTGCGTGCTCGAGACGTCGACCGTGCCTTGATGGGCATCGATGACGTTTTTGACGATGGCGAGACCGATGCCGGTACCCGTCTTGCCGCCGCTCGTCCGCGCTTTATCCGCTTTGTAGAACCGTTCGAACACGAACGGCAAATCTTCTTTCGGGATACCGCTGCCCGTATCCGACAAACGGATCACGAAGCCGGCCTCCTCTTCACTCGCCTCGAGCCGGATTGATCCCGACTCGGTATGGGCGATGGCATTGCCGATCAAGTTCGTGAACACTTGTTCCAATCGGTCCCCGTCCGCCTCGATGGCATGACGCGGGGCCTCCGTTGACAGCGTAATGCCTTTTTCGTTCGCCATTTGGTTGAATTTGCGCATGACGCGCGGAAGGAATTCACCGAGGTCGAACGTCGTGAACTGCATCGTCTCTTTGCCTGACTCGATTCGTGCCAGGTCGAGCAAATCGTTGACGAGACGGGCCAATCGAAGCGATTCATCGTAGATGATGGAAGCGAACTCTTTCGTCGCGTCATCACTTTCGGTCATGCCGTCGATAATCGCCTCGGAATACCCTTGAAGCGTCACGAGCGGTGTGCGTAGCTCGTGGCTGACGTTGGCAACAAAATCGGTTCGCATCTTGTCAAGACGATGGCTCTCGGTCGTGTCACGGATGACGACAACCGCACCTTCAAAATCGTCCTCGCCGAGAAGCGGTGTCACCGTCAACGTATAATAATGATCGTCTTGTTTCACTTCGATCGTCTTCTCCGGTGCCCCGGCAACGACGTCCTCATAGAGAGACAGGACGACTTCATGCGGCTGTTCGTCGATGAGGAGCGGTTGGGCTTGCGGGTTCGTGACGATGACGTTCGCATGACGATCGAGCGTGATGACCCCGTCGGCCATCGATCGTAAAATCGAGGCGAGTTGGAGCCGTTCTCGATCGAGCGCATTCACGTATGTCGACAGTTGGCTGCTCATCGCATTGAACGACCCGGCCAACTCCCCAATCTCATCGTTCGACTTCTGGACGAGACGGAGGTCGAATTGTCCTTCTCCTGTCTTATTGACCGCGTCACGCATCTCGCGGAGCGGTGCCGTAATCCGAGTCGATAAGAAGAAGGCAAATACGGTCGTGACGATGATGGCCGACGCGACCGTCCAAAAGATGATCGTCCGGGCCCCTTCGTTCGCACTCGAGATCGCGTCGAGCGGTTCGATCAAATAGAGCGTGTATTCCCCTGTCTCGAGTGAGAATGTCGTCCGATACGCGAGTGCCGCCTGATCGTCAAATGACGAAAAGTTTCCAATCGCGGTCTCCCCGACTGCCTGATACGTTTCCCAATCCTGACGGCCGAGCTCCGTCATGAGACCGTCGACTTCCGTTCCAAAGTTCGAACGGACCGTCCCGTTCTCTAATATATAGTTCGCACCGTACACTTCAATGATTTGGTCGACCGTCCGTGACGCGTCCCCTTCTTGAAGCAACACCGACTGGACCTGCCCGCCGAGCTTGGCCAAGTGGCCGCGTTCCTGGTCGATATGGAACGAGTTGAAAAACTCGAGCATCAACACAGAGACGATGAACAAGATGAGACTGACCAATACGAGAATCGTCAACCATAGTTTTGTGACGATGCTATTCCGGCGAATCATCACTCACTGACGACTTCGAACTTGTACCCGACACCCCATACCGTCGTGATCATTTGCGCGGCTTCTGGAGAGACACGATTCAACTTCTCCCGGAGTCGTTTCACGTGTGTGTCGACCGTTCGAAGGTCTCCAAAGAATTCATAGTTCCAAACTTCTTTCAACAGCTGCTCTCGTGAAAACACTTTGTCGACTTGTTTGGCCAAGAAGAACAAGAGCTCATACTCTTTCGGCGTGAGCGCGATTTCTTCTCCGTCGACCGTGACGCGGTGCGCATCGTTGTCGATCGTCAAATGCGCGAAGACGATCAAGTCTTTTGATTTTTCGGCCGTACGCAAATATTTCGTCGAGCCCGAGCGGCGAAGGAGTGCCTTGACGCGCAAGACGACCTCACGCGGACTGAACGGTTTGACGATATAATCGTCCGCTCCGACTTCGAAACCTTGGACACGATCGACTTCTTCGCCTTTCGCCGTCAGCATGATGACCGGTGTCGCCTTCGATTTCCGAAGCTCGGTACATACTTCGACCCCGTCCATTTTCGGCATCATCAAATCAAGCAGGATGACATCAAAATTGTGCTCAAGGGCGAGCTGAAGCGCCTCTTCCCCGTTCGTCGCTTCGACGATCACATATTGTTCCCGTTCCAAATACATTTTTAATAGGCGGCGAATTCTTTCCTCGTCGTCGACCACTAAAATTTTTGTTTTATTAGCCATCCACTAAACCTCCTAAAGAACCATTACAAGATGTAGCGAATGTTGCACAATTGTGAACATTTCGCTCTCTTTCATAACTATACCACTCTATTATTTGGCTTCACAACGGTCAGTTGACAGCGGCGTAAAAAAAGAAGCCACCGAAGTGACTTCTTTTTTACGCATATGAGTGCAAACCTGCGATGACGAGATTGACGAACACCAAGTTGAACATGATGACGGCGAAGCCGCCGACACATAACCAAGCAGCTTTCGTTCCCGTCCAACCACGTTGGATGCGCATATGCAAATAGTAGATATAGATGAGCATCGTGATGAGTGCCCACACTTCTTTCGGGTCCCAGCCCCAGAAACGGTTCCAGGCGATTTGCGCCCAAATCATCGCGAAGATGAGTCCACCGAGGATGAACACCGGCAAGCCGATGGCGATCGACCGGTAACTGATCTCGTCGGCGAGATCAAGGTCGACTTTTTTCGCGAGCGGTTGAAGCGCCTCGGCAATCCGTTTTCGCAAGATGACGAAACGAAGCAGTACATAAATCACGACGCCGGCGATGACCGACCAAATGAGCGTGTTCAACTTCAATGTATTGATGAACGTCGGTAACTCAAGTGACAGTCCGCTCGAACCAGAGAGAAGCTGAGCCCCTTCCGGCACGAACAACATCGGCATGAAGTATTCATACGACTCTTGTGTCCCGCGGTCGTTCGTGAACTCGACCACGCCACCGGCACCGATCGCCTTGAAGAGCATCGAGACGAGAATGAAGCCGAGCGTGCACATGAGGACGAACATCGTAATCTCAAGCCACGTTCGTGACTTCGACTGTTCCCGCATCGACGTCTCATTCAATAAGAAAATGAGACCTGAGGCGAAGCTGATGGCGAGAATTCCTTGGCCGAGCGCGGCCGTCGTGACGTGAATTTTCAACCAGACACTGTTCAAGGCCGGGATAAGCGGTGCCACTTCGCTCGAGAACATCGAAGCGAAAGCGATGACGAGAAGCGCCACCGGCATGGCGAACAAGCCAAGCACGTCATTTTTATAAATCCCGTACACGACGAGGAACCCGAACACCATCATCATGCCGAAGAACGTCGTGTATTCGTACAGGTTCGATACCGGTGCATAACCGACCCCGACCCAACGTAAAATAAAATATGTCATTTGAGCGATGAAGCCGATGACGGCCAAAATGAACGCATATTTGCCGTAGGCGATACGGTTGACGTTTCGGCCTTTGCGCATCCCGCTGACCGCGATCGTGAATAACACGGTCGCGACAGCGTAAAGGATGAACGCGATAAAGAGCAAACGACTGCTCCACTGAATCCACTCCATTATGATTCCCCTCTTTCATTGGTTGAGTTGTCGTCCGTCTTTTTTTCAAACCGTGCCTGATCTTCCCAGATCGGCAGGCCATTTTTCTCTAGGAGCGGTGTGATTTCGCGATTGAGCGAGGACGGGTTCTTGTTGGTGAAACCAGCGACGAGCACGTCCGTCTCATTGTGTCGGCGAATCCAGATACGACGGTGCGGCCAATACATCCCCATGACAATTCCAATCATGAAGATGACTCCACCGACAATCAAAATCGGATACGTCGAGTCACTCTTGACGCGTAGACCACTCGTACTTGCCATCTCCGTACCAGCGAACTGGAACACATAGCGATTATCTTCATCGGCCACGTTTAAACGAATTCCAATCAAATTCGATTCCGTCGTGCCGTCTGGTGTGTCAATCGCCATGAAGAAGGCCGGGTTGAGTGCCCGTGGCGATTTCGTGTTCGGTTGGCCGTCCTTGACCTCAAAGTCAGGATACAGGTCGTTCAGTTTGACCGTGACGTCTCCGAGGTCATACGTCGTCTCCGGGTTCGTCAAATCGACCGTGAACGGTCCATACACATCACCTGTCTCTTTATCGGCAACGTTAAAGGACATCGACAAGAATTCCAGGCGACTCGAATACTGTTCTTGATACACTTCGTACTTTTCAAACTTGAACGGGTGGTTCACTTTCGTCGAACCGGTATCGACTTCCTCGAGTTGCGGCGATCCGTCCTCGTTCGTCCCGGTCTTCTTGAACAGCGTCAATTCCGTCTCATAGTTTTTCGGGACTGCGCCCGCTTTCTCGATCGCCTTGGCAAATTTCGCATCTTCCGCGTTATTTTCCGGATCATACATCTCTAAGATGAACTGATCGTTGCGAAGATAATATTCATCATCCGTCGCTTCGAGCGGAACCGTATCGCCTTCGCGCACCCATTCGAGCGTATCCGTATGGAATGCCGGGAAAACGCGAAGCATCGCCCCGATGAAGAAGATGACGAGCCCAATGTGATTGACGTATGGACCCCAGCGACCGAATCGATATTTCTCGGCGAGTAAGGCATCCCCATCACGCTTCACTTGATAACGCTTGGCTTTTAAAGCCTCTCCGAACGCATCGATTTGCTCGTCCGTCCCTTTTCCCTCACCAATCAAACGTTGTCCGCGCATGAAGCGATCGGTACGTCGGACCGGTTGAAATTTCAACGCTTTATACAGCGGGAAAAATCGATCAATCGATACAACGATGAGCGATAACGTCAGCATCACGATCAACGTGATGTACCACCACGATGTATAGAGGTTGTGGAATCCTAGCGTGTAGTAAATCGTACCCGGTGTCCCGTACTCGTCCGTGTAATACTGGTTCGCCGGCAACTGTTGCGGAATATACATCTCTTGCGGGAAAATCGTTCCGATCGCCGACCCGACGATGATAAGCCCGATGAGCCATAGACCGACCTTGACCGATGCAAAAAAGCTCCACACCCGGTCAATCCATGACCGTGGACGACGCTTCGATCGTAAATCGGCGCCGTCGTATTTCATATCTAGCATTTGTGCGCCCCCCGTTCGCTTACAATGACTTCTCGGCCAACTCCATCAGTTTCTCTTTCGTGAGTTCACCTTCGTACTTTTCAATCACTTTGCCGTCGGCATCGATGACGAACGTGACCGGCAAGTTATAAATCCCGTACGCCTTCTCGACTTCGCTGCGCGTGTCCATCAAAATCGGATAGTCGAGCTTGACGCCGAGGCCGTTCACGAAATTATCGACCCGAAGCGGTGTCTCGCCGACGTTGACCGCCCAAAAATCGACGCCCATGTCTTGGAGTGCGGCATAGTTATCCTGGACGACCGGCATCTCTTTCTCACACGGTTCACAGAATGTGCCCCAGAAGTTCAAGAGCAACCCTTTACCGTCGTATGTGTCACGCTCGACCATCGTCGTCCCGTCAAGACTGACGAGCTTGAAGTTCGGCGCATCGTCACCGGCCTCGATACGTCCGTCGTTGCCGGCTTGTTCAAACAATTGCATGATAACGACCGCTCCTGCGAACAGGACCATCGTCATAATCATGAGCCGCCAAAATGACCGTTTTTTCTTATGGGCCATCGCCTGGTTCATGCGATCACCCGACTTTGTTTCTTTCGTCATGAGTTCACACCATCCTTTAGTTGTTATTGTACTGAAAAAACACCAAAAACGCACATTAACAGACTTTTTTCATCTTTTTGTCACACAATCTCCACAAAATAAAAAATCATCCTATCTCAGGACGATTTTTTAGTTGTTATTTTTTCTTTTTCTTGCCCCGTTGTACGGGTGGTACGGTCGGGTTGGCAAGCTCACGTAGCTTCGATACTTCCTTGCGTGACAGTTCACGCCATTCGCCCGTCGTGAGACCGTCGAGCGTCAAGAAACCGAACTGTTCGCGTTTCAGTTTGATGACTTCTGAACCGACTGCTTCGAGCATGCGACGGATTTGACGGTTATGGCCTTCCGAGATGACGATTTCTAAGATGGCCGAGTTTTTCTTATGGTCGACCGTCTTCATCTTCACTTGGGCGCTACCCGTCTTGTAGCCGTCATCGAGTTCGACACCCGACTCGAGTTGTTTAATCGCAATATACGAAGGAATGTTCTTCACTTTCGCGACATAACGTTTTGGGATCTTGAACTTCGGATGGGTCATCATATTCGAGAACTCACCGTCATTCGTTAAAATAATGAGTCCCGTCGTGTTATAGTCGAGACGTCCAACCGGGAAGACACGCGATCCAGGCGGTACGAGATCGGTGATGACTTTCCGTCCTTTATCGTCTTCGACCGTCGAGACGTAACCGCTCGGCTTGTAGAGCACATAATAAACATGCTCTTCTTGTTCGATTTTCACACCGTCGACCTCGACTTCAGACTTTGGACCGACTTTCGTACCGAGTTCGCGCACGACTTTCCCGTTGACGCGCACCCGTCCATCTAAAATCATTTCTTCGGCTTTACGCCGTGAGGCGACACCTGCTTGGGCAATCACTTTTTGTAAACGTTCCATTTATTCATTCTCCAATCTATCTTGCGTAATCGCAGACGGCTGGCCGAAGAACAAATCGCCTTCGTCCGAGAGCTCGTCTTCAAACGTTAATGGGGGCAATTCATCGAGTGAATTGAATCCAAAATGGTCCAGGAAATGTTCGGTCGTCCGGTATAACTTGGCCCGGCCGATTGTCTTGGCCCGGCCGGCCGCTTCAATCAATCCTTTAGACAACAGCGTATGGATGACACGTTCGACTTTAACGCCCCGGACTTCCTCGATATCAGCCCGGGTGACCGGTTGCTTGTACGCGATGATGACGAGCGTCTCCATCGCGGCACGTGATAACGCCTGTTCGGCCATCGTGCCGACGTAGCGTTGAATGTACTCCGACACTTCAGGAATCGTCACGAGCTTATACACGCCCGCGGATTCAATCAGTTGGAACGGACGACCCGAATCTTTGAACGATGCTTCTAGTTTGCTCAACTGTTCGCGTGCAGCGGCTTCCGAAATGTCGAGCGTGTCCGCGAGGGCCCGCACTTCCATTCCTTCTTCGCCGACGACGAACAATAGACTCTCAATAATCGTTTCATAAGACAGCAACGGCTTCATCCCTTTCCTTTGACGATTCGACGAACGAGATTTGAATGTCTCGCTCTTCCTGTTTAGTCGTAACGACGCGCAACTTGATCAATTCGAGTAGCGCCATGAACGTGACGACAAGGTCCGACACATCGGGACGTTCCTCAAAAAACGAGAAGAACGATGTTGTCCGCTTTGCCGAGACGTGATCGTGCAACCGTGTCATCTGTTCTTCAAGCGTCCGTTCTTCACGTTTGATCGTCTTTTTGCGACGCTCTTTCCACCGCTTGCGTTCGACCATTTTCGAATAGGCGTGTAATAAGTCCGCAAAGTTGAGTGGACCGTCATACGGCTGGACGAGGTCGGACATGTAGCGCGTCAAATCCTCACCGGGACGGCTATACAGTTCGAGGCGAGACTCTTCTTGCTCGCGCATGAATACGACCGCTTCTTTATACGCCTTATATTCAATCAACTGTCGAATCAACCCTTCTCGGGTCGGTTCTTCCCCAAAGTCGGGAATGTCATCTTCTTCAACTGGAACCGGTGGCAACAGTTGCTTGCTCTTCAATTGGAGCAACGTCGCCGCCATGACCAAATATTCACTGGCCACATCGAGTTCAAATTTTTGCATCGTCCGGATATAGGCGACATACTGATCCGTGACCTCGGAGACAGAGATGTCTGCGATGTCGAGCTCCATTTTTCCAATCAAGTGGAGCAACAGGTCAAGCGGGCCTTCGAACGTATCGATTTTGACGTTGTACGCTTCCATAGAGACACCTGCCATTTACATTTTTGCGCTTTAGTATAACATGTTTTGTAGTACCGTGACCACGAAAGGAGAAATTTGATGTCGACGCCTTTTATCCAGTATACGCTCTTATTTGAATGTCATGCCGATTATTTCGAGTGCCACGAAGTGCTTGAAGAAGCATGGCAGGACGGGGGGCGAGAGGATCTCGGTTACGCTGCCTTGATTCAATACGCCGTTGCCCACTACCATGCCCGTCGCGGTAACACGCCCGGTGCAAAAAAGAGTATCGCAGCGTTACAGCAGAAGCTCACGTTGGCCGTGACCGAACTCGAAGCCCTCGGAATCGATACCGCGACGTTTGCCCGTGACTTGGAGCGTTGGCCGCTCCCGGAGGCGCTTCCGCTCAATGAAGCGACACGACAACGCATCGAGCGTTTGAAGCCCGCCTTCGAACCGACCACTTTGACGTTTGACGAGCTCGTCCATAAACATATGTATCGAGACCGGACACCCGTCGTCACCGAACGGCTCCGGGCGCTTGAGGCACGTAAAAAAGCTAGGCGCTGAGCCTAGCTTTTTTTAAATGACGACTTGGTTCCATTTATCGAGCAAGTCACCGGTTTTGCCTTGACCGACAAGCGTCAAGTCGAGCGGCAATAAGTTCCGGGTCTCATCGAGCAATTCGTAAGAACGCTTCTCGCCGCGGAACGACGGAGACAGCGCGATATGATGGATGAACATCGTCGTCTCTTGTTGCTCCATCCCGATGATCCCGACGAAGTCTTCCCCGACTCTCCACAGATAGAGGAATTTGGCAGGGTCTTCTTCGTAGGACCGGACGAGTTCGAGCAAGGCGAGCGGAGATTTGTCGCTACATGAGAACGCGAGCAAGCCCATCGCCGTCTTTTCGTACGATTGTTTGTATTTCACCAGCATTGCTGGTTTCACCACCTTTAGTCATTCATGTTTCACTAAGTGAACACGTGAGAGACATGGCTCATTGTGCCATAACGTTCAGGCAGAAATCAATTCTCGTCCCAAACTTTAACTTCGGCCATCTTCGTGCCTTGACGAAGTTTGACCGCGTGCTCAAGGCCAGACGTCACTTTTCCGAAGACCGTGTGGACACCGTCGAGATGTGGTTGTGGCTCATGGACGATGAAGAACTGTGACGAGCCCGTGTTGCGTCCGGCGTGTGCCATTGAAAGCGAACCCGCTTCATGTTTGTATGGGAACGATGTCGATGTCTCACATGGGATCGTCTTGCCTGAACCACCCATGCCTGTCCCGTCTGGGCAACCGCCTTGGCTGACGAAACCTGGGATGACCCGGTGGAACGTCAAACCGTTATAGAAGCCGCTGTTCGCGAGCTCCTCGAAGTTGTCGACCGTGATCGGTGCCGCATCGTGGAACAAGTCGAATTCGATCATTTCGCCGTTCTCTAATTTCATAGATCCTTTTTTCATGAAAAGTTACCCCTTTATGTTCATATTGTCATTCTCACTCACACATTGCCCATTCTATCAAAAAAAACCGTCTGTCTCCACTATTTTGTGGAAACAGACGTTCTGACTTGCCGGTTACTGGATGACAGCGTGGACGAGTGGACGCGCCGTCGGCTCTGTCGCACCGATCGTGTACGCGTGGTCCATCCGCTCGAGCGCAGATGTCATGTCTTCTTTGTTCGAACGGAGCACGGCGATCACGTCACCGGCCTCGACCTTGTCACCGACTTTCTTCTCGAGCGTGATACCGGCCGCGAAGTCGAGCTGATCATCTTTTGTCGCCCGACCTGCGCCGAGGAGCATCGCTGCCACACCGACTTCGTCAGCGATAATCGACTCGACGTAACCTGCTTGTTTCGCGACGAACGTCGTCTCATACTTCGCTTGCGGAAGTTTCGACAAGTCATCGACGAGCGACGCGTCGCCACCTTGTGCCGCTACGAACTGACGGAACACTTCGAGGGCATGACCGTCGGCCATCCGTTTCTCAAGGTCAGCGTACGCTTCCTCGAACGTCTGATAGAACTCGCCGAGTACCGCCATATGACCGGCAATCGTGAGGGCAATCGTCTTCAAGTCAGTCACGTCTTTGCCCGAGAGGACTTCAATCGCTTCTTTCACTTCATTGGCGTTCCCGATTTCGAAACCGAGCGGCTGATCCATATCCGTGATGACGGCGACCGTCTTACGGCCGACGTTCTTACCGATGGCGACCATCTCTTCAGCGAGCGCTTTCGCGTCGTCGAACGACTTCATGAACGCGCCTGAACCCGTCTTGACGTCGAGGACGATGCTGTCGGCACCGGCCGCGATTTTCTTCGACATGATCGAGCTCGCGATGAGCGGGATTGAATCGACCGTCGCCGTCACGTCACGGAGTGCGTAAAGACGTTTGTCGGCAGGCGTCAAGTTGCCCGTCTGACCGATGATTGACATCTTGATATCGTTTACTTGCTTCGTGAACTGTTCTTCCGTCAACTCGACGTTGAAGCCAGGGAACGATTCAAGCTTATCGATCGTCCCGCCCGTGTGGCCGAGACCGCGACCGCTCATCTTCGCGACCGGAATCCCGATTGACGCGACGAGCGGAGCGACGATTAAGCTGATTTTGTCACCGACGCCGCCAGTCGAGTGTTTATCAACTTTTTTACCTTGAATGTTCGACAAATCGATGACGTCACCAGACTTGACCATCTCCATCGTCAAGGCCGCCGTCTCTTTCTCTGTCATGCCGTTAAAGTAAATCGCCATCGAAAGGGCCGACATCTGATAATCAGGAATCGTCTCGTTCGTGAAGCCTTCGATGATGAAGCGAATCTCCTCTTCGTTCAATTCGCCACCGTTACGTTTTTTCAAAATCAAATCGACCATGCGCATAAGTTTCGTCCTCCTAATTGGGTAGTGGTTACATGCTTTGAATCGTGCCGCGTACGAGTGAAAGGAAGTCTTGGCGGACGCGTTCTGTCGTCTCGATGACTTCTTCATGGTTGAGCGGTTGATCTAAAATCCCGGCTGCCATGTTCGATACGCACGAGATGCCGAGCACTCGCATATCTGAGTGACGGGCCACGATGACTTCAGGCACCGTCGACATGCCGACAACGTCGCCTCCGAGCAGGCGAGCCATCTTCACTTCGGCCGGTGTCTCATACGTCGGACCCGTGTTCCCGAAGTAGACGCCTTTTTGAACAGAAAGTCCAAGTTTTGTGGCGACGCCTTCCGTCAATGTGACGAGCTCCTTATCGTACGCTTCTGACATGTCCGGGAAACGTGTTCCGAAGTCGCTCGCGTTCTTACCGATGAGTGGGCTCGTACCGAAGAAGTTGATGTGATCCGTAATGATCATCAAGTCCCCCGGGTTGAACGACTCGTTGCAAGCACCAGCCGCATTCGTGACGATGAGCGTTTCGACACCGATCAATTTGAGGACGCGGACCGGGAACGTCACTTGTTCCATTGAGTAGCCTTCATAGAAGTGGAACCGTCCTTGCATCGCGACGACGCGTTTTCCTTCGAGGTCCCCGAAGACGAGTTGGCCGGCGTGGCCTTCGACGGTCGATACCGGGAAGTGCGGGATATCCTCATAAGGGATTTTCACCGCGTTCTCGATTTCATCCGCGAGGACGCCGAGACCTGAGCCGAGAATGAGTCCGATTTCTGGTGTTCCGTTCATGCGTTCCTGTAAAAATGCCTTTGTTTCGTTCCAATTTACCATGAGTAATGCCTCCTCAAATTTCGTTTAAGAAACTCTTTCCGTGTGCTGGTGCATCGACGTCGAAGTTATCGGCCACTGTGGCGCCGATATCGGCGAACGTTCCGCGGATGCCGAGGTCGACCGCTGTCGAACCGTGATGATGGACGATGAGCGGCACATATTCACGCGTATGGTCCGTTCCCGGTGCCGTCGGGTCGTTCCCGTGGTCGGCCGTAATGATGAGCAAGTCGTCTTCACGCAACTTCTCCATTACTTCCGGTAGACGGGCGTCATACTCTTCAAGCGCGATCGCATAGCCTTCTGGGTCACGGCGGTGACCGAAGAGCGCATCGAAGTCGACGAGGTTCAAGAAGCAGAGACCTTCGAACTCTTCATCGAGCGATTCGACGAGTTTGTCCATGCCATCCATGTTCGATTTTGTCCGAATCGCTTTCGTGACACCTTCGCCGTCATAGATGTCGCTGATTTTCCCGAGAGCGATCACATCTTTCCCTGCCGTCTCGAGCGTGTTCATGACCGTCTTGCCGAACGGCTTGAGCGCATAGTCGTGACGATTAGATGTCCGGACCCACGCGCCAGGCGTTCCGAGGAACGGTCGGGCGATGATGCGGCCGAGCATGTACGGGTCTTCGCGCGTGATTTCACGGGCGTATTCGCAGATGCGGTACAACTCGTCGAGCGGGACGACTTCTTCGTGCGCCGCGATTTGGAGCACCGAGTCAGCTGATGTATAGACGATCAAGGCACCTGTTTTGACATGCTCTTCGCCGAGCTCATCCAAGATCTCTGTCCCTGATGCCGGCTTGTTGCCGATGATGTCACGGCCGCTGAACTCTTTGAGCCGGTCGATCAAATCGTCCGGGAATTCTTCGAACACGCGGAAAGGCGTATCGATATGAAGGCCCATGATCTCCCAGTGGCCAGTCATCGTGTCTTTCCCGGCCGAGATTTCTTCCATGCGTCCGTAGGCGCTCGGTGTCGTCGACACTTCGATGCCGTCAATCGGCTTGATGTTCGACAGCCCGAGGCGGCCCATGTTCGGCATGTTCAACCCACCGTGTTCACGAGCGATATGCCCGAGCGTGTCTGAACCGACGTCTCCGAACTGGTCGGCATCTGGGGCTTCCCCAATCCCGACCGAGTCCATGACGACCAAGAAAATACGTTTAAATTTCTTCACAAAAAGTTCCTCCTTTAGTGTCTTTACGCACGCGGATGATGTTTTCGATAGACATCGTGGAGTCGTGCCTTATTGACATGTGTGTAGATTTGAGTCGTGGAGAGATCGGCATGCCCAAGCATCTGTTGGATGGCCCGAAGATCGGCCCCGTTCTCGAGCAAGTGTGTCGCGAACGAATGACGGAGCACGTGTGGCGTGATCTCTTTTTGGATGCCGGCCTCTTTGGCCCGTCGTTTGATCATCTTCCAGAACCCTTGACGGCTGAGCCTTCCGCCGCGCCCGTTCAAGAACAACGCCTCGGTCTCCCGACCGCCGAGCCCGTTACGGGCCTGTTGGATATAGCGTTCGACAAAACCTTGGGCGACAGACGACACCGGGATGATCCGGGCGCTCTCGCCTTTGCCTTCACACTGTAGATACCCCAATTCGAACTGTAAATCATCCAAATCAAGCCCAAGAAGTTCGCTGACGCGCATGCCCGTTCCGTAGAGCAGTTCGAGCATGGCCCGATCGCGGAGCGCGAGCGGGTCTGACGTCGGCACACTGTCGAGCAACCGTTCAACTTCATCTTGAGACCACGTGTCTGGCAGATGCCGTTCCGCTTTCGGCGTCTCCAAATAAAGTGCCGGGTCAGTCGTTGCACCACCTGTCATCTTCAAATGATGATGGAACGTCCGAATCGAACTGACGGCCCGTCGGAGTGATGAAGCAGCCCGACCGGCTTGCGATAACTCTTCCATATGTTTGACGATGTGTGCCCGCGTGACTTCATTCCATTCTGTCACCCCGAGTTGGGTAAGTGTCGATAAGTACTGGGTCAAATCGCTCGCATAGGCTTGTCTCGTGTTCGTGGACATTCGTTTCTCAACCGTCATATACTGCAAAAATAACTCGACTTGCGAACGCATGACATCCCCCTCCTTCCTCGCTACACCTGAATACGCTTACATCATATCACTTATGTAAACCGTTGTGAAGACGTCTGACCTCATTTTTTTTAAAGCTTTTTTGTGACAGGAATTGGTGAGGTTTTCACGCCGCTTTTCTCATGTCGAGTTTACCAAGCCTGTCCGGATTTGATACACTCCACACGACGAATGCTCGAATTCCAGGCAGCGGTCATGAAGCTGACCACCCAGCATACGACAACAATTCCAAGGGGGGTATTCCATGAAGATTGAACACGTCGCCCTCTGGGTGAACGAGCTTGAACAGATGCGCCGTTTTTATGAGACGTATCTCGGGGCAACCGCGAACGAGAAGTATATCAACGAACGCAAACAGTTCGAATCCTATTTTCTGACGTTCCCAAACAGTTCATGCCGCTTCGAGTTGATGCGCCGTCCGGACATTGAAGACGCTTCGCGTGAGACGCTCGGCTATGCGCATATCGCGTTCGCACTCGGCAGCAAAGAAGCGGTCGACAGCTTGACGCGACGACTCGAGACCGACGGCTACCCACTCGTCGATGGCCCACGCACGACTGGGGACGGTTATTATGAGAGCGTCCTGCTCGACCCCGAACAAAACAAACTCGAATTGACGATTTAAGGAGACGCGACGATGATCCAAGCGATTCTACTAGACCTTGACGGGACGTTGTTGAACGATCAAAAAATGATCTCGCCGCGCACGAAACAGATACTTCTCGATTTGCAGGCGAACGGCGTCAAAGTGGTGCTCACTTCCGGACGTCCGAAGCGAGGAATCGACCCTTTCGCCGAAGAGCTCATGCTCCATAAAAATGGGGGACTCATCGTCTCCTCGAACGGGGCATGTGTGACCGATGCCAGAACGAACGAGACGCTGTTCGAACAGGCCATCAATCAGGACGACGCGATTGCCATCTTGGATCATTTGACCGGATTCGACGTCATCCCGATGATCAATGACGAGACGTATATGTACGTTAATGACGTCTTCAGCGGCATGCTCGAGTTAAATGGTAAGCCGTTCAATATCATCGAGTATGAGTCGCGCGGCGGACGATTCCAATTGCGGGAAGAGCCGCGACTCGCCGACGCCATCACCTTCCCGATCTATAAAATCCTCGTCGCCGGACAGCCGGACTATCTACAGGCCCATGCCGCCTCGCTCGCCGGACCGTTCACGGACCGCGTGACGGGCATGTTCACGGCAGCCATGTACTATGAGTTCACGGATCTCGGAATCGACAAGGCCCGGGCACTCGATCACGTGTTCCGGGAGATTGGGATTGACCGCGAGCACGTCATCGCGTTCGGGGACGGCCATAACGACCGCTCCATCATCGAGTATGCCGGCATCGGGGTCGCGATGGACAACGCCGTCGAAGACATCAAGGCTATTGCGAACGAAATCACGCTGTCGAACAATCACGATGGCATCGCCACCGGCTTGTCCCGTTATTTGACGATGTGACGACATACAAAAGACAGGCAGCCTTTAAGAGGCTGCCTGTCTTGCTTTATCCGTTGATGACTGCTTTATGACCCTCAAGCGTGACGCCTTTAGCTTGGCACACTTTACAGATGCCGTGAAACGTCAAGCGATGGTCTTTGATTAAAAATTCGTATTTGCTTTCGACTTTCTTCTCAACGTCGACGAGCAAGTCTTCCATGATCTCCTCGACCGAACCGCACTCGACACAGACGAGATGATGGTGCGAATGGTTCGCGCCTTCTGGTCTGAGGTCGAAACGGGCAACGCCGTCACCGAAGTTGACTTTGTCGACGACACCGAGCTCGGTCAAAAGCTCGAGCGTCCGGTAAACCGTCGCGAGCCCGATTTCCGGAGCGATGCCTTTGACGAGCATGAAGACGTTCTCCGCACTCAAATGATCCGTTTCATTCTCAAGTAAGATGCGGACCGTCGATTCTCGTTGCGGTGTCAATTTATATCCTTTGGCGCTCAATTGCTGTTTGATCCGTTCAATTCGCGTTTCCATAAGGCGCCCCCTCTTTGCATAATTCACTATTCAAAGCATACCGAAGTTCGTTCGGTTTTTCAAATTAAAATGATTCCTATGTAAGTGTAACATATGTCACTCTAGTTTAGAATCATTTCAATTTAGATAATTGCCACCATTGAATCGCCATGATCGTCTTCGCGTCGGTGATTCGTCCGCTCGCTAACAAGTCGACCGCCTCGTCGAACGTAAAGCGTTGGACTTGTAAAAATTCATCTTCATCGAGGTTCATCACACCGGCCGTCAAGCCGCGTGCGACGTAGACGTCGACCCGTTCGCTACAAAAGCCGGGTGCCCCGTAAAACGAGAAGATTTTTTCAAGATTCTCGGCCGTATAACCGGTCTCTTCTTCGAGCTCGCGCTTCGCGCTCGCAAGCGGTTCCTCACCAACTTCCAATTTTCCGGCCGGAATTTCGAGCGACATCGATTCGAACGCTTTCCGGTACTGCTCGACGAGGACGATGCGGTCGTCTTCATCGACGACGAGGACGGCGACGGCCCCGTTGTGATAGACGAGTTCGCGGACCGACGTCCCTCCGTTCGGGAGTGACACGACGTGCTTCTCCACGTTAAAGATCTTTCCTTCGTAAATGACTTCCCGTTCAATCGTTTTCTCTTCCATTGTATGTACCCCTCACCTTTTCCTATATACTGTAATTATGATTCATATTGACAGACGGAACAAGGAGGAATTATCAATGGCAGAGTTAGGATTAGGAACTATGTCGATTTTGAAACATGGCGAGGCGGAAGCGCGACAGATTTTAGAGGCCGCCTATGCGGCTGGCATCCGCCACTTTGATACGGCCGACGTCTATGACCACTTCGAAGTCGAAAAACTCGTCGGCTCGACGTTCGCCGGTCGCCGGAACGAACTGTTCTTGACCAGTAAAGGCGGGAATCAATGGACAGGGGACGGAATGCGTTGGAATCCAGCCCCCTCCTATTTAGAACAGGCCCTACACGATTCTCTCGAACGCTTACAGACAGATTACTTGGATTTATATTACGTTCATGGCGGCACGATGGAAGACGACCTGGACGCGACAATCGATTTCATGCGTCGACAGAAACAAGCTGGCGCCATCCGCCAAATCGGACTGTCCTCGATTCGCCCGAACGTCATCCGCTACTGGCTCGAACACGGAGAGCTCGATGTCTTGATGACCCCGTACTCCCTGCTCGACCGCCGCATCGAAACGCTCGAACTCGACATCCCGATCGTCGGGCGCGGTCCGCTCGCCAAAGGCATACTGACCGACGAATGGTCTGCCCGCTTGTCGGAGAAGGGCTTTGAATCTTGGACTGAAGCGGAGTTGCGCGACTTGATGCCGACGATTCCCGAACCGATTCAAGCGTACGCCCTCGCAGCCGCGGAGCGGACATGTGCCGTCGTCCTACCGGGCGCGTCCTCGGTCGACCAATTGAACGACTTGATCGCCGCTCATCAATACGCCGTCGATTCGCACAAACTCGACGATCTGTTGAACCGGCTGCCGGTCCAACCCTACACAAAACATGCGACCTGAACGTCAGGTCGCATGTTTGTCTCGCTGTTTCATCTGTTCGATGGCCCAATCAGCCCAACCGGCGTAATTTTCCATCATCCGGATGGCGTACTCGCTCGTCAGTAAATAACCGAGCGTGTCAGCCTCGGACTGGTGCGCCGCTTGAAACGCCCGAATCTGATGAGCGACTTGTTCATGATGCGCTTTCGTCTCCTCGACGTAACGGATCGCCTCGTCGAGCGGGAGTAGTTGCAGGAGGCTGACCCGTAGCAAGTTCTCATCTTTCATCTTCGGTTGGTACGAGGTCGGTTGCCGGAGCCAGTCGATTAGCTCTTGACGTCCCGCCTCGGTGATTGAATAAATCTTTTTATCCGGTAAGTCATGTTGAGCGACGTGCTCAGAGGAGACGAGTGATTCGTCTTCCATCTTTAACAGTTCGCGATAAATCTGTGTATGATGGGCGTGCCAAAAATGAATCATTTGTGCTTTGAACGTCGCGTTCAAGGCATAGCCGGTAGCGGGTTGATGGGTCAATAACCCGAGTAGTGCATGACGTAACGCCATAACCATCACCTATCCCTTGCGGTTCTATTTTTATAAGTGTATCACATATTGCGATACGACCGAGAATGCCAATCGGTTGACGCCCGTTACGAATACACAGACAATATATGTGAAGGGAGAGATTTTTATGAAACCGATCCAATCTGATCAACAATTCCAAGAGGCCATCCAAAATAAAGGTATGGTCATCTTTACGACATCATGGTGTCCCGACTGCCGTCGTCTTGATATGTACGTCGACGAACTAGTCAAAGATTATCCGCAGTTCAACTGGTACGTCGTCGACCGCGACGAGTTGCCTGAACTGTCGGACGCGCAAGAAGTCCGAGGCATCCCCTCACTTCTTTTCTATCAAGAAGGCGTCAAACAAGAACACCTCCACTCGGCGAACGCCAAGACGGAGATGCAAATCCGCTCGTTCCTCGATACGTTGAACGCGTAAACAAAAAGACGGCCGTCGTGGTCGTCTTTTTTTGTTCACTTGAAGCGCTCGAGATAACGCCGGTCGATGCGCCGCTTTAGCCAAAACGGCAGACGACCGTGCCATGTCAGCTTCCCGAACGTCAAGAGTGCCCGTCCTGGGGTCGTCAACAAAATATTGAGCGACGTCCGCGATTTGAACCGGCGTGGCGTACCGAGCAGTTGACGGGCGACATGCCGACCCGAACGGACGGCATCGACACCACCGTTCAATCGGGCCGCCATATCCCCGGTGATATAAATCTCGCGGTAGACCGGGTGTCGCAAATCGTCTTCCGTGTCGATGAACGCCCCATCGTCCGCAAGTCCAGCCTCAGACCAAAACTCATCAGGAACGACACCGGTCGCGTCTAAGACGAGTCCCTCTGTCTGAGTCCCTGGTTGGAACGACGTCAGAATGAGCATCACGCCGCTGCGGACGAGACGTCGCGCCATCTGTCGCCCGACATGACGGGGAAGTTCGGGTAAGATGTCACGAGCATAGAGCGTCACGCGTTGCTTCTGTCTGAGGCAAGCGAAGGCGAGTTCGACTCCGGCTTTGCCCCCGCCGACGATCGTGATTGCATCACTCTGTAAAATCTCGTCCAGCATGTTTGTCGTCATCGGTTTTAACCGGTTCCCGATCCCACGACTCTTCGCACCGGTCGCGAGCACGAGGATGTCATATGCGACGTGGCCGCGATCGGTTTCGACGAGGCGCGCATCCGGATCGAGACCGATCAGGCGCTCGGCGACGGGAGAGACGTCACGACGCAACCGCGTCGTCGCCGATTCCATCTCGCCAGCGATCACTTGAGGAAACGCACCCGTATAAATCGCCTCTCGTCCACCGATATACGACACTTCGTAGTTTTCGTTAAGCGCATCGAGGTGTTCTAGAATCTCGAGCTGCCCATGACCGAGCCCGACCAAGACAAGGCGCGGCTTCATCTTAGAATCCGCCTTGCTTCAAACAAACGTTGGAGGATCGTGAACACTTCAAGCACGAGGAAAATCGTCGCGATGACGCCGATCCATGTCGGGAAAAGAATCATGAGCGTGAACAAGATGAAACATTCCGTCCGCTCCAAAATACCAGGCTGATAATAAAATGATTTCTCTGAACGGCGTGAGCTGCTCGCCCCGACGGCGAGGAATAACGTCATCGCCACGACGAACGACCCGAGCAAGAGCAGGAAGATCGGCATATGTTCAGGATGTCGTAGAGCGAGCGCGATGACGACGGCAATCTCGACGATACGGTCGAAGACGAGGTCGAGCACCGTGCCGAACCCCGTCTTTTGGGAGCGCCGGGCCATCGTCCCATCGAGGACGTCGAAGAGACCCGACACCCATAACAGCAACACGGCCGTCCACAACATATCGTTATAAATGAACAGACCGACCGAGACACCGATGATGCCTCCGAGGATCGTCACCTCGTTCGGGGTAAAGTTCCATTTCAAAAGCCGATCGGCCCCGCGCTCGATGACGGGACGGACGAAGCGGCTACCGTATGTGTCTAACATCAAATTCCTCCTTGTTTCTGTCGCAAATAATACGTCTCTCCGACTTTGAACGATTCGCTCCGCGGTAAGATGACATATTCCCCGGTCGGGCGCCGGTACTCGCCGAAATGATGCCCGAAGCGAATGAACGTCCGGACGAGCACGATCGAATCGGACGTCGCCTCTGTCGACACGTCGATATCGGTCGACGGAAGCAGCGTACCGCTCACTTCGACAAAGTCACCGAACGTCGACTCCGTCTCGGATAAACGTCCCGGCGTACCGGTCACCAGAACCCGACCCGTCTCGAGTAATGTCACCCGGTCGGCGACAAGCATCGCTTCTTCCCGGTCGTGGGTCACAAGGAGCGCCGTCAACTCGAGTTCACGGACGAGGTCACGAATCAGTCGTTGCAACTCGGATTTGAGACCGGGGTCGAGGTTCGTGAACGGCTCATCGAGCAGAATGAGTCGAGGCGCGGCAGCGAGCGCCCGGGCGAAGCTCGCGCGTTGCTGTTCCCCTCCAGACAATTCATGAATTTCAGCGTCGTAGCGGCCAGGAAGCTTGACCCGGGTGAGCCACGCTTCCGCTTCTTCCCGTGACCGGTTCGGCGTGGCGAGCGTCACGTTCTCGCCGACTGTCAGATGCGGAAACAAGAGCGGGGATTGGGACAACATCGTAATCCGGCGCAAGTGAGGCGGTACCCCATCGAGCGGTATCTCCTCCCACGTCACCGACCCGGCATCAAGTGTCTCAAGTCCGGCGACGATGCGGAGCAGTGTCGACTTCCCGGAACCGCTCACACCCACGAGGGCATGGATTTCTCCGTTCGGGATAGTGAGATCGATGCCGCACAACACATCGCGGTCTTTAAAACGTTTTCGTATTCCTGACAATACCAAGCTCATTGCAAACGCCCCTTCACCAATCTAATCCAGATGCCAAACATCGCACCGAGCCCGATATAAAATAAGACCGGCAACGAGACGAGCACCCATGTATTTTGTAACGCCAATGAGACGTCATTGCCTGCGTAGGCCTGATACAGTCGCGTTGTGACCGTCGGGACGAGTCCGGCCCCGATCAATTGGACGAGCACGAATTGACTCAACACGATGACGGTCGAGAACAAGACGATCGTCCGGACCGACTCTTTCATGAGCGGGAATAGGACGAACCCGATCCGGGTGAGCGGCGCGAGCGTCAGTGACTGTTCGAGGAGCGGTCTCCCGATCACGTACATGGCGTTGTATGCCAATCGAATCGAATACGGCAACGTCGTGACGAGTAGGACGAGCCCGACCCCCGTGTACGTCCCGATGAGTCCGACTTGGGCGAGGGCGATATACATGCCGAACATGCTCGCCAAGACGGGGATAAACAATGGCAGAAACGTGAGCCATTCGACCCACGCCTTCCATTTCGACTCGGTGAACAAGAGCCACCAGGCCGTCCCGATGCCGAGCCAAACGTTGATGAGCGCCACGGCGACCACGTAGACGACCGTGTTCAAAATCGCCTCGTCCCACGTGAGCGACGTCGGGAACGTCAAAAACAACCCGACGAATGGAAAGACGACGAAACAAGCGACGATAAGCCGATTCATCGTCTCACCCCCCGCTCTATCCGCCGTCGTCGTTTAGCCGTCAGCGTATAGGAGCCGATGACACCGATAAAGATGAACAGCGTCCAGACGAGCGCAACGGCGTACGACTCGAACGCATTTAAAAACAGCCCGGTCGTCAACCGTTCATACGCGAGCACCCCGAGCAGTTCGGGGAATGTGACCCCCAATAAGGCCGGCACTTCATAAGCGAACGAGATGAACGCGACGAGCACCCAAAACGAGTCGAGGAGCGGTTTGACGAGGAACGGCCATTCGGCCACTTTAAATTGTTCGAACGGCGTCAGTTGAAGCGTCTTCGCCATGTCGACGTAACCCCGATTCAGTTGGGCATACGTCCCGATTACCATCAAAAACACGAACGGCACCTCTTTCCAAACGTACGTCAAAATGACGACGAGGTGGTGACGTTCGTTCGCCTCCACCACCCCATAGAACGGGAAGCCACTCGAGAACAAGACATAAAATAAATACGCGGCCGCGACGTGCGGGACGAACATCGGCCATCTGAGTAGCGACGCGAGCCATGTCGACCGGCGTCGGTACACCGACCGGGCGAGCCATGTCCCGATGACAAGGGACATGGCCGTCGAGACGAGTGTCACATACAGCGTCACGGCGAGACTGGCGCGCCAGGCCTCATCGTTCAACTCAGACCAGTCGAAGCCGACGGTCTCGTAGATCAAGAAGGCGACACCGGTGAACGGCAAGGCCAGAACGAACAGACTGATCCATAGACTACTGCGCGACACGTTCCCACTCCTCGCGAATTGCGTCAATCACGGCCGGCCCATAGTCGGGAATCGATCGTTCGGCGAGACGTTCCGGATCAGGATAAGTGACCCCGTCATCAAGCTTCAAGAAGGCGTCACGGTCGGACGCATCGAGTTTCGTCAAATCAAGCGATGTCCCGTCCCCCCAGTATGTCGCATCTTGTTTGGCGAGCTGGGCTTCCGGTGACAGTAACTCATTGATGACCACGAGCGCACCGTTAGGATTGGTCGCGTTGAACGGTACGGCGAGAAAGTGTGTCGAGGCGATTGAATGTTCGAGCACGAGCGCCCGTGTCCCGTTCGGAAACGCGCCGTCATTGCGTTCCGCCTCGGCGCGCCGCTCATTGAAGCCCATCGTCATCCAAACGTCACCCGCGGCGTACAACTGGTCGAGTTGGGCGATTGACTTCGGATATGTTGACCCTTGTTTCCATAGGGTCGGCGACCACGTCGCAAGCTTCTCCCAGAACGCGTCTGGAATCTCACCGTCACCGCCCGCAGCCCCATACTCGGCGTAGAGCAGATGGCGGACGAACGCGTTCCCTGTGAAGTCTGTCACTTCAGGATACGTGAAACGGCCCGGATTTTCTTCGGTCCAACGATGTAATTCGTCGAACGTCGTCGGCGGATTTTTCACTTTGTCCGCGTCATAGTGCATGACGAACTGGACGTTCCCCCAGGCGACCTCGAGCCCGTCGGTCGGGGTGCCCGCATCAGTTGCCTGGGCTTCTTCGTTCAACAGCGCAGCGTTCGGGATTTTGTCGAGCAGGTCGCCTTGGAGCAACTCCGCCTCGGCGGCGTTACGGAAATTGTCCCCATTGATCCACATCAGATCGATGGTGCCTTCTTCTCGGTTCGCCCGTTTGTCGAGCGACAATTGGCGCACGAATTCGGCCGTGTCCATCGGGACGCGGTTCAATTCCACGTCATACGTCTCTTTCAGACGGGGCGCGACATATTCATCGATATAGCGATTGATGCCGTCATCGCCTCCCCACATATAGAAATTGACCGTCGACTGTTTCGCTTCTTCAGCCGCCTGTTCGAACGTCGGTGCGATTTCGGCGCGCGTCGTCCCGCAGGCAGCGAGGAAGACGAGTGACAGCATCAAGCCAAATTGTTTCAATCGGCGCATCGTGTCTCCCCCTTTTTTCTCTGTGTTGACCCATTTACTTTCTGTCAAATCCCCGTTTTGCGAGCCGCTCGAACATGACCGGGCACATTGCGTACAGTTTTGCGCCAAGATTCATCCACCATGGGGCGTTCACTTCACGTTTTGTCGCCTCACATGCAGCGACGACGCGTTTTGCGAGACGATCGGGGTCGAGCATAATCGATTTCACGCTCGCCTCGTAACGTCCACTCTTGTCGGCCCGGAGAAAGAACGGTGTAGCGATCGGACCCGGATTGACCGTCAACACATGAATCCCTTCCGGCTTCAGTTCCAACCGAAGCGCGTTTGAGAACTGAAGTAACGCCGCCTTTGAACCGGCATAGACGGCCGACTTCGGCGTCGGTACTTTCGCCGCTTGCGAGCAGACGTTGATGATCGTGCTGCCGCGGCGCATCGACCGGGCACAGTCACGTGCGAGCATCATCGGGGCGATCGCGTTCAAGCGCATCGTCTCCTCGATGACGTCGGTCGATTGATCGACGACCCGGTCGAACTCACCGATACCGGCATTGTTCACCCAGATGTCGATTGGCCCGTATGTTCGTTCTACGTTTGCCACGAGCGTCTCGTATTCGGTACAGACGTCGGCGACGAGCCAATCGGCCGATAGTTTCGTGCCGAGTTCACGCAATCGGTCCTCACTTCGTGCAATCAATGTCAAGCGGGCACCCGCCTCATAAAAAGAATGCGCCAGCGCGGCCCCAAAGCCGCTCGACGCACCCGTGATCACAATATGTCTCATTCCACAAATTCCTCCGCTCTCATATAGATCCATTTTCCGTCCGTCAACCGTTTGACGACGCGGCCACGTTCCTCGAGCAACGTCAAGCGCGCGAACACCTCACTGAAGACGAGCGGCATCGCCCGACGCATCTTGCGGCCATAGAGGCGCATCGACCAATCGAACACGCTCAACCCGTCGACCCAATCGGCGAGCAGCAACTCACTCCGTTCATAACGCTGGGCGATGCGCGCCTCGATCAACGGTCGCGGTTTTTGAATCGGTTCCCCGTGCCCGCTCACGACGAGCTTTAAATCGACATCTTGAAGCTTTCGGAGCGAATCGAGATACAGGACGACCGGTGAGGCAAACCCTTCCTCCTCGTACGGTTGTTCAATGAGCGGGTTCGGTTCAACCGTATCGATCAAATGATCACCCGCGATCAAGACACCGCCTGGACCAAGCAGACCGAGCTGGTCACTCGCATGACCAGGCAGATGGATCGTCTTCCATGCCCCGTCACTCGTCACATCCTGACCGTCCTCGAACGTCATCGTGACGGTCGTCGGACCGATCCAACGAAGCGCTTCCCGATAATCAGGCAGTTTGTTCACAATCGACTCGGGTGTACCAAACCAGTGCGCCAAGTCGTGTAAGAACTGGTTGCCCCGTTTGATGAAGTTCGGTGTCTGTTCCAAATAGCGAACGAGCTTCTCGTGTCCATATACAGGAATCGAGGCGTCACGTAAACGCCAGGCCTGCCCTGCATGGTCGGCATGATGGTGCGTCAAAAATAAAAAATCAATATCCGCGAGATTCAGTTCGAGCTCGGCCAATTGTGTCGTCAATGAAGTCCACGCCTCTTCCGTGTCTGGTCCACAATCGACCATGAAGAAACGGTTCATATGTTCGACGACATAGACGTTCACGTTGCCGACCTCGAACGGCGTCGGTATATCGAGTCTTGCCAGTTGGCTTGAAATCCAGTTCGCCACGTCCCCACAACCCCTTCCACCTATCTTCACTCATTATACCTGTCGATCAGAATGGATTTCAATCACACAAAAAAAGGAGAGGATTTCTCCTCTCCAATCACTTATAAGTTGATGACGGTAACTTTATCGCGTGTCATCGTCTCGAGGCTGCGTCCAATCCCTTGGACCCCGAGGCCTGATTGCTTCACGCCGATGAACGGGAAGTGGTCAGGGCCGCGTTCTGTGCGACCGTTCACTTGGACTGTACCGACTTCGAGCTTGTCGGCGACCGTGAAGGCGTTGTTCACGTTTTGTGTGAACACGCTCGCTTGAAGACCGAACTCAGACTCGTTCGTGAGTTCAATCATCTCGTCGAGCGACTTGACGCGGATGACCGGCAACACCGGTCCGAACGGCTCTTCCCAAGCGACGCGCATCTCACGCGTGACGTGGTCGAGGAGCGTCGGATGAAGGAGGTTGCCGTCGCGTTCGTTTCCGTGGACGACCGTCGCTTGTTTGTTGACGGCGTCGTCAATCAAACCTTGGACGTAATCTGCCGACTTCTTGTCGATGAGTGGGACGATAAAGTTGTTATCGACCGGTGAGCCGACCGTGAGCTTCTCGACACGTTCTTTCAACATACCGACGAGTTCGTCTGCTTGATGCTCGAGCACGAATACGCGCTTGATCGCCGTACAGCGTTGTCCTGAATACGAGAACGCCCCGCTGATGATTTGATCGGCAGCCAGGGTGAGGTCCGCATCTTCGAGGACAAGGGCCGGATCTTTCCCGCCGAGTTCGAGCACGACAGGTACCATCGATGCCTGTTGCGACAAGTGTTGACCTGTCCCGGTACCACCTGTGAACGTGATCATGTCGATGCCAGGGTGTGACGTCAAGTAGTCACCGATGACCGACCCGCGTCCTGTGACGAGGTTCAATAGACCGCTCGGAAGACCTGCATCTTGAAGCGCCTCGACCATTTTCACGCCGCTGATGGCGCCTTGTGTCGCTGGTTTAAACACGACCGCGTTACCAGTGATAAGAGCCGGTGCGATTTTGGCTGCTGCCAAGTTGACCGGATAGTTGAACGGCGAGATCGCGAGGACGACACCGAGTGCTTCTTTCTTGATGATCGCCATCTTGTTCTTCGAACCGCCCGGGAATGAGTCGCCTTGCATGAATCCGCCTGTGAAGCGAAGTCCTTCTTCCGCCGTATAGCGAATGATTTCTGCTGTCCGGACGACTTCTTTCTTCGCATCGCTCAAGTTTTTCCCGACTTCGCGCATGATGATTTGACCGATCTCATCTACGCGCTCTTCGAGTTTGTCCGCCCAAGCGTACAACAGTTCGGCACGCTTGTTGACCGGAAGCGCCGCCCATTCCTGTTGTGCGCTTTTCGCGCCGTGAATTGCCTCATCGACTTCATCACGAGACATCGCCTGGACATGTCCGACGACTTCTTCTGTATAAGGTGAAACGAGTTCGATTGTTTCGTTCGTTGTTGATTCCTGCCATTGTCCATTAATTAAATATGGATACGTGTTCATACTCATAATCTCTATCTGCCTCCTGAGTAAGCTTTGATATCTCGTTGCCACCCCCATTGTATGCAAAATCAAATCGGTAGAACAACTATAAAGATTCAGTTTATGTAATGTAAACGGTTACTCGTAAATTTTTTGTCAATTCCGCCTCGACTTTGACACTTTCAACTGTAGATGTTCATCAAATCGACCGATAGAAAGGAAGAGAGTACGTGAACTAGGAGGGACCACCAGTGAGCATGGATCATAATATTTTACTTGAGGCAGGCACGAACGAATTAGAAATCGTCATTTTCCAATCTGGCCCGTTCATTTTCGGGATCAACGTCATGAAAGTACGTGAAATCATCACGATGCTTCCCCTCACCCCGCTACCGGGTACCCCGGAAGCGATCATGGGGCTCATCGAGCTTCGCGGCGAGGTCATGACCGTCATCGATTTACCAATGGTCATCGGTCACCCGCGTGACGTTGGAGAGAACGACCGCTTGATCGTCTGTGAGTTCAACGGAGAAAAGTCGGTGCTCCGCGTCGATCAAGTGACCGAAATTAAACGAATCTCATGGGAACAGATTGACACGCCGTCCGATCTCGCGCGCGGCATGCAAGGCATCACGAACGGGGTCGTCAAAACGGGAGACCAGATGATTATCCTTCTCGATTACGAGCGGATTGCGCTCGAATTGTCACGAAAGGATATCATGGCCCGCGAATCGGTCAAACGGCTCGGTGCCCGGGAACGGTCGAACAAACAAGTGTGGATCGCGGAAGATTCAGAGATGTTACGGACGCTCATCATCGACACGCTCGACGATGCCGGCTACTTCAACACGACGATCTTCAACAACGGAAAGGAAGCGCTCGATGCGTTCGAACAGAGCGACGTTCATTGCGACCTGCTCATCACCGACATCGAGATGCCGCAAATGGACGGCTTGCATTTGACGAAACGACTCCGTGAGATGGACCAATTTGCCGACCTGCCAATCGTCATCTTCTCTTCACTCATCTCGGATGATTTGAAGCATAAAGGCGACGCGGTCGGGGCGAACGCCCAGATTACAAAACCAGAGATCGGCATGTTGATCGCCACACTCGACGAATTTTTAGCCTGATTTGAAAAACGGGATTTCGCCTCGCGGCGGAATCCCGTTTTTCCTATGGCAACTCGTTCAAGTGGGTGTCCCATTCTTGATCGAAGCGATGCATATCGGCTTCAATCTCATCGAGAATCGGTTCGAGGTTCGACGTCTCGTTCGTCTCCCCAGCCATTTCGAGCTGATGGAATCGAGCGGCCGTCTCATCGAGCCCGACAGAATAAGAGGCCCCTTTCAACAAGTGAGCAAGTTGTTCGATTTGTTCGTGATTTTGTTCACGCACCATCTGCTTCAATTCAGGGAACTTCGCCTCGAATTGACGCACGTACGTATCGGCAATCTTTTTCAAAAATTCTTTATTTCCGCTGGCGATTTGATGGAGCTCCGCCAACTTTTCTTCGTTAAACAGAGCATTATGGGGCGTTTGTGACAACTCCATCCCTCCTTTGACTCAATCCTACTACCATTCTTTCCCACTGTAGCATGTTTTCGAGAAAAAACAAAAAAACTCCTCCTTTTCCGATTGCACTCTCTCAATCCCCTACCTATAATTAGGTTGAGCTAAGGTAGGAGGAACATTATGCTAACGATTTACCGTACCGACGCATCTGGGCGTGTCGACGAAATCGACGACTTTGATAAAGGAAGCTGGATCCAACTCGTCAATCCGACGAAAGACGAGGCTGATCAAGTCATCGCCGCCTCCGGCATTCCTGAAGACTTCGTCTACGACCCGCTTGATATTGAAGAAAAACCACGATTTGAAAAAGATGATGAGGGGCTCCTCATGATCATCGACGTCCCGTACGTGGAAGAGGATGATACGGGACGCGCCTACAACACGATTCCCCTCGGTATCATCGTCACCGGCCGACATTTCATCACCGTCTGCTCACGAGACCTCGACGTGCTCAACCTGTTCGCCAACGGAAAAGCCCGGCTGTTCCGAACGAACTATCGGAGCCGGTTCGTCTTCCAGATTTTGCACCGAGTCAGCATGACGTACTTGCGTTTCCTTCGCCAAATCGACCGGCGCATGGACGAGCTCGAGCAAGAGTTGCAACGTTCGATGCGAAATCAGGAAATCTTTCAATTGATGAACTTACAGAAGTCGCTCGTCTATTTCATGACCTCACTTAAAGCGAACGACAGCGTCCTCGACCGCATCGTCAAGACACCGAGCCTCGAGAAGCACGAGGAAGACGAGGAATTGCTCGAAGACGTGTTCGTCGAGCACCGCCAGGCGATGGAGATGGCGTCGATCTATAACGACATCATCAGCATTAAAATGGACGCCTTCGGTTCGATCATCTCGAACAACGTCAACTTCGTCATGAAGTTCTTGGCCTCGATCACAATCGTGCTGAGCATCCCGACGATGATCTCTGGGATATTCGGGATGAACGTTCAAGTCCCATGGGAAGGCCAATCGATCGGTTTCGTGTTCGCGCTCGCGATGATGGTCGGCTTCTCAAGCCTCGCCTTTTATATTTTGTGGCGTAAGCGTTATTTCTAAAGAAAAGGAGGGTGTCGCCGGCTACGGTGACACCCTCTTATTTACATCAATTTGACCGTGACGAGACAAAGGTCATCGTCGATCTCGATTTTAGGGACGAGCTGTTCGGCGACATGGCGTGCGTAGTCGAGCCCGTAGGACGCGATGTCCTTCTCGAGCCAACGGATGCCGTCATCGATGTCTTTGCTGTAACATTCCATCAGCCCATCCGTATACATATGCATCGTCATACCCGGCTCGATGTCAATCACGTTTGACTCATAGTTCGGCTCCTCGAACATACCGACCGGCACTCCGGTCGTCTCGAGGCGCGTGACGCCTGTATCAGACGTCACGATGATTGGCGGATGTCCGGCGTTGACGTACTCGATTTGACGCTTCGTCGTATCGATATAGCAGTATACGGCCGTGAAGTAGCTCTGCATGTCCTCTCCCGAGAACAAGAACGTCATCTGGCGGTTCAACTCGCTCATCACATCGACCGGATATTGGACGTTGCCGACGAGGCCCGGTAAAATCGAACGAATGCCCATCGTAATCAACGCCGACGACACGCCATGCCCCATCACATCAAAGATGATGACGCCGTAGCGATCAGGTGCGACTTGGAACCAGGCATACATGTCACCGGCCAGTTTTTTAGACGGCAAATACAAGGCCCGGACGTCAATCTCATCGTTACTGATCGGTGGGGTCAAGGCACTCTGTTGAATCTTTTGCGCGAGATCGAGGTCATATTGAAGACGTGCCTCATATTTCTTCCGTTCATCCACGGCTGCTTTATAGCGAAGTGCCGAACGGATCCGAGCGAGCAGTTCCGTGATTTTAATCGGTTTCGTCGTATAATCGGACGCCTCAGCGTCAAGTCCTTCCGCAATCTGCTTTTCTTCGGTGCGGCCCGAGACCATGATCACGGGCAATTCCTCGTAACCGGTTATCTGTCGAATCCGTTTGCATGTCTCAATCCCAGAAATCCCTGGCATCTCGACATCAAGCAGGACAAGGTCGTATAGCGACGGGGCTTGCGGATCCATCAGGAGCGCGAGCGCATCTTCACCACTTGAGACCGAAATCGTCTCATAATCATGTTGATGCAATAATTGTTCGAGAACCATCGTATTGACCGGTTCGTCGTCCACAATCAAAATCGCCATAGTCATCCCTACTTTCTCTGTCAGTGTTCTTCTGCATATTATTGTATCATATCTAATCGCCTCATTAGGTATTTCAATGCTGTGACAGTTCGAAGTACCCGAAAGATGGAGAATCTCTTTCGTTTTTGGCATACTAGAAGTACGAAAGCGAGGAATGGCCCATGGGATGGATTTTTGCAGTGAGCGGTTTGATTATCTTGCTCGTCTTGATTGCCTCGATCGTCGTCATTCAAAAAGGATACGCCTACAAGGACAACAAAGACGACATCGTGCTCGATTACGAGGAGATTAACCGCCGCATCACCGAAGATGAGCAGCAGAAAAAATAAGAGCTATCCACGACGGATGGCTCTTATTTTTTATTTAAATTCGAATCGGAGCGCCCCTTTTTCAAGATAGAGCGCAGCGTCGAACGTCTTGTCCCCTTTTTTAAACGTATGCACGTTCGACTGGCCGCCGTTGATCATCTGTTTCAGCTCATCCTTGGCAATCCCGACGCCGAGCACTTGTTTCGACATCGTGAACTTGCACCCTTCGCGATAACCGCTGCAGCCGATAAACTTCGGATGCTCGACGAGCCCTTTGCCGCAGCTCGGACAGACGCCGAACGACGCTTTTGGCCGTGCCGCAGATTTTTTCCCGAAACGTCTTGCTTCGATCGTGTAGCCTTCCGGGTTTGCCGACTCGACACGCGCTTTCGCCTCGTCGACGAGATGAATCGACATCTTTTTCGCCTGTTCGATAAACTCGGCGGCGGATGCCGATGCCTGTCCAATCTCATGGAGCCGCTTCTCCCACTTCGCTGTCATGGCCGGCGAGGCGAGGATGCTGTCGCCGAGCACATCGATCAAGAGACGGCCCTTGTCGGTCGGGACGAGCTCTTTCTTTTGCAGGTCGACATAACCCCGTTTTTTCAATCCGTCGATAATATTGGCCCGCGTGGCCTCGGTGCCGAGCCCTTCGACTTCTTTCATGATGTGAATCAGTTCCTCATCATCGAGTTGCTTGCCGGCCACTTTCATCGCCATGATCAGTGCCCCTTCCGTATACCGTTTCGGTGGCTCCGTCTGTTTCGGTAATACTTCGACTTTTTTTTCGGTCAACGGTTCACCGACCGTAAGTGCCGGGAGCTCCACGTCCTTGGATTTCATCTCGACGACTTGCCGGTACCCGGGGCTGACGACGACCGTCCCTTTCGCCCGGTATAGGTCGTCCCCGTCCATAAGGTCGACCGTCGTCTTCTCAAGCTTCGCCGGAGGGGCGAACGCCGCAAGAAAGCGACGGTTAATCAAATCGTATAGTTTTGCCTCGTCCCCGCTGAGCCGAGCCACATCGCCACACGCCTCCGTCGGGATGATCGCATAGTGATCACTGACCTTTTTCGCATTGACGTAGCGACTGTTTCGCGACGGATTCTCGGTCAACACGTCCTGAAGTCCGGCATAGGCCGCGGACTTCAACAGCCGGGCTTTCGTCTGCGGGAACAGTGTCGCTTCGTCCGGTGTGACGAAGCTCGAGTCGGTTCGTGGATAACTGATCCACCCTTTTGTATACAACTTTTGAGCGATATCGAGCGTCTTCTTCGCCCCAAAGCCGAACCGCTTGCCGGCCTCGGCCTGCAAACCCGATAAACTGAACCAAAACGGCGGGTATTCCGTCTTGTCCTCTTTGTCAATCGAACGGACAATCGCTGTCCCGGTCGCCCGGTTGACGACCGCATCGGCTTGTTCGCGTGTCTTCAGTTTCGTCGTCTTCCCGAGCGTGTATTTCGCTTTGAACGTGCCACGTCCTTTTTGAAGTGTCGCCTCGACCTCGAAATACGGCTCTGGGACGAACTGTTTAATCTCACGTTCACGATTGACGATCAAAGCGAGCGTCGGCGTCTGGACACGACCGAGCGAGAACACGTCCTCGATACCGATCGTCTTCAACAGCGTCGTATATGCCCTTGAGGCGTTCATACCGACGAGCCAGTCGGCACAAGCACGACTCATCGCCTCATGATAATAAGGGACGGTCTGGTCGCCGGGCAACAGTTCGGCGAAACCACGGTCGACCGCCTGTTCGGTCAAACTTGAGATCCAAAGGCGTGACAACGGTTTTTTATTGCCAGCGAGTCGTAAAATGAGCCGGACAATCGCTTCTCCTTCTCGCTCGGCATCGGACGCGATGATGATATCGGTGATGGAGCGATCGTGCAGCCATTTTTTGATCGTCTGGAACGGTTTCGATTTACCTTTCGAGATGCGATAGTCGAATCGGTCCGGCACAATCGGGAGCGACTCATATTTCCACGACTTCCATTCCGGTTTATAGTGGGACGGTTCTTGAAGCTCGCATAAGTGACCGACCGCCCACACGACGATGGCACCTTCCGGGAAACGGGCGCAAGAAGCAATCTCAATCTCGTCTTTTTTCTTTTTTGATGGATACGGCGCAGCCAGTTTTTGAGCCTGCGACGGTTTCTCCGCGATGATTAGTCTCATAGGATCCCTACTTTCAAAGTCATCCGAAATATCTCGTCGGAACGACACTTTCGAGAAAGAATGTATTTTCTTATCTATTCTATAATATCATTAGAAGAGTATGTACAACATAAAGGGGGATGTCGATTGTCTTATCTCATTTTATTCGCCGCTGTATTTTTCTTGTCGACGAGCGTATTATTCGTCAAATGGACGTCCGCACCGGCCGAGACGGCCGCGTTTTACCGAATGCTGATCACGTGTCTGATGTTGTTGCCGTTTGTCGACTTCAAGTCACTCATCGGGACGCGTCTCATGACGAGATATGCCTTGTTGCTCAGCGGGACGTTGTTGGCGTTCCACTTTTGGCTCTGGTTTTTATCGCTCGATTATACGACCGTCGCGAGTTCAACGTTATTCGTGACGTCGAGTCCGATTTTCGTTTTAATCGGGAACGCCTTGATTTTTAAAAAGAATCCGACCCGAAAAGGTTTAGCCTTTGCACTCATCGCCGTCCTTGGGGGCATGCTTGTCGCGGCGGGTGACATCCAACTTGGACGCGAAGCGCTCTTCGGGGACCTGCTCGCCTTAATCGCCGCCCTTCTTATCGCCGGCTATTGGCTCGTCGGTCAATACGTCCGGACCGAGATGAACACGAATACTTACTCGTTCAGCGTCTATCTCGTCGCGACGGTCGTCCTCTGCTTCATGCTCCTCGTGCGGGGGACGACGTTCACCGCGTTCGAATCGGTCAACTGGTGGTATTTCCTCGCCCTCGCCTTCTTCCCGACGATTTTAGGGCATAACTTGTTCAACTATGCGCTCGCCCGGGTCAGTGCCACCGTCGTCAGCATCACCATCCTTGGCGAGGCACTGTGGGGCATGCTGTTCGGGTTCGTCTTCTTCGACGAACGTCTCGGCGTAATGCAATGGATCGGCGCGGCCGTCCTGCTCGGCGGAATCTATTTGTTCCTAAAAGAAGACGCCCGTTCCACCAGAACGGACGTCGCTTTATAAGTTGGTCGCTTTCGCTTCGACTTCTTCCTCAGACGGGCGGAACAATAACTTGCGGTCCCACACCGCCATACCGACCGCCGTCAAGAAGGTCATGGCATCGGCGATTGGAAACGCGAGCCACACCCCGAACACGCCGAAGAAGTTCGGCAAGATGAAGACGAGCGGAATCGTATAGAGCGTTTGGCGCGACAGTGACAAGAACATCGCGACACGGGCCTTTCCGAGCGATTGATAAATGCCGTTGATGAGCATTTGCACGCTCGGGAGAAACGAGACGGCGAACAACACATGGATGGCCGTCACCCCGCCGGCAATCAAGTTCGCGTCGGTCGTGAACATCCGCATGAGCTGTTCCGGAATCAACTGGAGCGTCAGCCAGATGATGACCGCGATGGCAATCCCGACCCGCAACGCCGTCCAGATCGTCTCGCGCATCCGGTCGAATTGTCTGGCCCCGAAATTGTACCCGACGATCGGCTGCATGCCTTGAACGATGCCCATGATCGGCATCCCGACGAGCGCCATGAATTTATTGATGATCGCAAAGATGGCGAGCTCCTCGGTGCCACCATACGTTCCGAGCATGACGTTGACGCCGACGAATAGAATCGATTGCGACACCATCATGATGAATGAGGACGACCCAATCGCCATAATCTCTTTTAATTCGCCGAACCGTAGTCGAAACTTCCGCCATTGGAAGTCGAGCTCGGTCCGGCGATTTTTTTTCGCGAAGAAGAACCGAAGCATGAGGACCGATCCGACGACTTGGGCGAGCGCAGTCGACCAGGCCGCACCGTAAATGCCCCAGTCGAACGTGAAGATGAATAGCGGTGTCGTCACCAAATTGACGACGACGGTCGTGAGCATCACTTTCATCTGATAGGGCGCTTGCCCTTCAGCCCGTACCATCGCGCTCGCCGCGAGTGTGAACATGAAGAACGGCGAGCTGATCAGCACGACAGATAAGTATTGACGGCTCAGTTCCATGATGGCCGACGTCGCTCCGAACACTGTCAAAATGTCATCTAACATGAAAAAGGCGGAACTGACTGCGAAGGCCGCAAACACCCCGACGAGGACGAGGACGTTCAAGAACGTGACGGCGGCACCGGCATCATCCCCTTTACCTAGTTTCCGTGAACTGATCGAGGCGCCGCCCAACCCGACCGCGCTCGAGACGGCCATGAGAATCATCTGGATCGGGAAAGCGATCCCGATGGCGGCCACGGCGGTCGCCCCGATGCCGCGGGCGACGAAGATCGTATCGATGATATTGTAGAGCGCCGTCACCAGCATGCCGATCATCGCAGGTAGCGACAGCTTGAATAGCAGGCGTCCGATCGGGTCGGTCCGGAGCTGCTCCGTATTTTGATTCATGCTTCCATCCCCTTTTTCTTCTATGTTAATAGGGTAGCAAGATTGGATGGAACGGTCGACTATGTTGTCTTACCGGATGTGTCAGACCGGGCTCGGCACTGGAGGGCTCACGACGCCGGCTTTTCGTTTGCGCATAATGAAATCGGTCACGACCGGCTGCTCGACTTTGACGCGCACCGTCATCATCGCCTGGTTCGCCGTCTCAAGTCTTTCTCCCGACTCATCGTACAGCTCATCGATTCGCTGGGAGAAACGGACGAAGCCGGGGCCGAAGAACTCGACTTCTTCTCCGCGTCGGAAATGGTTCCGCTGCTCGAGTGTTGCCATTTGTGTCGTCGGATCATAGGAGATGACGCGTGCCGCAAATGCATATTGCGGGATGGCGCGCGGCTTGCCGAACAGTTGCTCGTTCTCGGTCGGGACGCCGTAATAGAATCCGGTCGCGAGTTCTCGTTGTGCCGCTTTCCAAATTTCTTCTTCCCACGCCGGGTCGAACTCGAACCCTTCAGGATCGGCGCAGTAGGCGTCGATGACTTGACGGTAGACGTTACAGACGGTTGCCACATAGTGAATCGATTTCATCCGTCCCTCAATTTTCAAGCTGTCGACGCCAGCATCGACCAAGTCCGGGATGTGGCGTACCATCGCCAAATCGACCGAGCTCATCGAGAACGGTTCCTCGTCGCGTGCCGCCATCTCGTCGGTCAACAGCTCGTCCGCCTCGAAGAAACCATATTTCCAACGACAAGATTGGGCACAGCCACCCCGGTTCGCATCGCGGAGCGCCATATGATTTGATAACGTGCAACGCCCCGAGTACGAGATGCACATCGCCCCATGGACGAACGTCTCGATTTCGACATCGACTTGCCGTTTCATTTCTTTGATTTCCTCCATCGAAACTTCGCGGGCGAGGACGATTCGCTCCAATCCTTCCTCTTGCCAGAAACGGAGTGTCTCGTAATTTGTTGCTGACGCCTGCGTCGACAAGTGGACCGGAAGTCCCGGTGCATCCGTGAGGCACACCTCGATCATGGCCGGATCGGACACGATGACGGCATCGATGCCGATATCGCGAAGCTTGCAAAAGAACTCGCCAGCACCGTCGATATCCCCTTCATGCGTCACCATGTTGGCCGCGACATACACTTTTGCGCCACGCGCATGGGCGAACGCGACTCCTTCGGCCATCTCTTCATAACCGAAGTTACCCGCCCGGGAACGGAGCCCGAACTGTTGCCCCCCGATAAAGACCGCATCGGCCCCGTACAAAATCGCCATCTTCAATTTTTCTAAGTTCCCAGCTGGTGCTAATAGTTCTGGACGTTTTTTCATCTCGGTTCCCTCACTTGATCTCTTCTGGATTTCGTAACAACAGTCCGGTCCCGAGCCGGAATTGTTCAGGTTGGAGTTCGGCGAGACGCCGTTCCATGCCATGACGGTCGAACCGCCCGTTCAATAGATCCGACCGGGCTTTATCGAACAGACGGACGATGTCGACGAACGCATCGCCCGCATGCCAGCCTTCGAGTTTCCACGTGTGCAACCCGCCCTTCAAGAGCGTGGGCAATTGTCCCATGAGTGTCAAATCTTCAGAGAAGACGTGCGTACCGTTGTCGTCTTGATAGACGGGGTAGCGACTGTCCGCATCCGACGGTTCGCTCACATAATACTCTCGTGCTTCTGCCAATATGTTCGACCGGCCGATCTCGTTGAAGTAGTTCGTCAAGAGCGGACGTTTCGAATGATGGATGCACGTCGGGCCATACACTTGCACTTCGACCGGCAAACCGATCTGTTGTTGGATCATCCCGAGTTCGGTCAACGTCACTTCACGGGCTGCGATCGCCCCGATGGCGTCACGCTTCCCCCAAAACTGAATGTGTCTCGCCGACGTGACGAGCGTTTGAGCATCATACCAATAGGGGATATTGGCATTACGGATCAGACGGATGGCGCCAGGATCGCCTGCCGTCACACTGTCGATTCCGATCGCTTTGAGTTCCTGCAAATATTCAGGGAGCGTCTCGATCTGCTCGTTATGCATCAAGTTATTGACAGCGACCGTCACTTCTTTGCCGTATCGGTGGGCTACTGCTGTGACTTCTCGCACAGCCGGAAGTGACCAGTCACCTTTGTGGCGTAACCCGTATTTTGAATCTCCGATATAGATGCGGTCGGAGCCCGCCATGATTAGCGCCTCTGCTTGCTCGACGCTTTGTGCCGTAGTCACTAGCTGAATCATCATTTGCTTTCTTCTCCTCACTTTGTGAGTCTAATCACATATTCTTGCTATACTCTAGCACACGTTTTGATGTGGTGGCCGTGCAGGAATTTAACAACTCGTGAAGAAATCAGTAACAAAGTATGACTTTTTACATCGAAGGAGTGGACGATTTTGACAAAAACCGCCTTAATTACTGGAGCCTCGACCGGAATTGGCCTCGATCTTGCCGTTTTAGCGGCCCGGGACGGGTTTGACTGTATCCTCGTGTCTCGCAACGAGCCCCGTTTGCACGAATTGAAAAAAGTACTGGAGAAGCGGTACCGTGTCCACGTGCACGTATTCGCCCTCGACTTGTCTGAACATCAGGCCGCAAAACGACTGACAAACGCGATTGAAGACGCCGGACTGACGGTCGACTTTTTAATCAACAACGCCGGTTTCGGGACGGCCGGCGAGTTCATCGACCTCGACGCCGAGACCGAGGCCGAAGAGGTCCGCTTGAACGTCAACGCCTTGACCGAACTGACGAAAGCCTACTTACCTGGCATGGTCGAGCGAAATCATGGTTATGTCTTAAATGTCGCCTCAGTCGCCGCCTTCCAACCTGGCCCTTACATGGCGGTCTATTATGCGACGAAAGCGTACGTGTTGTCACTCACCGAGGCGCTCCATGCCGAAGTGAAAGGAACAGGTGTGAACGTGAGCGTCCTGTGCCCGGGACCGACCGATACCGGTTTCTTCAATCGTGCCGGCAGCGAAATGATGGTGTCGAAAATGCCGTCCCACCTCGTCGCCTTCTTCGGCTATAAAGGCGTCATGAATAACAAACGCGTGGTCGTTCCCGGCGTCTCGAACCAGTTGCTAGTGGCCGCGGCCAAACTCATGCCTAGGGCGGTCAGCCTCGAGATCTTGCGCCGGTTCCAAAAACCGTCAGATGCCGGAATGGAAGATGTGCCGACGACCTGACAATCATAATCAATAAAAAGGAGGAGGTTCCCGTTGTGGGACCTCCTCCTTTTACGTATAGTGATTGTTCAATGTCGAGCCAACTGCACCATGCGCCGAATCAGTGAAACACCCGGAATACACACCATCAGAGCCGTCGCCACGACGACTGCCCAGGCCAACACGCTCTCGAGCGTGACCGCTCGCTCGGCCAGTCCGTCAAGGACGCGTCCCCCTTGTACAGACAGGACGATCATTAGTGCAGGCCATACACTCGCGCCGAGAATACTGAGCATCCCATAGCGCGTTCGAATGAGACGACGAGACATCAACAATAAATTGAGTCCCATAAACAACAGTCCAATGAAAAGAAACCAACCGATTTCAACTAGATTGACGTATCCGCTCATGCACGCGTCACCTCACTCGGTGTGATATCTACTTGTTACCCGTCTTCTCGTACAAATATGCGAACGAACAGATCGTGCAATAAGACGAGAAAGACGGCATTCCCGATGCCATGGGCCATATCGAACGGCAAACTGAGCACGAGCAATTTGACGAAGTCGATCCCGATTACCTCGGCGAAGGACAGGTTGGCCGTCCATCCGAATAAAAAGCCGGCCCCGAGACCGACGGCGGCAAGGAACAACCGGGAGCGACGAAGCAATGGCTTCAAGAACGAGACGACGACGACGACAAGGAGCCACCCTAAAAATTGAAACAAAACGAACGGGCCGACCCCGAGCAACAGACCTGATAAAATCGGAACGAACAATGCCAACATGGCCCCACTCGTGAATCCAAAATAAAGGGTCGTCAGCATGAGCAGCGCTGTCGAAGGTTGGACATTCGGGATGGCCACGAACAGCCAACGTCCGATGACCGCGAGAGCGAGAATTTGCGTCAAGACGGCAATCGGGGCGTCACTCCGTTCGAACCTCGACATGACCCCCGCTGCAATCAAGAGGATGAGGACATATGTGACCATAGCGCACTCCGTTTCATATAGTCGCTGCGATCCCCATCAAAGACGAGCATCCCGTTCGACAGGCAAATGATGCGGTCTGCCGCCTGAATCAGTTGCTCGTCATGGGTGGCACACATGATGTGCGCCGTCCCGGCTTTCTCGATTAACGCCCGTTCAAACTGAGAGCGCTCTTGCTCGGTCAAGCCCACGCTTGGCTCGTCCAACAAGAACAGAGATGCCTCAGAATCGAATATGGCTTGCAGTTGAGCGAGACGACGATTCGTCGCATGCGGGAACGGACCAAACTCTTGCTCGGCCGGTAAATAAACCGGCCGCTCGGTCCATTTGACCTTCCCATACAACGGACGCACGCTTTTGGCAATCAATTCGAGCAACGTCGACTTCCCGCTACCATTCGTACCGATACAGACGGTCAGACCCGGCCCCTTCATTTCGTAAGACACATGCTCGACCGCATAGGACGCCTGTAACGGGTGGCGATAGGACACGTCCGTGACGACAAGTTGAGGCTGATTCATGGTCGGATTGACGTGAAACGCGCCGGACGGACTATGTTCGCGCGCCCTATCCGTGTAAGCAATCCGAACGCCGAGCCCGGTCAGCCTGCTGAGCAACATCGTTAAATGCTCGACCCGAAACCGATCTAAATGTCGAAACGGCTCAATCAAGACGAGCGCCTCGGCTGAATCGGCGAGGGCGTGAGCGATGTGGACGAGTTGCCGTTCTCCACTTGAGCACTCATCGAATCGTTTATGAAATAGATGATCGATTTGAAGAATGGCAGCCAGTTCGGCTCCTCGCAGGGCGTCACTCCCAGAAATGAGCGATGAAACCTTCCCGGCAAGCGGGGTATCAAGGCGGATGACTCGCGCTCGTTCTTCCCTCACCCACTCATCGAATTCATCATGTCCGTCTGTCAAGGATAACCAACGCATCGCGCAACCCTCCTTTCGTCAAATATGGATACAGTAACCACACGACCGGCACTCCCATCGAGGCGATCGCCACGAAACCGAGCAAGACGAGGCATTGGACGGTGTCATGCCGTTCGAAACGTCGCATTCGATTCGTCACGTACACCGGTTCAAGGCGTTGACTGTCGATACCGACCACGATCGCCTCTTGCCACTCGCGCCTCGGATGGCTCGCAATGGATAATCGCACCGCCCGCTCCATCGACGGGACGAGGGCCCATCCCCCATAGAGCAACCGGGTCGAACGCGGCCATCTGTTCAAGAACGGAAGCAATCGTTCGAGTCGCATGAACCGGTTCACCCAGATCATACCGAACAAAAATGTGGCTAATGGAATCAATTGATTCGTGATGCCCATGAGAGAGACGTTCCACCCAAAAACAATCGGTGCAAACGAGATCAGCATGAACGCGGCCAAAACACCGAGCATCGCCAGCGGAAACCGTCGTTCGAGGAGCAACAGGCCGACAAGTCCAAGAAGGAACCAGACCGAGTCATTTAAATAAGTCAGGATGAACAGATGGGCCACTAAGAAGAAAAGGAGCGTGACCGGATGTCTGCGCTCCCAATCTGCCTTATTCGAAGAAAGAAATCGCATCTTCTTCGAAACGCCATTGAATAATATCGGTCGATTCGACTTCTTTGGCCCCAGCGCCTTCGTCGCCCGGGCTTCCATTAAAGGCGTAGACCCAGCCCGACGATTGACCGGCCGACTTCTCTTGAATGCCGTCGATCGCCGTCACGTACGTCATCTCCCCGCTACCGACCGATTCGATGTCGAGTTCAGTCGCTTCAAGGGCATCGAGCACTGTCGCCCCGTCCTCTAAACAGACGCTCTTCTCATGGAACAACGTCTCCTCGGTCGCAGCATCATAAACGGAAATCGTCGGTTCGACGTCACAGGCCGCATCTCCGTTCGTCGTTTCTTCCCCGCCGCATGCGGTCAAAAGTGGGACGAGTAAACTCATCAGGAGCAGTTTTTTCATTGGTCGGTCAAATCCTCTCGTTGATGGATAGAATAATTGTATAGAATCGTATATTTTTCACCAGTCGTCCGGCCTTCTTGACTGAGCCCAGACAATTGGATGCTGTTGGCGAGCACAGGTTCTCGTTGCAACCAGAACTTGACGAGCCTGCGATCACGATTGATCATGAGCATCGACTCGTTCTCGAACGTGTACATGTCGTACAGGCCGTCAAACGAGAACTGGAGAAGCGGCGCGTCGACTCGGTCCGCAAATTCAGACCAAGGCGTGTCGCGTACGGCATCGAGCATATGTTCAAAGTCGACGAGCTTCTCGAAAAACGCACTTCCCGAGTCCATGTTCAGTTCGTCGACTTGGCGATACGACAACTCACCGGACTCGTCATAGTTGATTCGAATCTGTTGAAACGAGTTCGAGCGCTCGACCATGAGCAAATATTCGAGCGAGCGGAGTTCCCCGTCCTCGGTGAACACCATCTTGCTTCGGTCGAGTTTAATCGAGTCACTATTGATGCGACGTAAGATATTGTCCGTCATCCGGTCAAATGTCTCGTCTTGAATCGACACCGCCCCGATTTGTTGCGACTCGGCCCGGAACTCAGATTGATCAAACAACGGGACGAACAACAAGACGATGAAGAAAAAGAAGCCGACGAGCGCACCGTACCATTTATAGCGGCTATTTCGTTTCGGAAAAAACAAGAATGACATGAGAAAACCGATGGGGATATGGAACCCGCCAATCGGGAACGACACGATTCCGAGCAAAGAGAAAAATAAAAATTTAAAGAAAAAGTTCGGTTCGGGTTCTTTCAGTTGATTCAAGCGTAAACCTAGCAACGTACTGATGACAAAAAATCCAAGCCATACGTATAGTTGTACTGTCACGTTAATCCCCCACTGTAAACTCGAAGAAGTCGCTGGCGACAAAACTGTCTTTGAAGACGGCTCGGACTTCGTCTAAAAATTCATCATCCCGACCTTGATAGCGGGCCGAGATATGGGTGACAATCAAGCGTCCGGCTTGAACCGTCTTCGCGAGCGTCGCCGCCTCGACCGTCGTCGAGTGACCATATTGACGGGCGAGCTTTGCCTCTTCGTCCATGAACGTCGCCTCGTGGACGAGCACATCGACGCCTTCGGCGAGGACGACCGCGTTCGGACAAGGAATCGTATCCCCCAGAATCGCCACGATTGGTCCACGGACCGCGTCAGTGACGTATTCTTTAGAGAGATAGGTTTCTCCTTCAAACTCGAACGTCTCCTCTTGCTTGATCGTCCGATAGATCGGTCCGCTCGGAATCCCGAGCGCCTTCACTTTATCGACGAGAAGCGCACCGGGCTTTTCGGGTGCCTCGATCCGGAATCCGTACGACGGAAAACGATGGTCCAATCGTTTGACCGTGACGAGATGACCGTCCTGTTCGAACGTATCGCCGTCCTCATATTCGACGATCGACAAGTCATAACCGAGATACGACCCAGTCACTTTCATCGTCAACTCGAGCCACTTCTTGATGCCTTTCGGTCCGTAAAGCGTGAGCGGGCTTGACCCATCGAGCGCTGAACGCGTCGACAAGAAACCGGGCAGGCCGAACACGTGGTCACCGTGGAGGTGGGTCACCCAGACGGCCGAGACTTTACGCGGTTTGACTTTCGTATGAAGCATTTGGTGCTGGGTCGCTTCACCGCAATCGATGAGCCACGTCTGTTTCGAAAGCGTGAGCGCCAGACCGGAAACGTTCCGTTGTTTCGAGGGCATGCCGGAGCCAGTTCCTAAAAATTGTAACTTCATAAATAATTTTGTCCTTTCTTCTAGTGCATTCCATGCTATACTGTAGGCAATCGTTGATAAAGGATGTGATCCGTGATGAATAAAGTTGAACATTCCGACTCGATCTATGAACTGATCCGGGAACGGGCGACTTCAATGAATCGCAAACACCAACAAGAACTAGGCACCTCAATCCACATTCACGACATAGCGATGGAACTTCACTGTTCAGACGAACTCGTCTTGGAATCATTGGAATTCGCCGCATAATCACTCGAACACATAGGAAGAGCCGACATCGCGTCGGCTCTTTTTCACTTCGTTTTCGGTGTCGCGACGTGCTCGACAATTTGAACGACATATTCAACCAACTTGTATAGCTCGACGAGCGGCATGCGCTCGTTCGTCGTATGAATCTCTTCATAACCGACAGCGAGGTTAACGGTCGGAATCCCGCCCCCAGCGATGACGTTCGCATCTGACCCTCCACCTGAATGTAAGATTCGTGTCGGGCGTCCGATGGCCGCTGCCGCCGCTTTCGCGACTTCGACGACTTCGTCGCCTTCTTCGAACTTGAAGCCCGGGTACATGATGTCGATGTCGACTTCGGCTCGGCCACCATGTGCCGCTGCCGCCTCGACGTAAGCTTGTTTCATCGACTCGGCTTGGGCTTCCATCTTCTCGTGGATGAGCGAGCGCGCTTCGGCGAGCACCTCGACGTAATCGCAGACGATGTTCGTGGCACGTCCGCCTTCGAACCGTCCGATATTCGCTGTCGTCTCGTCATCGATTCGTCCAAGCTTCATCTTCGCGATCGCTTTCGCCGCGATTTGAATGGCCGAGACCCCTTTCTCAGGCGCGACACCGGCATGCGCCGTCTTACCGTAAATTCTAGCGTTCACTTTCGCTTGTGTCGGGGCAGCGACGATGATATCGCCGACCGGGCCGTCCGAGTCGAGCGCGAAACCGAACTTCGCATCAATTTTCGACAAGTCGAGTACTTTCGCCCCGACGAGACCTGACTCTTCGCCGACCGTGATGACGAATTGGATTTGACCGTGCGGAATCGCTTGTTCCGTCAAAACACGGACCAGCTCAATCATCGCCGTCAAACCAGTTTTATCATCAGCGCCGAGGATGGTCGTCCCATCCGTCACGACGTAGCCATCTTGAATACTCGTCTTGATCGCTTTACCTGGTGTGACCGTATCCATATGCGCCGTGAAATAAATCGGGTCGACGCCTTGTTTCGTAGCAGGTAGCGTGATGATGAGGTTGTTACCTGAATGAGCCGTTTTCGTCGATGCGTCGTCCTCGTAGACGTCACATCCGAGCTCAGTGAAGACCGCCTTTAAATGCTCACAGATGACTGCCTCTTCTTTCGTCTCCGAATCGATGCCGACCAACTGTAAAAATGTGTCAAGCACCCGTTTCTCGTTTACCATGAAAACATCCCTCCATCCAAACATTTCTAGGTTATTATAACAAACTCGTGCCGTTTGCACGAACCTTTTCCATTCTGTACAATGAGGACAAACACATTTGGAGGAACGTCATGAGTAAGAAACAGAAAAAGCGACAACGCATCATTCAAATCGGTGTCGTCGTCATCGTATCCATCTTTTTATTGAGCACGTTTTTGTCGGGGATGGCCATGTTCCTGTAACAATAGGATATAGCGCTCTTTCAAAATCAAGTAGCTCTTCACATCAGACAAAATATTGAGCAACGATGAACGTACCTCAAATTCCTCACGTGACGTGGGGAGGGGTACGTTTTTTCGATAATGCTCAATCGTCTCCTCGAGCTCCCGCAAGAACGTCGAGGCGTCGGCTTGTTGGTTGACGTTGTCGCCGACGAGTCGAAGGAACGTCGCGACCGGTTTGGCTTCATTGACGACGAGTGTGATTTCCCGTGAGTTCTCAGCGATGCGTTTCAAGATGTCATATTGCCGCTCCCGCATTCGGAAGTACAAGTAATCCATGTCCTCGTTCCGCTTCCCGATCGAATTCCCCATCCGGCGGAGCGCAAGATCTTTTCCTTGCTTCAAATAATCGCGTGTCTTCAACAGCATCATCGAATGGTCGTTATAGACGCCGGTCTCGACACATGCGGCCACATCATAAAAATGTACGGCGAGCGCCCGGTCGATATTGTCCTTGATGCGTTCGATCTCTTTATCGAGCGTCGGCATATACATGTTGACGACGAGCCCGACCCCGACCCCGATGGCGATCAACAACAACTCGTTCACGAACAAATCGAGTGAGAACTGTCCTTCCGTATACAGATGGGTCAGGATGACGACACTTGTGATCATGCCATCTTGCAGTTTGAGCTGTTGTACGAGCGGGATGAACATGACAAAATAAAGTGTGAGCGTCGCTGGCGAATAGCCGAGCAAGGTGAACATCAACGCACCCATGCCGATGGCAATCAAGCTGGCCATGACCCGTTCATAGGAGGCCCGAAACGACTTTTTCCGCGTCTCCTGAATACTGAGGATGGCGATGATGGCCGCGAAGACGTAATAGTCGAGATGAATCGTCTCCGAGATGAGCATGGCAATCCCGGCGGCTGCCGCCGTCTTGAGCGTACGTGATCCGATTTTCATAATAGCTCCTCCTCTCTCACAAAATTGTTCACTAGTTTCTTCCGTTTGGCAATCCATATGTTTGGAAGTGATCGTATTGAAAAGAAAGAAACGCGGCGTGATCCCGACGATTCTCACGCTCGCTCTCGCCATATCCGGTTTCCTTTGGCTCCAAGATCGTCCGATCGGGTCGTATACCGTTCAGACCTATGACAACGGGGACGTCTCGACCCGGGCGTTCGAGTCGCTCGATGAGGCGCGCGCCTACATGGAACGCGGGGGCAATCGCGCCCTACTCGATGCGTCGGGAGACGTCATCGATTTCACAGGTACTGGAATCGCGGTCACCCCGACCGACCGAATCACAAACCTATATCAGGACGCCGAGTTTAAGAAACGGCAGTCCTATGTCGCCGGTGGAACACGTCTCCGTCTCATGCAAACGGGCGACAAGCATTTGTTGGTAAATATCTCTGGGGCCGATGTCTACGTGAAGCCGGCCGACATGACGCTTTATCCGGACGCCGTCGTCGAGCGGCGCGGCTTCTATCAGATACAGGACGGACAAGTGTTCCATACCGTCGAGGCGAACGGCAATTTGGCCGGGACGTTTCTCGTCGGACCGGCGCCGCAACAGTCGTCCGACCGATATTACACGGAGGACGTACGCGACGTGTTCGATTCGCCCTACCAATTCGCTTCAATCGCGTCGAAGGCACCGTATTCGGCTCGCGAGCTCGACGCATTCCTCGAATCACTCGACGATAGCCCGCTCGCTGGGAAAGGCGACGCCTTCAAGGACGCCGAGGCCGAATTCGGCATCAACGCCTTGTTCCTCATGGCTGTAGCCGGACACGAGTCCGGTTTCGGTACGTCTGCCATCGCCCGTGAAAAAAATAACTTGTTCGGCTTCCAAGCGACCGACAACGATCCGAGCGGAAATGCGGCCTCTTATCCATCCGTCGAGGCGAGCATCGATGCGGCGGCTCGTTTATTCGCCGAGAAGTACGTGACCGGAGATTACGACCGCGGTCCGTTTCCGGGCAATAAACAAGAAGGCGTCAACGTCTTTTACGCCTCGGACCCATATTGGGGCGAGAAAGTCGCCGGGACGATGTATCGCATCGATCGTGAACTCGGATTAACCTATTTCAAACAGCTAAAATGACGGCCACGGCGGCCGTCATTTTTTTTGCAGGAATCCCCCCTTCGCTGAGCGAATACCTAAATGAACGACCATTCATTCCAAAGGGGGATTTGTATGAAAACGATTTGGATCACAGGTGGCTCATCGGGGATGGGCAAGGCGATGGCGCTAAAATTCAAAACCGAGGGTTGGAACGTCGCCATCAGCGGCCGCAACGAAGAGCGGCTACAAGAAGCGATGGGCGAACTGGAGGCCATCGGGGCCGGAGCAGCGATGGCCGTGCAACACGATGTGCGTGACTACGAGGCGTGTTCACAAGCACTCGATCAAATCAGCCAACGGTTCGGACCGGTGCATGCGCTCGTCAATAACGCAGCCGGCAACTTCGTCTGTCCGACGCTCGACTTGACGCCGAACGGCTGGACGAGCGTCATCGACATCGTCTTGAACGGGACGTTCAATTGTACCCACGTCCTCGGCAAACATTGGGAACGGGAGCAACTGCGGGACGGCTCCATCATCAACATGGTCGCCTCCTACGCCTGGCAAGCGGGCGCCGGTGTCGCCCCGAGCGCCGCCGCCAAGGCCGGGGTGCTCAATTTGACGCGGACGCTCGCCGTCGAATGGGGGTATCAGTTCGGGGCACGCGTGAACGCGATCAGCCCGGGCCCAATCGAGCGGACCGGTGGTGCCGACAAACTCGCCGTCCACGTCATAGAAGTCGAGCGCATCCGTCGTAACGTGCCGCTCGGACGGTTCGGCACACCCGAAGAGATTGCCGACCTCACCTATTGGATGGCGTCGGACGAGATGCGCTATTTGAACGGAGAATGTATCTCGCTCGACGGCGGCCATTGGCTCAATAAACATCCGTTCTAACCTAAAACGGCCGAGGAGATTCCTCGGCCGTTTCATATGTCTTGTCCCGTCCATTCCGCTTCGAACCTGTCCAAAAATGAGACCATGAATGCGTGGCGTTCCCGAGCAATCTGTCGTGCCCGTTCCGTATGCATCCCATCCGCGAGCCGGAGCAACTTATCATCGAAGTGGGCGACCGCACTTGTCGCATCGTTCGGGTCATATAAAGCCGTTCCGCGTGACCCCGCGAATTGGAACGTGCGGGCGATGCCGATCGCCCCAATCGCGTCGAGTCGATCCGCATCTTGCAGGATGGCACTTTCCAACGTCGATGGACTTCTATGTTTCGAGAACGATGTCTCGCCGATGATCGTCAGGACGTGCGCCCGTCGATTCGGGTCGAGCGCTAACGTGTCCAAGTGACGCGCGACGAGCCCCGCCTCGCGACCGAGCTTCTCATCCTCGACGTCGTGCAAGAGCGCCGCGAGCGTCAAGGCGAGACCATCGACCACCTCGCCTTCCGCGAGATGCATCGCCAAACGGCGGACGCGGTCGAGATGAGTCATGTCATGCCCGGTATGGTCTCCGGCATGGAGCTTTGTCACGTACCGTTCGGTCTCGAGCACCGCTGGATGACTCATCAAATCTCGATCGTCGTGTTCGGCTCGATCAAGAGGCCGCGTTGATGCAATTGATCGCAGAAAGCCTGTGCGTCTTGTTTGATGGGTGGGAACGTGTCGAAGTGAATCGGTACGACCCGTTTCGCTTGGAGCCAGTGCGCCGCATCGAGTGCGTCGACCGGTCCCATCGTGAAGTTGTCACCGATCGGGAGGAACGCGACGTCGATATCGAACCGCTCCCCGTACAGTTTCATGTCCGAGAACAGGGCCGTGTCCCCGGCGTGATACACCGTGAGCGCCTCTGTCTCGATGATGAACCCGCCCGGCATACCCATGTAGATCGGGACGTCCCCCATATCAAGACTCGAGCTATGGAAAGCCTGCGTCATCGTGACGCGACCGAACGAAAACGAATGGCCGCCCCCGATGTTCATCCCGTGGACCGAATAGCCTTTTTTCTCATAATATGTCGCCAGTTCGTGCGTCGCGACGATTGTCGCGCCCGTCTGTTTCGCGATCAGTTCCACGTCTTCGATATGGTCGAAATGAGCGTGGGTGAGCAGGATATAGTCTGCTTTGACGCTCGCCGGGTCGACGTCCGTATGCGGGTTGCTCGTCAAGAACGGGTCGATCAAGACGGATGTCCCGTCGATATCGAGTTGTACGGTCGCATGGCCATAGTAGGTGATCTTCATAGAAATCCTCCCTTTCTGTTATCAGATGGAATCTTTCACTTATAATACTTTTTCTAAGAAGCGTTTTGCGCGGTCGGTCTGCGGGTTGAGGAGCAGGTCGGCCGGTTTGCCTTCCTCCATCAAGATACCTTCGTCGAGAAAGAGGACGCGGTCCGCCACTTCGCGGGCAAAGCCCATCTCGTGCGTGACGACGACCATCGTCATCCCTGAATCGGCGAGTCCTTTCATGACGTCGAGCACTTCGTTGACCATCTCTGGGTCGAGCGCCGACGTCGGCTCATCGAACAACATGACGTTCGGCTCCATGGCGAGCGCCCGGGCGATCGCGACCCGTTGCTTCTGTCCACCCGACAGTTGGCTCGGGTAAGCGTCAATCTTCTCCGATAATCCGACGCGTTCGAGGAGCTTTTTAGCTCGTTCGATCGCTTCGGCCTTGCTCACTTTCAAGACGTTGATCGGCGCGTACGTCAAATTGTCGAGCACGCTCATATGCGGGAACAAGTTGAACTGTTGGAACACCATGCCGATGTTTTGACGAGCCTTCGAGACGTTCGCCCCTTTTTTCGTGAGCTCATAGCCGGCGACGCTGACCGTGCCGGACGTCGGCACTTCAAGCATGTTCAAGCAACGGAGGAACGTCGATTTCCCGGAACCGGACGGACCGATGACGGCGACGACTTCCCCTTTCTCAATCGATGTCGTAATGCCTTTGAGGACCTCGAGGTCACCAAATTGTTTGTATAAATCCTTTACTTGTATCATCTGCCATCACTCTTTCTAAGCCGTTTTTCTAGACGTTGACCAAGATACGTCAACACCATCACTATTGTAAAGTATATCACACCGGCAAACAGGAGCGGTTCAAAGTAGATCGCCTTTTGCCCACCGACGATTTGCGCCCGACGCATGATGTCGAGCACACCGACCGTCGAGACGAGCGCCGATTCTTTCGTGAGCGTGATCATCTCGTTGACGAGGGCCGGCAAGATGTTTTTGAACGCCTGCGGCAAGATGATTGACCGCAGTTGTTTGACGTACGGGACGCCGAGGGCATCCGACGCTTCCCACTGGCCTTTATCGACCGCTTGAATCCCGGCCCGAATGATTTCCGAGATATACGCCGCCGAGTTGAGTGAGAAGGCGATGACGGCCGACTGATACGGCGTCGTGATATAACCGGTCAATTGCGGTAACCCGAAGTGGATGATCGCGAGTTGCAAGATGAGCGGTGTCCCGCGGAACACGGCCGTGTAGGCGTGCCCGATGAAGTTGATGAGACGGTTTGGGACGATCTTGAATGTGGCGACGACGACCCCGAGCGTGATCCCGAGCAAGGCTGAGACGAGCACGACTTGAAACATGACCGGGATCCCTTCGAGAATATACGGGATAGAATCATAAATCCGACTAAAATCCATTGTGAGTTCCTCCTAAAAAAGGCTGACTGATATTTTCAGTCAGCCTTCTTCAATCTTTATTCAGCTGGTGCTGCTTCTTGTTCGAACCATTTTTGTGCCAACTTCTCGATTTCTCCTGAATCAATCATCTTGTTCAATTCTTCATTGAATTGATCGCGGAGCTCATCGTCCTTACGGAAGGCGGCGGCAGAACCGGCCTCTTCCTCGTCGACGATTTCAAACGTTGAAAGTTCGCTGTCTTGGTCGAGGTATTTCTTCGCGACCGTATCCTCGATGACCATTGCATCGATGCGACCAGTCTTGATTTCCTGGATGATCTCCGGGATCTTGTTCAAGGCGACAATTTCAGCGCCCGGGATTTGTTCTTTAGCGATTCCTTCTTGAATCGAACCAAGTTGGACCCCGACTTGTTTCCCGTCTAAATCTTCAAGCGACTGGATGGCATCCCCTTTTGACAAGATCAAGTTCTTCGCCGTGAAGTAGATGTCTGAGAAATCAGCGTTCTCTTTTCGTTCTTCTGTCGGTGTCATACCTGCCATGACGAAATCGACACGGCCAGCGTTCAGCGCCCCGAGTAGGCTACCGAAATCCATGTCTTCAATTTTCAATTCATAGCCCATGTTCTCGGCCACTTGCTTGGCGATGTCGATATCGAAACCGACGATCTCGTCGCCGTTCGCCGTATCGACGAACTCATATGGGAAGTAGTCCGCACTCGTCCCCATGACGATGACTTTATCCTTCTCATCGGTCGACGTCGAACCTCCTTCGTTCACGTCTGCCCCACAAGCTACCGTGAAAGCGGCAAGACTTGCGATACATAATGCTAGAAAACCTTTTTTCATATTCATCGTCCCTTTCTTCATATAGGATGAAATTATCAGAACTTTAAAAAAATTATGACATATATGTGAATAGTGCTCAACTGTTCTTCAACTCATCATATGTCCGACTTGTTCTTCAACCACTATATACACATAATTATTACTTGTAAAGTATATTCATGCATAAAATATAAAAAAAATACGGTCACATTCGCTCGTAAGCAAAATAAGTGACCGTACCGTTGTCGCGAGAGCCGTAGGGCTGCACCCGTTTGACCGACGCGATCGGGATGGCGCTATACACGTGGGGATAGCGTTCCCCGTCCTCGTCAAACTCGTAGTGGAGCAGGCCGCCGAGACGTCCGACATGGAACGAGACGAGCACGACTCGCTCCCCATGATAATGTCGACGCACGAATTTGCCGATCTGTTGCGGGGTGCAACAACGAATATAACCTTCCGTCTGGAGGGTCGGCTCGTTGATCTCGCCGCGCGACAAAGCAATCGTATATTCGGCCTCGCTCATGATTTTGACGACTGGTTCCATCTCATCGATCCCTTCTTAAGGAAAAGCGCAAAGGCAATGCCTCTGCGCTCACTTCTTAGGCGTAGTAAATATCGAACAACGTCTGTAACTGCTCGACGAGCTCTTCGGCCGTCGATGACTCGATCGTGCTCCGTTCGACCATCGTGACGATATTGCCGTCTTCTAACAGCGCGATCGATGGTGACGACGGGGCGTAACCTTCGAAGTATTCACGGGCCCGGTCCGTCGCTTCACGGTCTTGACCCGCGAACACAGTCACGAACTGGTCCGGTTTGACGCCTTCCATCTTGTTCACATACGCTGCTGCCGGACGAGCGATGCCACCAGCACAGCCACATACCGAGTTGACGAGCACGAGCGTTTTGCCTTCTTTTGTTAACGCCGCGTCGACTTCTTCCGGTGTCGTGAGTTCTGTGTACCCTGCAGCGCGTACCTCATTGCGAGCTTGTTCGACTACATCTTGAAAGTATAATTGAAAATCCATATTGTTTCCCCTTTCGACTTGCGTCTGTTCTTTCTTATTTTACGTCTAGTGGATCGGTTAGGACAAGTCTATCGCTCAATTGTCCTTCGAGGAACGGTGTCGCGTTCAACAGCGTCTTGAAGGCCACATAGCGGGCCCGCGCTTCAGCGGTCGCTTCCCGGTTCGTGAGATACGCCCGAATCAGGATGTTTTTCGGCGTGTGCTCCATATCGATGAACTCGAGCAGTTGCGCCTCATAGCCGACGAGTCCAAGTAATTCGGCCCGAATCGAATCGGTGGCGAGCGCCGCGAACCGTTCTTTGACGAGTCCATGCTGCAGCATGACGTCGAGGCTCGGCGCCTCGAGTTGACGATTCAATTCTTTTTGACAACAAGGGACGCTCAAGATGACTTTAGCTCCCCAGCGAACGGCCCGGGCGAGCGCCATGTCCGTCGCGACGTCACAGGCATGAAGCGTGACGACCATATCGACCGCCGTCTCGCCTTCGAACTCGTTGATGTCCCCGACGAGAAACTCGAGGCGCTCATAGCCGAGGTCACGGGCAATCCCGGCACATTCTTCGATGACTTCCTTCTTCAAATCGAGCCCGGTGATATGGACGTCATAGCCTTTCATTTCATGCAAGAAGTGATAGAGGGCGAACGTCAAATATGACTTCCCTGAGCCGAAATCGAGAATCCGGACGGTCCGGTCGGTCGGTAAATGTTTGATTGAGTCTTCGATAAACTCGAGGAAGCGGTTGATTTGTTTGAACTTGTCGTATTTTTGACGCTTCACTTTTCCGTCCTCGGACTGGACGCCGAGGCGGATGAGGAACGGTACCGGTTCATCGAGCGGTAACAAATACTGCTTCTCGCGGTTATGGTTCAGCTTCACTTGTTTCACGGCCGTCTCACGTTCTTTGAACGTCACTTTGAACTTTTTAGACAGTTGAAAGTGGACCTCGGACGCCGTCAACTGGAACTGACCTTGGCGGAACGTCTCGAGCAATTCATCGAGCTCGATGACCGCCTCGTCCGGTGTGAGATTTTTATGTTTCATCACCCGTTCAAATTGGTATTCGAACTGTATCTGGTACTCGCCTTTCAACAGGACCGGCTTCAATTTGACCCGGCGCAAATCGTTCGACTTTTGACGCGGTTGGCTGATTGTCGCCGTCACGAGCTCGTTCTGGCGAATCACATCAGCGAGTCGCTGTTTTAACTCTGTATATTCCACTGCGTTCATCCTTTTTTCAATAGTTTCGAAACTTTTGTTCACGTGTATTCGTACATACTATTACACGAACACGTGCAAACGTCAAAGGAGGATTATTGTATGTTCAAAAAGTTATTATCATCGATTGGGATCGGTGCCGCGACGGTCGATACACGGCTCGCGGAGAACGCCTGTGTGCCAGGCGGGACGCTCGATGGTGTCGTCCATATCAAGGGCGGCAGCACCGAGCAATCGGTCGACCGGATTTACATCTTCTTCAACACGCTCTATAAGCATGAGGTGAACGACAAGACAACGTACTCGACGTTCACGATTGAGAAGATTTTGTTGAACGAAGCGCCGTTCATGATTGGTCCCGACGAAGTGAAAGAAATCCCGTTCACGATCGACGTGCCGTTCAACACGCCGATTTCGGTCAGCCAATCGAAATCGTGGATTGAGACCGGTCTCGATATCGCCCAGGCCGTCGACCCGAAAGACGAGGACTCGATTCTCGTCAAACCGAACCACGCTCAACAGGTCGTCCTCGACGTGCTCGACGACATCGGCTTCCGCTTGAAGAAGGCTGATACGGAGATGCTCCCGGCCCGCCATCGTTCCGGCCGTCTCCCGATTGCCCAAGAACTCGAATATTCACCGAACGGAACGAGCTATGGACGCAAACTCGATGAGCTCGAAGTCGTCATGCTCCAAACGGAGTCGTCTCTAGACTTATTGATTCAAGTCGACAAGAGCGTCCATAATCTCGGCAGCCTGTTCGCCGACTTGACGGGGACCGACGAGTCGACGCACCGACTCAGCTATACGAACACCGAGCTCGCCTCGCCCGAACGGATTCGCCGCGATCTCGAGGCATTGATTGAACGTTCCATCTGAACCATGTTGCCACGGAAAATTCCGTGGCTTTTTTATTTTCCATATGAAAAATCCTGCCCTCGATCGAAGGCAGGACGTGAATCAATAGAGCGTATACGTGTCTGGATCGATCGATTCGAGCGACTGCTTGATCGCCTGCAAGAATTGACCGGCGACGAGACCGTCGAGGACACGGTGGTCGACCGACATACACAAGTTGACCATATCACGCGCTGCGAACATCCCATTCACCCAAACGGGACGTTTCACGATCGACTCGACCGACAGGATGGCCGCTTGCGGATAGTTCAAGATCGGCGCCGATTGAATCGAACCGAACGCACCCGTATTGTTGATCGTGAACGTGCCACCGCGCATCTCGTCCGCTTTCAAACGGTTGCCGCGGGCACGGGCCGCCACGTCTTGAAGGGCGACAGCGAGCCCTTTGATGTTCTTCTCGTCCGCATGTTTGATGACCGGGACGTAGAGGGCGTCGTTCGCTGCGACGGCGACCGACAGATGGATATCTTGATGGACTTTGATGTGATCGCCCGCCCATTCCGAGTTCATCATCGGATGTTTTTTCAACGCCTCGATCGCCGCCTTCATAAAGAACGGCATGAATGTCAGTTTGACACCTTCGCGCTTGAAGAACTCGTCTTTCAACTTGGCCCGCGCTGAGACGAGGTTCGTCACATCGACCTCGATCATGAGCCACGCATGCGGGGCCTCATGTTTCGAGCGGACCATGTTGTTGGCGATCGCTTGACGGACACCGGCCGTCGGAATCAACTCGACGCGGTCCGTTGAGACGTCAGCAGAAGTCGTAGCAGCTGGCGTTACAGCCGGGGCAGCTGGCGTTACAGCCGGGGCAGCAACTGTTTCAGGCACTTCGAGCTTCACTTGGGTCATCGTCTCTTGGACTGGCGTCTGCGTCGCCGCTTCCGGTTTGACCGGACGACCTTCTGACAAGTAGCGGAGGACATCTTTGCGCGTGATGCGACCACCGAGGCCGCTGCCGTCGAGCTCGTTCAAGTCGATCGCATTCTCATTGGCGAGTCGGATGACCGCCGGCGAGAAACGTCCATTATTCTGTTTTCGCGGGGCGGCCGACGCGGCAGTGACCGCTTGCTTCGTCTCGACCGGGGCCGATTCGACTTGTGCCGGTTCTGCTTTCGGTTCTGCTTTTGCCGGTGTAGACTCGGCACCTTCGACTTCCATGATGAGGACTGGCGTGCCGACGGCGACCGTGTCCCCTTCACTGATTAACATTTCTTTCACGACGCCGGCACTCGTCGCCGGGATCTCAGCCGTCACTTTATCGGTCATGACCTCGGCGAGCGGCTCATACTCCTCGACGCGGTCACCTGGTTTGACGAGAAACGTCGTGATCGTCCCCTCGGTGACACTTTCCCCGAGCTGTGGCATTTTAATTGTCTGTTCCATATGACCCCTCCTTAAAAGGCGGCGAGCTGACGTGCCCGCTCCGCGATTTTTTCAGGGGAGACGATGAAGAATTTCTCCATCGGTGGTGCATACGGCATCGACGGAACGTCCGGTCCCGCCAGACGTTCGATCGGCGCATCGAGTTCAAATAGTGCTTTCTCAGCGATGATGGCCGCGACTTCCCCGATGATGCTGCCTTCTTTATTGTCCTCGGTGACGAGGAGCACTTTCCCGGTTTTCTTGACGGATTCGACGATGGCGTCTTGGTCGAGCGGATAAATTGTGCGCAAATCGAGGATGTGCGTGCTGACCCCTTCGGCTTCAAGCGTCTTCGCCGCTTCCTGGGCCATGTGGACGCACAGACCGTACGTGATGATCGTGATATCGCCACCTTCCCGCTTGACGGCGGCCTTGCCGATCTCGACCGTATACTCTTCGGTCGGGAGTTCCGACTTCAATAGACGATACGCCCGTTTGTGCTCAAAGAAGAGAACCGGGTCATTCGAACGAATGGCTGCCTTAAGCAACCCTTTCGCATCGACCGGATCGGACGGGATGACGACCTTGAGTCCAGGCGTCGAGTTGAACATCGCCTCGACCGATTGAGAGTGATAGAGCGCACCATGGATTCCACCGCCGAACGGTGCACGGATGACCATCGGGCACGTCCAATCGTTATTTGAACGATAGCGGATTTTCGCCGCTTCCGAGACGATTTGGTTGACCGCCGGCATGATGAAGTCGGCGAATTGCATTTCGGCAATCGGACGCATGCCATACATGGCCGCTCCGATTCCGACACCTGCGATTGCGCTCTCGGCGAGTGGCGCATCGATGACGCGGTCCTCGCCGTACTTCTCAATCAAGCCTTGGGTCGCGCGGAACACACCGCCTCGGACGCCGACATCTTCCCCGAGCACGAAGACGTTCTCATCGCGTTCCATCTCTTCATGAATCGCTTCATTGATCGCTTCAATAAACGTTTTCATCACATTTCCTCCTCGTACACATGGTCCATCGTCGATTCAGGAGACGCATAGGGTGCCTTGTCGGCGTACGCAGTCGCCTCATTGACTTCACGATCGACGTTTGCCTCGATCTCTGCGAGTTCTTCCTCGGTCATGACGCCATCCTCAATCAAACGCTTCCGGAACAATTGATTCCCGTCGCGATTTTTAAGGTCAGCCAACTCTTCGAACGAGCGGTACGCTTTGTCATCGTCATCCGACGAGTGCGGTACGAGACGTTCGACTTCGGCTTCGATGAGCGTCGGGCCTTCGCCGCGAAGAGCGCGGTCGCGGGCTTCTTTCACGGCGACATAGACGGCAATCGGATCTGTCCCATCGACCGTGACGCCCGGCATCCCGTAACCTTTGGCGCGGTCCGATACACGCTCACAAGCGAGCTGCTTCGAGAGCGGTACCGAGATGGCATATTTGTTGTTCTCACAGAACAAGATGACCGGTAGCTTGTGGACACCGGCGAAGTTTGCACCTTCGTGGAAGTCGCCTTGGTTCGATGAGCCTTCTCCAAACGATACGAATGTGACGAGCTCTTCATTTTTCAGTTTGGCGGCGAGCGCTACACCGACCGCATGCGGTACTTGCGTCGTCACCGGAGACGAACCCGTCACAATGCGGTGCTGTTTTGAACCGAAATGCCCTGGCATCTGACGACCGCCCGAGTTCGGGTCTTCCGCCTTGGCGAACGCCGACAACATCAAGTCGCGAGCCGTCTGTCCGAAGTGGAGGACAACGGCGACATCGCGGTAATACGGGAGAATATAGTCCGTCCCTTTCTCAAGCGCGAACGCTGCCCCGACTTGGGCCGCCTCTTGTCCTTGACACGAGACGACGAACGGGATTTTTCCGGCACGGTTCAATTTCCACATGCGCTCATCGATTTTACGGGCGCGGACCATCGTCTCGTACATCGCACCGAGGTCTTGTTTCGTCAATCCTAGTTCCTCATATGAATTCACAGTCATCTGTTCCATTCTGTTTCCTCCTTAGGCGTGAATCGGTAATCCGTCAACGGCCAGTGCCGCTTCTTGGAACGCTTCGCTCAGCGCCGGGTGAGGATGGACGAGTTGGCCCATTTCCCATGCCGTGGCGTTCAAGACGAGAGCGAGTCCGCCTTCTGTGATCAGTTCTGTCGCTTTTGGCCCGACGATATGCACACCGAGCAGGTCGTCGGTCGACTTGTCGGACACGAGCTTGACGAATCCGTCCGCCGGTCCTTCGATGCGGGCCTTGCCGAGGCCGTTGAAACGATACGTGCCCGTCTTCACTTCATGACCGGCCGCTTTGGCCGCTTCCTCGGTCATGCCGACCGATGCGACTTCCGGCACCCCGTAGACGCAACGCGGGATCAACGCATAATCGAGCGGAGTCGGCTCGTGACCGAGAATCGTCTCGACCGCCTTGACACCTTCCGCTGAGGCGACATGGGCGAGCTGGAGCTTGCCGATGCAGTCCCCGATGGCGAAGATGTGACGTTCTTTCGTCCGATACTGCTCATCGACTTGGATGACACCGTTCTCGACGACAATCGATGTGTTCTGTAACCCGAGATGTTCCGTATTGGCGACCCGTCCGACCGAGACGAGCACACACTCGACCGAGATCGTCTCTTCGCCGACCGCGAGCGAGACGGCATCGGTTGCTACTTCTGTACGCTCCGGATCGACAGTGACGTTCTTCAACACACGGACGCCCCGTTTTTTCAGGAGTCGTTCGACTTCCCGTGACACCGCCTTGTCTTCGAGCGGCAACAGTCGCTCTCCGACTTCGATCAAGGTGACGTCAACGTCGAGGTCGATGAGCATCGAGGCCCATTCGACACCGATGACCCCACCGCCAACGATGGCGATCGATGCCGGCATCTGTTCGAATTGGAGCAGGTCGTCCGAGTTTAAAATCCGTGTATGGTCAAACGGCAGACCAGGCAGTTCGCGCGGAATCGACCCCGTCGCGATGATGAGCTGGTTCGGCAAGATGAGCTCAGACTCGCCCGAGCTGTCCTCGACCGCGACCGTTCCCGGCTGCGGCGAGAAGATGCTCGGCCCTAAAATCGAGGCCTTGCCGCGGAATACCTCGATCTTGCCTTGTTTCATCAAGTGCTCGATGCCTTTCTCAAGCCCTGCGACCAAATCGCGTTTGAACGACTGGGCGCGTTCCATGTTGAACGTGACCGTTCCCGTCTCGACGCCGTAGGCGCTCCCATGTTTCGCCGTCTGATAGACGTGGGCCGCTTTCAACAACGCCTTCGTCGGGATGCAGCCTTTATGTAGACATGTCCCGCCGAGTTTCTCGGCCTCCACGATTGCGACAGTTTTACCGGCTTGGGCCGCCTTGATGGCCGCGACATATCCGCCAGGACCGCCGCCGATGACGACGATCTCAAATTCTCGTGCCATGTGTATCCCCCTCATATTCTCGAACTGCTTCTTCTTGTCGGATGGCCCGGAGTGCGCCTTCGGCGAGTGCCTTCAACTCATCTTCACCAGGATAGATGTGGACCGGCGCCAAATAGCCGACGCGCGCACTGACTTGCTCGGTCAGCCAAGTCGAATAGGCGATGCCGCCCGTCAACAGAATCGCGTCGACGTCACCAAATAAGGTGGCGCCATGTTTGGCGATCTCTTGGGCGACCCGGTACGCCATCGTCTCGTAAAGGAGTGCGGCTTGCTCATCACCGTCTGCCATCCGCTGTTCGATCTCGATCGCGTCGAACGTCCCGAGGTGGGCAAACAAACCACCGCGTCCGACGATTTTTTGTTTCATTTCCGACTCTTTATACCTGGTACTATAACATAGTTCTACTACCTGTCCAACAGGAATCGAACCGGCTCGTTCCGGCGCGAGCGGTCCGTCGCCATCGAGTCCGTTGTTCACATCGATGACCGTCCCTTTGGCATGGGCGCCGACCGTGATGCCGCCTCCGAGGTGAGCGATGATTAGGTTGAGTTCTTTGTAATCGCTTCCATTTTCGGCGGCAAAACGCTTCGCGACCGCTTTTTGGTTCAAGGCGTGGAAGATGCTGCGTCGGTTGATTTCAGGCATTCCCGTTGGTCGCGCGAGCGGTCCGAGCTCGTCGACGACTACTGGGTCAACGATAAAATTCGGTACTTGAAATAACTCACCGAGCTTGTGGGCGAGCAAACCGCCCAAGTTCGAGGCGTGCATGCCGAAACGTCCGCTCGCCAAGTCTTCCTGCATGAGCGGATTGACGGCGTACGTCCCCGACGTCATCGGGGCAAGCAAGCCACCGCGACCGACGATCGCGGACAAGTCCTCGCCCGCGATGCCCGTCTCGGCCAACAAGGCTCGTACTTCCCGTTCCCGATGCGAAAGTTGCTTCGGAATTGACAATCCTGTGACGTCGGCCCCATGACGGACGGTCCGAGACATGATCTCGACCGCTCCGTCAAACAAGCCGACCTTCGTCGAAGTCGAACCAGGGTTGATGGCAAGAATGAGCTGTCTTGTCATTTTAGCGACCACCTAACAGACTCTTTTCGACTTTCAAGAACTGGCTGCGTGAACGTGCCATCATCTGAATGCGCTCTTCAGCCATCTTCTCGGCCGCGACGTGGGTCGGTACCCCGTCCCGTTCGGCAATCTCGAAGACGCGCTGCATGTTGTCGTAAATGAGCTCGACTTTCTTCATCGCCCGCTCGCGGTTATAGCCTTCGAGCTCGTCGGCCACGTTGATGACACCGCCCGCGTTGATGACGAAGTCTGGGGCGTAAAGGATACCGCGCTCCTCGAGCACGTCCCCGTGACGATCCTCAGCGAGCTGGTTGTTCGCCGCTCCGGCGACGATTTGGGCTTTGAGCATCGGAATCGTCTTATCATTGATGACCGCACCGAGCGCACACGGGGCGAAGATGTCACAATCGACCGCATAAATCTCGTCCGGCTTGACGACCGTCGCGCCGAAGTCCGTCTCGGCCCGTTTGAGCGCCTCTTCGTTGATGTCGGTGACGACCAAGTGTGCCCCTTCTTCATGTAAGTGGCGGCACAAGTTATAGGCGACGTTCCCGACCCCTTGGACGGCGACCGTCTTGCCGGCGAGCGAATCCGAACCGAACTTCCATTTCGCTGCCGCCTTCATGCCGCGATACACGCCATACGCCGTCACCGGTGATGGGTTGCCGCTCGATCCGAACGCCGGGCTGACACCGGTCACGTAATCCGTTTCCATGTGGATGAAGTCCATATCGGCGACCGACGTATTGACGTCCTCGGCCGTGATGTAGCGCCCGCTGAGCGATTGCACGTAACGACCGAATGCACGGAACAACGCCTCTGATTTGTCCGTCTTCGCATTGCCGATGATGACGGCCTTCCCGCCACCAAGGTTGAGTCCCGCCGCCGCGTTCTTATACGTCATCCCTTTGGCGAGACGGAGAACGTCCGTGAGCGCCTCTTCTTCTGAAGCGTAGTTCCACATCCGCAGCCCCCCGAGAGCCGGTCCGAGCGTCGTATCATGAATCGCGATAATCGCCTTCAATCCCGATGCCTGATCTTGACAGAAGACGATTTGCTCATAGTCTTCAGCATGTAAGACGTCGAAAATACGAAAGCGTGGTTCCATGTTAGTTTCCATCATTGATGATTCCTCCATATGCGTAGTTTATTTTTTGGCGTGCAGTAATGCGAACGCGAGTGAGTACAGCTTGGCCTCGGCCGTATCGGCCCGACTCGTCAAGACGACCGGGGCGGCCGCGCCGACGACGATGGCCGCCACACTTGCTCCGGCAAAGTACATCATCGACTTATAAAGGACGTTGCCGACCTCTATGTATGGGACGAGCAATAGGTCGGCTTGTCCGGCGACGTCGCTGGCGATGCCTTTCTGTTTGGCCGCGACCATGTCGACGGCGTTATCGAGCGCGAGCGGCCCGTCGACGATACAACCTTTGATTTGTCCGCGCCGGTTCATCTGACTGAGCAGTGCGGCGTCCAGTGTCGCCGTCATCTGCGGATTGACGACTTCGACCGCCGCGATGGCGGCCACTTTCGGCGACGCGTAACCGATGTCATGCATCGCCGCCACGGCGTTATGAATGATGTCGACTTTTTCATCGAGTGTCGGCGCGATATGGATCGCCGCGTCGGTCACCCCGATCAGCCGGTCCCGATTCGGGATTTGGAACAGGGCGATATGGCTGAGCGTCCGGTTCGTCCTCAGCCCCGTCTCCCGGCTGAGCACGGCTTTCATGAACGTCGACGTCGCGACCATTCCTTTCATGAGCACATCGGCTTCCCCCGTTTTGACGGCGAGTGTGGCCCGTTTGGCAATCTCTTTGTCGCCTTTGACGTGGATGATGTCGACCGCGTCCTCGTCGATGCCGTGATCATCACACAATCGTTTAATCTCTCGGGCCTCCCCGATCAGTTTGAACCGAGACAATCCGTGATCGGTCGCGAGCTTGACGGCGCGGATGACTTCTACGTCGGCCGCCCCGGCGATCGAGACGGTGCGCCCGTTCAGTTGTTTCGCTTGTTCGAGCATCCGTTCAAAATTCATGCGTGTCCCCCCTTGCCTGTCTTCACTTACTATCATGCAAGATTGTTTCCATTTTTGAAAGCGCTTTAATCAGTTGCACATTACGCACATTATTGCATGGTATGAAAAAAAGTGCAGGTAATTTATTGCAGACGTTCAAGTTTATTATACAGCGTTCGGATCGAGATGTGTAATCGACGAGCCGCTTCCGACTTGTTGCCGTCCGCTTCCTCGATCGCCCGTTCAATCAAATCTCGTTCGTAACGTGCGACGGCGTCTTGCAAGGAAAGCGCGTCGGTCGGTCGTGTCGACGGGACACGGGCTGAGAGTTGAAGATGGTGCGGGGCGATCCACTGTTCGCTGCTCGCCATATAGATCATCGCCCGGCCGAGCACGTTCTCGAGTTCACGGACGTTGCCTTTCCAGTATTGGCTCTTCAGCAGTTCGGTCGCCTCACGGTTCACACCGCGCACACTGCGGCCGTACTCTTGATTCAATTTACGGACGATGCGCTCACAGAGCGGCTCGACTTCTTCAAGCCGGTCCCGGAGCGGCGGGATATGAATCGGCATCCGATTGATCCGATAGTACAAGTCTTCACGGAACGTGCCGTCCGCCACTTTCTGTTCGAGGTCGGCGTTCGTCGCCGCGATGATGCGGACGTCGACCGGAATCGCATTCGTGCCCCCGACCCGGACGATCTCATGTTCCTGCAGGACACGGAGGAGTTTGACTTGGACGTCGACCGGCAGTTCGCCAATTTCGTCTAAGAAGAGTGAGCCGCCATCGGCCTCTTCGAAATAGCCGACCTTCCCACCACGTTTCGCCCCACTGAAGGCACCGTCCTCATAACCGAACAACTCACTCTCGAGGAGCGTCGGGGAGATGGCCGCGCAATTGACGCGGACGAACTTTTTATATTTCCGCGGAGACTCTCCGTGGATCGCATGGGCGAACAACTCCTTACCTGTTCCCGACTCCCCGCGAATGAGGACGGTGACCGGCGTGACCGCGGCGAGGCGGGCCTGTTCGATGACGAAGCGCATCGCGTCGCTTGACGCGATGATGTCGGCAAACTGGTATTTCGCCTCAAGGTTGCGGATACGCGTCTTCGCTTCTTGCAGCTCGTCACGGAGCGCCCGGATTTGAGACACGTCCCGGATCACACCGACCGACCCGCGCAGTTTCCCTTCGACGATAATCGGTTCGGCATTGACGAGAATGTCGCGCCGCGTCGCCCCGATTTGCATCCGGATATCGCGGACTCCTTGCCCGGTCGACAGCACTTTCAAGTGAACGCTCTCCTGCATGCCGATGTCGGCCGTCGCCGGCTTATCGACGACGTCTTCTTTCTTGAATCCCGTCAGTCGCGTATAGGACGGGTTGATTAAAATCGTATTCCCGTTGTGGTCGGCGACCGAGATCGCCTCGCTCGTACAGTCGATGATCGCCTCGAGCATCTGTTGGTTTTGCTTCAGCCGTTCGACGACGATACGGATGAACTCCCCGGGCAAGACGACCGCGTCCGCAAAATGTTCTTTCAACTCATCAAACGTCTCAGAGCGTCCGGTCGTCTCGATCACGAAATCGAGACGTGTTGCAGCACATACCCGCCAATCCCCCGCCGTCATAATCCCGTGGTTGCGCGCGAGCTGCACGCCTTCGGCCATCGCTTCCGGGTCGATGACGGCGACGACGGTGACGAGCGGCGAGTCGAGCAACATCTTCAACACCTCGGTCCCGCCTTTCCCCGCACCGACAATCATCAATCGTTTATTCATTCTAATATCCCCCATTTTACCGTTCTGCATCCATGCTACTGAACCTGAACTGATTTCGCAACCTCACAAAAAAGGCCGTGTCGAGCTATGTATTTTCTGTTAAAATAATGAGTGTTAAGGAGGAGATCCTATGCGTATCATCGCACTGCTGATCTTGATCATCCCTGGCCTACTTGGTGTCTATGGCATCAAGTTGCTTCGCGACAGTTTCTTCCTCAAAACGAGCGTCCCATTCTCTTGGATCGAGTCGGTGGCAGCCGCCTCCATGCTCCAAGGAACGTTCGGGCTGTTGATCGCGATGGGCGGGATCGGTTTTGTGGCAGGTTATATCTTCAATCGTGACAAGAAAACAGGCAAAGTCCCGCGAATAGATTCTTGAACACAAAAAAAGGTTCCCTAACTTGACTTCATTTCAAGTGCGGAACCTTTTTATTCGTATTGAATTGTGATCACTACGGATGATCTCCTCTCCTACTTGCTACAATCTTGTGACATGAGGTCCAATGGTCTTCTTAATGAAGAAGTTTGAAAGAAATTAGTAACTGCCGTCTTGCGTGAACGGAAACGTACCCATTCGAGTTACTAACAAATAGTCATCGGGTCATGTCGAACCATCCATCGTGAAGTCGAACGCTTGCCATAAACTGTTCAACGGTTGACAACACTCCTTTTGGTCAACTGAACGATTCGTTTTCCCCGAACACGGTCCCTAGCTTCGAACCGATGCCGGAATCGCCTCGCGAATGAGCGTACGTCGCGACCTCTCGTCGGGACGATGACGATTTGAGATGTCGTTCCCACCTCTGAGCTATTGACGGATAGCGGTCCGAGATGATTTCTTGCTCTAACCTGTTCCGGAACACGTTAGAAAGCGTTCATCTGACGCTCGTCCAAGTAACTTGGTACACCTTTATTATAACAAGTTCCGGCAATTTTGCAAGCGCTTTCTTTCACAATATTAAAGAAAATCAGGAGGAGAACCCCCTGATCGGTCATTTCTGTTTAAACGATTGATACGTGACGAAATATGAAATGAATTCAGAGTTTTTCGGACTGCGCTCGCGCTCAGGCCGGCCATCGAACATCTCATGGTCGCGCATCCCGTTCTCCCATGCCGTCTTGATGGCATGGCGCATCGCACGCTCGACACGGGACGACGTCGTCTCATGCTCTTTCGCGATCATCGGATACAGTTCCTTCGTGATCAATCCGAGCAGCTCTTGGCGCTCCCGGACGTAGACGACGGCTTGACGAATATATTTGAATCCTTTGATGCGCGGTGAAATCCCGAGTTGTTGCAACAACAGCGAGATATCGAGTTCTTCCGGCGACATCGCCTCGAATTCTCGGCTCGAACCAGCGGCGAGTTCGCGGATTTTCGTGATCAATTGTTGAATGTTGAACGGCTTGACCAAAAAGTAAGAAGCGCCGAGTTGAACTGCCTGTTTCGTCACTTCATCTTTCCCGAACGCACTGAGCATGATCACTTCCGGTTTGGCATGAGCCAATTCCGTCTGTAACCGTTCGAGGACGCCGATGCCGTCCAGGTGCGGCATGATGATGTCGAGCAGCAGCACGTCCGGCTGGTGTGTCTTGACGACGTCTAAGCATGCCTCGCCGTCGTAGGCGGTCCCGACGACTTTTAAGTCGTCCTCGGTCTCGAGTTGTCGGGTCAACAAGTCGACGATTTCTCGATTGTCGTCCGCGATGCATAATGTGATCAATTAAGACACCCCTTCGATAAACTTCCGTTTTAATTGGAGAGACATAGTGAGCAGTTCCTCCACATGTTGTTTCGTCAAATCCGTCATCTGCGCCCCGGCGATCATGCGCCCGAGCTCATCGACTCGTTCGGCATGACCGAGCGTGGAGACGTTCGTCTTCGTGCGATCATCCGTCTCCGTCTTCGTGATGTACAAGTGCTGATCTGCCATGGCGGCCACTTGAGCCAAATGGGTGATACAGAGCACTTGTGAGCCGACCGACAGACGGAAGATCTTCTCACCCATCGCTTGGGCGACCCGTCCTGAGACACCCGTATCCACTTCATCGAAAATGATCGACGCGACGCCGACCGTTCGCGAGAAAATCGACTTCAAGGCGAGCATGACGCGGGACAATTCTCCGCCGGAGGCCACTTTGGCGAGCGGCTTGAAAGGCTCCCCGACGTTCGTCATCATATAGAATTCGACTTGATCGAGCCCGTCCGCCTTGAACGGTCCTTCTTTGAACCGAACTTCGAACTGGGTCTTCTCCATATATAATTCTTTCAATTCACGCTGAATCGCCTTCTCGAGCTCGGTAGCCGCTTGTTTACGGGCCGCCGATAGCGCCAGCCCGGACGTACGTACTTTTTGTTCGAGCTGGGCGAGCCGGTCCGATAGTTCTTGCAAATGTTCTTCCCGATTCGTCATCGATTTTAACTCATCAGCAATTTTTTCCCCGTACGTGATGACCTCGTCGATCGTGGCCCCGTATTTCCGCTTCAGCTGTTGGAACAAAGCGAGCCGCGTCTCGATCTCATCGAGCCGGATCGGGTCGAATTCGAGCGAGTCGAGCTGGTCACGCAACTGAAATTTCGCGTCTTCGAGCAAGAAGTAAGCGTTCGAGATCGTCTCGGCCATCGGCGCGAGCGATGTCGACAATGCGGAAGCTTCCTCCATCTCGCGCATGGCGATGCCGATCTGGTCGAGCCCTTTCGCCTCATCCGCGACGGCCTCATACGATAACCGGACGTGCTGATGAATCCGCTCGAAGTTGGCGAGCTCGTTCCGTTCCTCCGTGAGCGTCTGTTCTTCACCGACTTTCAGCTCGGCCGCCTCGATCTCATTCGTCTGGAACGCGAGCAAGTCCATGCGTTGGGCCAACTCTTGTTCACTTTGACTCAACCGTTTCAACTCATCGGCGACGTTTTTCCAATCGACGTAAGCCTCGCGATATCGCTCGAGGAGCGGGGCGAGCTCGGATTCGGCAAAGCTGTCCAAAATACCGAGATGGTACTCGGCATCCATCAAGTGCTGATGCTCGTGCTGGCCATGGATATCGACGAGCAGTCGGCCGAGTTCGCGTAGCGTCGATAGCGGCATCATCTTGCCGTTGACCCGGCAAACGCTCTTTCCGCTGCTATGTAAGTCGCGGCGTAAAATGACGGTCCCTTCTTCGATCTCGATCCCGTATTGGGTCGCCGCCTCGAGGATCGGGTGGTCCGGTTCGACGATGAACAGCCCTTCGATTTCCGCCTTGTCTTGACCGTAACGGACGAACTCGCTCGAGCCGCGTCCCCCGACGAGCAAACCGATGGCGTCGAGTAAGATTGACTTCCCGGCCCCGGTCTCCCCTGTCAATACGGTCATCCCACGTTTGAACGTGATATTCAGTTCATCGATGATCGCAAATTGTTTGATCGATAGTTCTGCTAACATACGATAATTCACCTCATAACATCCCGAGTAGTCGTTCGATGATTCGTTTCGCCTGGTCTTCGTCACGGGCGATCATCAAAATCGTGTCGTCTCCACATACCGTTCCAATCAGCTCGTCCCATGACAAATGATCGATCAAGACACCGATCGCATCCGCATTGCCCGGCAACACTTTCATGACGACCAAGTTTTGAGCCGAGTCGACCGAGACGAAGCTGTCACCGAGGATCCGCTTCATCTTGCCGTACGGATTGAAGCGTTGATCGGCCGGGAGACTATACTTATAGCGACCGTCGTTGAGCGGCACTTTCACGAGATGAAGTTCTTTGATATCCCGCGAAACTGTCGCTTGCGTCACCGGATAGCCGGAGCGGTGGAGCTCATCGACGAGCTCGTCTTGTGTCTCGATTTCACGATTGGTCACGATTTCTCGAATTTTAATCAAGCGCTGTCCTTTGTTCATACTCGCTGACACCTCATTTTATGTTTCGCATACTCAGTATCATTCTAAAGTATTGTCGAAAAAAGGTCTAGCTTTCGCGGGATGAATTCCCTGGATCGGCGAGCGGACACAAAAAAACTGCAGACAAGACGTCTGCAGCTCAAGCGTTCTTCTTCAATTGCGCGTGGGCGGCGTCGATGACCGCGTCCACGTCGATGGCTGGGTCGACACTGCCGACGCCGATGAAACGGGCGAACAATAAGAACTCGATATTCCCATCCCCACCGGTGATCGGCGAGAAGTCGAGTCCCGCAACTTCGAACCCTTCCGAGGCGAAGTAACGGACCATGTCGTCGACGACCCGTTCATGGATGGCACGGTCCCGGACGATGCCTTTCTTGCCGACATCGGCCTTCCCGGCCTCAAATTGCGGTTTGACGAGCGCCATGACGATGCCGTTAGGCTTCAAAATCGTCTTCAACGGCGGAATCATGAGCCGAAGCGAGATAAATGAGACGTCAATCGTCGCAAAGTCCGGCGCCACCGGAAACTGGTCCGCGGTCGCATGGCGGAAGTTCATCCGCTCCATGACGACGACACGGTCATCGCTCCGCAGCTTCCATGCCAATTGGTTATAACCGACGTCGACGGCATACATCTGCGCAGCGCCGTTTTGGAGCGCGCAATCAGTAAACCCGCCTGTCGATGAACCGATATCGATGCCGATGTTACCAGCCACATCGAACGGGAAGACTTGGAGCGCTTTTTCAAGCTTCAGTCCCCCCCGTCCGACGTATGGCAACACTTGGCCTTTCACTTCGAGCGGGATGTCGTCAAACACTTTGTCCCCCGCCTTATCAAGCCGTTCGGTCCCACTATAGACGAGACCGGCCATGACGGCCCGTTTCGCTTTCTCTCTCGTCTCCGCTAACCCGCGGTCGACGAGGAGTACATCTAATCTAGTTTTCTTTCGTTTTTCCATAGTTCCTCACACATTCTGTCGATTTGTCACTTGAACGAACTGCTGAACCGAGTCAGCGATTTGCGTCGGACGGAGCCCGATTTCTTCGAGCAATTGATTGACGCCGCCGTGTTCGATATAGCGGTCCGGAATGCCAAGTCGGAGCACACGCGGGAACTGCCCGGCATCGCTCGCATGTTCGAGCACACTGCTGCCGAAACCTCCGGCGAGCGCCGCTTCCTCTAACGTGACGAGCGGGATGCCTTCCGCGTATAAAGCGGAGAGCATGACGTCGTCGAGCGGTTTGATCGTACGAGCGTTGATGACACGGACGCTCACTTGCCCTTCAAGCAGTGCACGCACTTCAAGCGCGTCTTGCACTTGTGGACCGAACGTCAAGATGGCGACATCCGTTCCGTCCGCGACCGTCTCCCAGACGTCGAGCGGCAATTCGCGGAGCGTCTCGCTCATCGGTGTCCCGATTCCTTCGCCGCGCGGGAAACGGACGGCGATTGGACCGTCATCATACTTCAGCGCCGAATAGACGAGATGTTGCAATTCCTCTTCGTCTTTCGCCATCAAGATGCGAATGTTCGGCACGTGGCGCATAAAGGCGATATCGAACACGCCTTGGTGCGTCTCCCCGTCCGCTCCGACGAGACCAGAACGATCGATCGTGAAGACGACGTTCAAGTTTTGACGGCAAATGTCGTGCACGAGCTGATCATAGGCGCGTTGGAAGAACGTCGAATAGATCGAGACGACCGGCTTCAAGCCTTGTGTCGCCTGTCCTCCGGCCAATGTGACCGCATGTTGCTCGGCGATGCCGACGTCAAACATCCGCTCCGGGAATTGCTTGTTGAAGCAATCAAGTTTCGAGCCGACGCTCATCGCTGGTGTGATGAGTGTCACGCGCTCGTCCGTCTCGGCGACTTTCGTGATCGTCTCAGCGACGACCTTCGAATAGCTCGGTCCTTTGACCTTGCCTTTGATGACTTCTCCCGACTCGATTTTATACGGTCCGAGACCGTGCCACGTGCCGACACCATCGAGTTCGGCCGGACGATAGCCCTTGCCTTTTTTCGTGATGACGTGAACGATGACCGGTCCATCGATTTTCTTGGCGTACTCGAGCGTCTCGAGCAGGTCGCGTAAATCGTGACCGTCCGTCGGTCCGAAGTACGTGAATCCGAGCTCTTCGAAGAACGTCCCTGGGATGAGCGCTGATTTCAGCATATCCTTCACGCGTTCCCCGCTCCGTTCGAGCGAGTTGCCGACGATGGGGATATGTTTGATGAGCGTCTCGACTTCCTCACGGGCGTGTTTCAGTTTACGTGACGACCGCATCCGGCCGAGCATGTTGTGCATCGCGCCGACGTTCGGCGCGATCGACATCTCGTTATCGTTCAAGATGACGATGACATTTTGTTTCTCGGCGCCGATATGGTTGAGCGCTTCGAGCGCCATTCCCCCAGTTAGCGCCCCGTCCCCGATGATGGCGATGGCCCGGTCGTTCGAGCGTCCTTTCAACTCGTTCGCGATGGCGATTCCCATCGCGGCCGATAAGGACGTCGAGCTGTGCCCCGTCTCCCAGACGTCATGATTGCTCTCACAACGCTTCGGGAATCCGCATAAGCCGTTGTATTGACGCAGCGTATCGAACTGACTCGTTCGTCCTGTCAAGATTTTGTGGACGTACGCTTGATGCCCCACGTCCCATACGAGTTGGTCTTTCGGACTGTCAAATACACGGTGCAAGGCAAGCGTCAATTCGACAACCCCTAGGTTTGGTCCCAAGTGCCCTCCCGTTTCAGCCAATTTTTCAATCAAAAACCGTCTGATGTCTGCGCCGAGCGCTTCTAACTCGGGTACCGACATCTTTTTTAAGAATGACGGGTCTTGAATGGATGTCAAGTCCATGATGACCATCCTTTCTCCTGTCTTATTACTGATTCGTACCTTACATTTTACAAGAATGTGTCCATAGATGCTATACATTCACAAAAACAAAGGTGACACGATGTGCTCATCGTGTCACCGAGATTAATGATTGCGTCGTACGACGAAGTCGAGAAGCTCCCGTAAAAGTGGGGCCTCGACCGAAAGTTCGGCCAGTGCGGCCTCACTTTCCGTGACTTCTTGTTCCAGCGCTTTTTTCGCTCCATCGAGACCGAGCAGTTTCGGATACGTCGCTTTATCGTTTCCTTCGTCCGAACCGACTCGTTTCCCGATGAGCGCCTCGTCTCCTTCGACGTCTAAAATATCATCTTGGATTTGGAAGGCGACCCCGAGATGTTTTCCGAACCGTGCAAGCGCCTGACGATCCGTCTCGGAAGCGTCCGAAAGGATGGCCCCCGCTTCAAGGGCATACACGAGAAGCGCCCCCGTCTTCCGCTCATGGATCGATTGCAGAGTCGACAGTGTCACACCGCTCCGTTTCTCAGCGAGCATGTCATCGAGCTGACCGCCGACCATGCCGGCGCTACCTGCCGCTTCACTGAACCCTGTCATGAGGGCGACGACTTTCGTCGCTTCCAAATCGGCCCGTGCGATGAGATGAAACGCATCCGTCAGCAAGGCGTCGCCTGCGAGAATCGCGGTCGCCTCATCGAACTGACGATGGTTCGTCGGACGCCCGCGACGGACGTCATCGTCATCCATCGCCGGAAGGTCATCATGGATGAGCGAGTAGGTGTGGACCATCTCGAGTGCGACGGCCGCTTCATGCCCGAGCGCCCGCGGACGGCCATATGTATCGAGGACGGCATAAAGAAGGGCCGGACGAATCCGTTTCCCCCCCGCCTCGAGGGAGTATGTCATCGATTGAAACAAGCGCTCCGGCATCAGAGACGGATCGAGCAAGCGACGCGTCGCCTGTTCGACCTCTTCTTTCCATGCCTTTAGATGGACCTGCACGCTCATACGGTCCCTCCTTTTTCACGGAGCGTCCCGTCGAGTTCAAGAATTTCGTCCATTTTTTGTTCCGCCGCCGTCAATTTGGTCTGACAGAGGGCAGACAATCGCACGCCTTCCTCGTAAAGGGTCATCGCTTCTTCAAGGGCGACTTCTCCCGTCTCGAGTTGTGTCACGATTTCCTCGAGCCGGGCGAGCGCCGCTTCAAACGTCAGTTCTTCTTGTTTCTTCGCCATCGTGTCTCTCCTTCACTTCCGCGACGGCATGGCCATCCCGAAATCGGATCGTCACCAGGCCGTCATGTAGTTGTTTGACATCTTTCACGTACGTCCCGTCCTGTTCGACGAACGTGTATCCTCTCGCGAGCACGGCGAGCGGGCTGACAGATTGCAATCGTCCTGCCAACTGGGCGAATTGAACCGCCGGTCTCTCGAGAGGTCGAATGCGTTCTAACCGTCCTTCATATTGCCGGAAACGGTCGTCTTGCGTTCGGAACACTTGCATCAGATTGCGGACGTCGAGGCGTTGGGACGACGCTGCGAAACGGTGCCGCGCGTGCGTCACTTGTTTCGTGGCACTCTGTTCGAGCCGAATCTCGGCCTGGGCGAACCGCTCTCGCTTTTGAATGATCGTATAGCGGGGCGACTTGAGGCCGTAACTGTTTTTCATGCGCTCGACACGTTCGCGAAGCGAGGCCATTTGCGTCGTCACGACCCGCGTGAGTGCGCGACTTAAGCGCTCCACATCTTTTCGTTGCGCTTCGATTGTTGCCGTCGCGAGCTCCGCCGCCGCTGTCGGAGTGGCAGCCCGTACGTCGGCGACGAAATCAGCCAACGTAAAATCTGTCTCGTGACCGACGGCCGAAATGACAGGAATCTCGGAATCGTAGATTGCTTCGACGACGACATCCTCGTTGAACGCCCACAATTCCTCGATCGATCCACCTCCGCGTCCGACAATCAATACATCGCAGTCGGTGCGTTCATTCATCCACCGAATCGCACTCGCCACTTGCGGAGCGGCTTGTTCACCTTGGACTGCGACAGGAGCGAACGTGATGGCCACGTGCGGTGCCCGCCGTCTAAGCGTCGTCGCGATATCGTGCAAGGCTGCGCCTTTCGGAGACGTGATGATTCCGATGCGCTCAGGGAACGCCGGTAGCGGACGTTTCCGTTCCGCCGCGAACCAGCCCTTCGCCTCGAGCTCACGTTTTCGTGCCTCATAGCGTTCGAACAAGATGCCGATGCCGTCTTGCCGCATGAGCTCGACGTACAATTGAACATCACCGGTCGACTCATACATCGTCACTCGAGCGACGACGACCACGTTCATCCCGTCCGTAGGTTCAAAGTTGAGCGTGCGGGCATCTCGTGAGAACATGACCGCCTTCATGCGGGACGATTCGTCTTTCAGTGTGAAATAGCAGTGCCCTGAGGCGTACCGTTTAAAGTTCGAGATTTCGCCGATGACGGCGACTTGTTGCAACACCGGGTCACCGTCGAGTTGACGTTTCACATAACGGACGACTTCAGAGACTTGAATCGGATTAGCCACGTGAGGCGACCTCGACCGTATTGTGCATGAGCATCGTGATCGTCATCGGACCGACACCACCCGGAACCGGGGTGATGGCGCCAGCGACGTCGCGGACCCCATCAAAGTCAACATCTCCGACGAGACGGCTGTCGACGCGGTTGACACCGACATCGATGACGATCGCTCCCGGTTTGACCATCTCGTTCGTGACGAGACCGGCCCGACCGACGGCGACGATCAAAATGTCGGCTTGACGCGTCATCGCACCGAGATCGACCGTTTTCGAGTGACAGTATGTCACCGTGGCCGACTCGTTCAAAAACAGCATCCCGACAGGTTTCCCGACGATTTGGCTGCGACCGACGACGACGACGTGTTTACCGACGAGGTCAGTCTGTGTCTTGACGAGATGGAGAATTCCGTGCGGCGTGCACGGCAACAGTGTCTCGAGACCGAGCATCATCTTCCCGACGTTGGTCGGCTGGAACCCATCCACATCCTTGTCTGGCGAGATGCGCATGATGACACGGTTCTCATCGATATGCTTCGGTAGTGGCAATTGAACGAGGATGCCATGGAGCTCGTCGTCCTCGTTCATCGAATCAATCAGTTCGAGCACTTCACGTTCCGAGATCGTCTCATCGAAACGAATCACTTGTGAATCGATCCCGATCTCAGCTGCTGCCCGTTCTTTACCCCGGACGTAGCTGTGGCTCGCCGGATCATCCCCGATTAAAATGACTTTCAGTTTCGGAACGATGCCGCGCGCACGAAGCGCACTGACCCGTTCTTTCAACGTTTCCCGATATGATGCTGCGATTTGTTTCCCGTCGATCACTACTGCCATCTCTCTCATCCCCCGTTATCTTAGGTTTCTCTGTAGTTGGTGTGGTGTCTTCTCTATTTGTATGACGCGTTTCTCTCTCTTCGTTTACGCTTTAATAATGTTGCCGAGGACGCCGTTGACGAGCTTGGCCGCTTCTTCGTCGGCGAACGACTTGGCGAGTTCGACCGCCTCGTTGATCGTCACTTTGTCCGGAATCGTCTCGACATAGAGCAACTCGTACGTCGCCATGCGGAGAATCGTCCGCTCGACGTTGCCGAGGCGATCGAGTCTCCAGTTTTTCAAGTTTTCGACGAGCAGTTCGTCAATTTCGTCTTTCTTTTCTAACGTCTCAACGACGAGTTGTTCGTAGAATGGATCCGAATCCATACCGTCGAGGGCGAATTCGATGGCCTCGTCCACCTTAAGTTTTGATACTTCGATTTGAAAAAGCGTTTGAATCGCTTTTTCTCGTGCTTCATGACGTTTCATTCAGATACTCTCCTTTTGCATGCTTTCATTGTGATAGTTTAGCATAAAGCCTCCATAAATTCAGTACAAAAAACCAGGAAGCCCAAATAATGTTCGGGCTTCCTGGTACGGTTCATTTTGTGAGCGTCATTTCTTTTTCGACAAATTTCGTGTCGAACGCGCCCGCTCGGAAACGTTCGTGCGCCATGACTTGTTGATGGAATGGAATCGTCGTATGAATGCCCGATACCGTGAACTCATCGAGCGCGCGAAGCATCTTCGCGATCGCCTCTTCCCGCGTCGGGGCATGGACGATCAACTTCGCCACCATCGAATCATAGAACGGCGGGATGACCGCGCCTGAGAACAGACCGCTGTCGACCCGGACACCCATACCGCCCGGCACGATGTACTGATCAATTTTCCCAGCCATCGGACGGAAGTCGGCAAACGGGTCCTCGGCGTTGATGCGGCACTCGATCGAGTGTCCGCTGAACGTGATGTCGGCTTGACTGATCGCGAGCGGATGACCGAGCGCGACCTCGAGTTGTGCTTGGACGAGGTCGAAGCCGGTGATCATCTCGGTGACCGGATGTTCGACTTGGATTCGCGTGTTCATTTCCATGAAATAGAACTCGTTCGACTCCGGGACGTAGATGAACTCGATCGTACCGGCACCAGAATAACGGATCGCTTTGGCCGCTTTCACGGCCGCATCTCCCATCGCTTGGCGCGTCGCCTCATCGATCGCCGGCGACGGTGCCTCCTCGATCAGCTTCTGCATCCGGCGCTGAATCGTACAATCACGTTCTCCGAGATGGATGACGTTGCCGTACTGGTCGGCGAGCACTTGCACCTCGACGTGGCGGAACGACTCGATGTACTTCTCGAGATAGACGTCGCCGTTGCCGAACGCCTGCTTCGCTTCTTTACGAGTATCCGTGAGCCCTTTGACAAGCTCTGTCTCATCATAGGCGACACGGATTCCGCGTCCTCCGCCTCCGGCCGTCGCTTTGATGATGACCGGATAACCGATTTCACGGGCGAGTTCGACCGCTTCCTCGTCGGTCACGACCCCACTCGATCCCGGGACGACCGGAACGCCCGACTCGATCATCGTTCGCTTCGCTTCGTCTTTAATGCCCATCTTCCGAATCGCATAACTGCTCGGTCCGACGAATTGGATGCCGCACGCCTCGCTCATCTCGGCGAATTCGGCGTTTTCGGCCAAAAAACCGTAACCCGGATGAATCATCGTCGCATCGACCGCACAAGCGACCGATAGGATGTTCGGGATATTCAAGTATGAGTCTTTGGACGGGTTCGGTCCGATGCAGTACGCCTCGTCGGCGAGACGGACGTGTAGCGCTTCACGGTCGGCCTCGGAGAAGACGGCGACCGTCGGAATGTTCAACTCTTTCGCGGCCCGGATGATCCGGACCGCAATTTCTCCACGGTTTGCAATGAGTAGTTTCATAGACACCTCACTTCACGCTGAAGAGCGCTTGACCATATTCGACTAAATCGCCGTCAGCGACGAGCATCTCGACGATTTCTCCGCTGATTTCCGCCTCGACGTCATTGAACAGCTTCATCGCTTCTAAAATACAGACCACTTGTCCAGCTTCGACGCGATCGCCGACTTGGACGTAGGCCTCCTTGTCCGGTGCCGGGCGCGAATAGAACGTCCCGACCATCGGCGACGTGATCGTCCGTAAGTTGCTCGGGGCCGCTTCCGGTGTGACTGCTTGCTCCGTTTGAGCGGCCGGTGTAGGTGCAGCGACCGGCGCCGCTTGGGCGGCTGGTGTATGATGGGCGGCGAGTTGCGGGGCCGCTTCTTTTTTCAATGATAGTTTAAATTCTGACGTCTCGAGCTCCAGCTCGTGGACGGACGTCTGATCGAGCATTGTGATCAGCTCTTTAATATGTTCGATTTGCATGAAATAACCCCCTGTTTATACCTGGTACTAATCTCTACTCTACTATAACTGGTCAGACCAGTGAATGCAACGACAAAAAAAGAGCCCATTCCGAAGAATGGACACCCTTTGCCTTACCCGTTATAGCGGCCCGTGAACTCGCCTGTGCGCGTGTCGACCGTTACTTTTTCGCCTGGCTCGATGAAGAGCGGCACTTGAATGATGTGGCCCGTTTCGACCGTCGCATTTTTCTTCACGTTCGATGCCGTGTCACCTTTGACGCCTGGATCGGCCTCGACAATCGTCAAGACGACCGTCGTCGGGAGCTCGATGCCGAGAATCTCGCCATCGTAGTCAGCGATGCTCACTTCCATGTTTTCAAGCATGTACGGGAGCGCCGCTTTCACTTGCTCGCCCGTGAGTTCGAGCTGCTCATACGACTCTGTGTCCATGAACACGTACGTGTCGCCCATCGGGTAGAGGTACTGCATACGCTTACGTTCGATGTGGGCACGCTCGATGCGCTCGCCGCCACGGAACGTCGTCTCTTGAATCGCCCCCGTGCGCAAGTTACGCATCTTCGTACGAACGAAAGCCGCGCCTTTACCCGGCTTGACGTGTTGGAATTCGATGACTTGCCAAATCGATCCGTCCGACGTTTTGACCGTTAAGCCTGTTTTTAAATCGTTAACTGATACCATGTTGATTTCCTCCTAAGATGAGCTGAGACTCAAGCCTCAATCGTAATTAACTCTTTTGGCGACTGCGTGAGACGGAAATTGCCAGTCTCAGTGATGACGATATCGTCCTCGATGCGACATCCGCCGATTCCGGCGATGTAGATGCCTGGTTCGACCGTGACGACCATCCCCGGTTCGAGCACCGTCTCCGAACGGAATGACAACCCTGGCGCCTCATGGACTTCCATGCCGAGACCGTGTCCCGTCGAATGCCCAAAGTACTCACCATAACCGGCTTCTTTGATCACATCACGCGTCAACGCGTCCGCCTGGATTCCCGTGATCCCGGCTTTCGTGCCTTCGACACCCGCGAGTTGTGCGCGGAGTACCGTATCATAGATGTTGCGCAACTCGTCTGAGATCTCTCCGACGGCGAGCGTGCGCGTGATGTCCGAGCAGTACCCCTGATAGTAAGCCCCGAAGTCGAGTGTCACGAGTTCGCCTGCCTCGATGACCTTATCACTGGCCACACCGTGCGGCAATGCCGAGCGATGGCCCGATGCAACGATCATATCAAACGACGACGAGTCGGCTCCTTGAGCACGCATGAACATCTCGAGTTCATTCGCGACCTCTTTCTCTGTCCGGCCCGGGCGGATAAACGACTGGATATGGGTGAACGCCGCATCCGCAATCGCCGCAGCTTCCTTCATTATCTTAATCTCTGACTCATCCTTAATCAAGCGTAGCTTTTCGACGATGCCTGATGTCTCGACGAGTTCGGCGTTGACGTCTTTTTCATACGTCCGGAATTGCCCGACCGTCATGTCATCTTGCTCGATACCGAGGCGTGCGACCGCTTCCCGGTCCACGACTTCTGCGACCGACTTGATGAGCGATGTCTTGTGTTCAATGATGTCGAACCCTTTCACTTGGCTCGCGGCCTGTTCCGTGTAGCGGAAGTCGGTGATGAAGCTCGCCGACTTTGGCGTGATCACAAGGACGCCACTCGACCCGGTGAACCCCGACAAGTAGCGGATGTTCTCCCGTTTCGTCACGAGCAATCCGTCAATTCCGTTCGCTTCTAGCTGAGCTTGCAGTTTGTTGACCCGTTCAATCATGTCGATTCCTCCAATGTTCGATCAGCGCCTGCAACGCGAGCGTGTAACTCGTCAACCCGAAGCCGCTGATGACGCCGAGACAGACGCCGGCGAGCTTGGATTCATGACGAAACGACTCTCGTGCATGCACGTTCGAGATATGTACTTCGACGACCGGGGCCTTGATGGCGGCGATGGCATCTCGAAGCGCGATTGACGTATGTGTATACGCCCCGGCGTTGAAGATGACCCCCACATAATCGTACGCTTCGTGTAGCGCGTCGATCAGTTCGCCTTCATGGTTGGATTGGACGAACGTCAACTCGACGTCATCTGGCGCGGCGAGCAACAGCTCCGCCGTCAGTCCCTTCAACGAGACGTCACCATATACGTCCGGTTCACGTCTCCCGAGTAGATTCAAATTCGGCCCATTCAAGACGAGTATGTGCACAAGTCTTCCCCCCCCTGTTCGTCAAGTCGCCTCTATTGTAACAAATTTAACGGTTGTAGCGACAATTGACGTTCATGTGGTTTCGTTTTTTAGGTGAATCACGGTATAATTCAACTATATAACTGTAGGAATCGAGGAAACGCCATGAAAACTAAACCACTGATCCCCGTTGGAGGGCAAGCGCTTGTGGAAGGCGTCATGTTTCAAGGACGCGCCGAGAGTGCCTCGGCAATCCGCCGGAAGGACGGATCCATCGAGACGTTCGAGCAACCTCGCATCCTCGTCCCCTGGGTCCAATCGTTAAAGAAAGTCCCGTTCCTGCGCGGCGTGGTTGCCTTATACGAATCGCTCAAAAACGGTTCCGCCCACATGAACTTCGCCAGTGACCGCTATGACGTCGATCCGAGCGAGGACGAGGCGACGAAACCGGATGAGAAGAAACAGAACATCTTGATGGTCATCATGATCGCGGTCGTCGGGATCATCTCGTACGTGTTCGGCAAGCTCATTTTTAACGTCACACCGGCCCTGCTCGCCGCCATGTTCCAAAGTGTGCCCGCATTGTCCGGTCACGTGATTCAAAACCTCCTCGAAGGGGGAATAAAATTAGTATTGCTGCTCAGTTACCTCTATTTGATTTCCTTGACACCGCTCATTCGACGCGTGTTTCAATATCACGGCGCTGAACACAAGGTCATCAACTGTTATGAGTCCGGACGACCGATCACCGTCGACAACGTCCGCTCGAGCTCACGCCTCCACTATCGCTGTGGGTCAAGCTTCATCCTGTTCACCGTTTTCGTTGGCATCGGCGTCTATATGGTCGTCCCGATCGATCCGCTCTGGGTCCGACTCGTCAGCCGCATCGCCTTGTTACCGGTGGTCATCGGCATCTCGTTCGAGGTGCTCCAATTCACAAACCGTTTTCGTGAACATCGCTTCCTATCCGTCCTCGGCAAGCCGGGACTATCGCTACAGCTGTTGACGACGCGTGAACCAAACGATGAGCAAATCCGCGTCGCCATCGAGGCTTTCGAAACATGGGAACGTTCAGAACTAGGTCAACCGGCCGCGCAAAGAGAGGGATAAAGAGGAGGAAAGCACCATGATCAGACAAAGAATCGGTACGACCGCTGCCACGATCGTGTTCATCTTAGGCTTCATCGGAGTCGGACATATGCTCGCGACCGACCCCGGTCGCTTGTTCAGACAGTTGCTCTTCATCGGTATTTTCGGGTTAATCTTCTATGTGATTTACCGTGTGTTCATGGCTCCTAAAATCTCAGCCGAGGATATGCGGTACCGGAAGACCGCTCAGGCTTCCAAAAAACGGATGCAACGTCCCGGTGCGAACCCTAAAGTGAAACCGTCCGCGACGACGAAAAAGAAAGCGAAACCTGGTTCAAACGTGACGAAACTCTCGAAGCGCCCGGCTCGTTCGACGCATCGTAGCGACGCCCCTCACCTCACCGTCATCGAGGGGAAGAAAGGCAAGAAGAAAAAGAAAGCGAACATGTGAAAACGAACCAGATCGCCACGGGCGACCTGGTTCGTTTTTTGTCGTGATTCGGAAGTCAGTCCGTTTCGACGAAACCGATATACGGTAGATTGCGATACTGTTCGGCATAGTCGATACCGTACCCGATGACGAACTCATCCGGGATCTCGAAGCCGACGTAATCGGCGTCGAGCGTGACGAGGCGGCGGGCCGGCTTGTCGAGAAGTGTACAAATCTTCAATTGCCCCGGTTGATGTAACGTCATATGCTGACACAAGAATTTAAGCGTCTGTCCCGTGTCGATGATGTCTTCGATGATGACGACGTACTTCCCTTCGACATCAAGGTCTAAATCTTTCCGGAGTTGGACGTTCCCGCTCGAAGTCGATTTCTTCCCATAAGAAGACGTCGCCACCGTATCAAGTTGGACACTGCCCGTCATCTGTCTCATCAAATCAGCCGCAAAGACGAGCGACCCTTTCAAGACGGCCACGAGGACGATTGGTGTCCCGGCCGCATCCCGTTCGATTTGTTCAGCGAGTTCCGCCACGCGCTGTTTGATTTGTGCTTCGTCAAACAGTGTCCCTTTGATTTGAATATCCATCATGTCGGCGATTGTTCGCCGTCACCCCCTTATCTTTCTTACCAGCACCCATTCTATCACAAAAACAACTCAAAAACAGACTAAAATTCAATTAAAACGTTTTATCGTTCGGTTCTAGAGACGTTTTGATAAAAAAAGACCGCTCCCGAATCGATTCATCGGTCGCGGTCATCTAGACTCACTCATCGTCGTTCGTATTCAGTTCTTGAAACGCGCGAAACTGGGCCATCAGTTCGGGCTTATCTTCAAAAAATTCGACGAACTGGGTCATGCAGTCAAGCGTGTTCGAGCTCAAATGGTGCTCGATCCCTTCGACGTCTTCGTAGACATGGGCCTCGTCGACACCGATCAAACGTAAAAATGATTCGAGCATCGCATGACGCTCGACGAGTCGTTTCCCGATTTTTTGACCTTTTTTCGTCAACATGAGTCCTCTATATTTCTCATAAATCAAATAGTCTTCCCGGTCGAGCTTTTGCACCATTTTCGTGACAGAGGAGGGATGCACCCCTAAATGTTCGGCGATATCGGACACGCGGGCGTATCCTTTCTCGACCATTAGCAAATAAATTCGTTCTAAGTAATCTTCCATACTCGGTGTCGGCATGGGCGTAGCCTCCCCTTATGTTCCGTTCTGCAACCTCTATTTTAACGCAACCACCTAGAAACCGAAAGCAGAACGGGTAAATCCATCAGTCAATCATTGTCTCATGACCTTAAATTCTTTATAATGGATGTTGGTGAAACTTAATAGAGAAAGGGAGAACATCAATGGGAATCGAAACTATCCTCGTCATCATCCTATGGGCTGCGCTCATCGCATACATCGTCTGGCGTTTCTTGCCGGCACGCGGTTTGAAGAAAATGAAACAAGAAGAGTTTCGTGCGTCGCTCCGTAAAGGACAATTGATCGACGTCCGTGAACCGAACGAGTATAAGGGAGGCCACATCGTCGGCGCCCGTAACATCCCGGTCGGCCAATTGAAACTACGCATGAAAGAACTTCGCAAAGATCAGCCGATCCTCATGTATTGCCAAGGCAAGTCGCGTTCGAACCAGGCGGCCAAATTGCTTATGAAAAATGGTTATACCGACATTTACATGCTCGATGGCGGCTTCAAAAACTGGAAAGGGAAAGTCAAGAAAGACTGACCTGCCCACCACGTCCACTCCTCACTCCGAGGAGGGACGTTTTTTTATTTCCAGAAAAATACCCGCTCACGAATAGTGAGCGGGTTCGGATTCAATTGATTGACGACGGTTGGCGTCGTTCGTATTTGAGCACTGGTTTCCGAGCCGCAAGCGTCTCGTCCAGGCGTTTGACGACCGTCGTATGCGGGGCCGTCTGAACGATTTCCGGATTCTCTTCCGCCTCTTTGACGATTTGGAGCATCGCATCGCAGAAGGCATCGAGCGTCTCTTTCGACTCCGTCTCCGTCGGTTCGACCATGATGCACTCCTCGACGTTGAGCGGGAAGTAAATCGTCGGTGGGTGATAACCGAAATCGAGCAAGCGTTTGGCGATATCGAGCGTCCGAACGCCGAGTGCTTTCTGACGTTTTCCAGACAAGACGAACTCATGCTTGCAGAACGTGTCATACGGCACATCGAACGCATCTTTCAAGCGGGCGAACATATAGTTGGCGTTCAATACCGCTTCGCGTGAGACGCGCGTCAACCCTTCCGCACCCATCGTCTTGATGTAGCTATAAGCCCGAACGTTGATCCCGAAGTTGCCATAGAACGGTTTGATGCGACCAATCGATTGCGGACGATCATAATCGAGCGTGAAGCCAGACTCAGAGCGGCGCGCGATTGGCGTCGGCAAGTACGGAATCAAATCGCGTTTCACCCCGACCGGACCAGAACCCGGACCGCCACCGCCGTGCGGCCCTGTGAACGTTTTGTGCAAGTTCAAGTGGACGACGTCGAAGCCCATATCCCCAGGACGGGCGATGCCTAGAATCGCGTTCGAGTTAGCACCGTCGTAATACAGTTTGCCGCCGGCCTCGTGCACGACTTTGGCAATCTCTAAAATATCAGCCTCGAACAAACCGAGCGTGTTCGGGTTCGTCAGCATGAGCGCTGCCGTATCCGTCCCGACTTTCGCTTTCAAATCCTCCAAATCGACGAGTCCGCGCTCATCCGACTTGACCGTCACCGTCTCGAAACCGGCGACGACGGCCGAGGCCGGGTTCGTTCCGTGTGCCGAATCAGGCACGAGTACTTTCGTCCGTTCCATATCACCGTTGTGATGGTGGAACGCCTTGATGAGCATGAGACCGGTCCATTCCCCATGGGCCCCGGCTGCAGGTTGCAGGGTCACTTCATCCATGCCAGTGATCTCAGCAAGTTGTTCTTGCAGATCGACCATGAGCTCGAGCGCCCCTTGAATCGACTCGACCGGCTGCAACGGGTGAATATGGGCGAAGCCAGGAAGTCGGGCCATGTCTTCATTCACTTTCGGGTTATATTTCATCGTGCACGAACCGAGCGGATAGAAACCGGAGTCGACTCCGTGGTTACGTGTCGAGAGCGACGTGTAATGGCGTACGACATCGAGTTCAGACACTTCTGGCAGTTCGGCCGCCTCTTGTCGAACCATCGAAGCCGGCAAGAGCGTCTCTAAATCGACTTCCGGTACCGTCGGCGTCGGCAAATTGTAGCCAGTCCGCCCCTCACGTGACACCTCAAAGATAAGCGTTTGTTCGTGTTGCATCAGTTCATCCCCCCAACCACTTCAACAAATAAATCGATTTCTTCTTTCGTTCGAAGCTCCGTCGCGCAGAGCAACATCTGGGTCTGACGGTCCGTTTCATACGTCCCGAGCGGCAAACCGCCGATGATACCATTGTCGAGCAGGTGACGCGATACTTGCTCCGCATCGATTCCGAAGTCGACAACGAACTCGTTGAACATCGGTCCTTCATCGATAACCGTATAGCCGGCCGCTTTGAGCGTTTCTTTCATGTAATGGGCCGTTTGCATGTTACGGACGGCCATGTCACGAATCCCGTACTTCCCGAGGGCAGACATCGTGATTGATGCCGCGAGCGCATTGAGCGCCTGGTTCGAGCAGATGTTTGACGTCGCTTTGTCACGACGGATGTGTTGTTCCCGCGCCTGAAGCGTCAAGACGAAGCCGCGCTTGCCATCCTCATCGACCGTCTGTCCGACGAGACGACCCGGAAGTTTACGCATGAGTGCTTGTTTGACGGCGAAGTATCCACATGACGGGCCGCCGAAGCTTTGCGGAATCCCGAACGGTTGGGCGTCACCGACCGTGATGTCGGCCCCGAGCGCACCCGGCGACTCCAAAATCCCGAGCGCGAGCGGATTGCTCGAGACGACAAACAAGGCGCCGGCGTCGTGCGCTGCTTTCGCGAGGGCTGACAAGTCCTCGACGCGTCCATAAAAGTTCGGATATTGGACGACGAGGCACGAGGCGTCCTTCAAATCGATGTCTGTCACGTCGGTCAATCCCGCGTTAACGTCCGTATATTCGACCGTGAGCCCTGGCCCACCGGCATACGTCCGGATGACGTCCTTCGCTTCCGGATGGACCGCTCCCGAGACGACGACACGTTTTTTCTTCGTATGGGCACTCGCGAGATACGTTGCTTCAGCAAGGGCTGTGATGCCGTCGTACATCGACGAGTTGGCCACGTCCATGCCCGTCAATTCGCAAATCATCGTCTGGAACTCGAACATCGCTTGGAGTTCACCTTGCGAGATTTCCGGCTGATACGGCGTATAGGCTGTATAGAACTCGGAACGGAGAAGCATGTGGTTCATGACGCTCGGAGAAAGGTGATCGTACATTCCGGCCCCGAGGAAACTCGGGGTCGATTTCGTGTGCACGTTCTTCTCGGCGAGCTTTGTCATATGACGAACGAGGTCAACTTCCGGAAGCGGCGCACCGATGGCCGCTAAAGAAGCCGTCTCCCGGAGCGATGCTGGAATATCCTCGAGTAGGTTTTCAATCGACTCGACGCCGATCGTCTGCAACATGTCACGCTCATCTTGCTCTGTCATCGGTAAATAACGAAACTCCATTCTGTTCATGCTGAATCCCCCTGTTTCATTTACGTTTATAAAACGGTGTCGGTACACGTTCGGCTTCTATTTTTTTCCCCCGAACTTCAACGATAAAGTGTGTCTCCTCCGCGAAACGGCGGTCGACACGCGCCCAGGCGATCGACTCGTTCACCGTCGGCGGCATCGTGCCGGTCGTGACGACACCGATCGTCTCCCCGTCAACTTCGACCGTCGCCCCTTGACGGGCGATGCCGCGCCCGAGCAAGCGTAATCCGATTAAGCGGCGCGGGATGTCTTCTTTTTGCTTCACGAGGGCATCCTTGCCGATGAAATCGGTATCGAGTTTGACGGCAAAGTTCAAGTTCGCCTCGAACGGCGTGACCGTCTCATCGAGCTCGTGCCCGTATAATGGCAAGCATGCCTCGAAACGGAGCGTATCGCGGGCCCCGAGCCCGCATGGAGTGACGTTTTCTGCTTCTAACGCCGACCAGATTGCGGCCACGTCCTCGGCCCGGGCGTAGAGTTCAAATCCGTCCTCTCCCGTATAGCCACTGCGTGAGACGATGGTCGACACGCCGGCCACGTCGCCGGTCATGAACCGGAAAAATTTGATGTCTGCTAGCGGCAAGTCCGTCAAGCGGGCCAGCACGTGTTCGGCCATCGGTCCTTGAATCGCGATTTGACCATAGGCGTCGGACTCATCGGTCACCGTGACGTCACCCGTCACATACTGACGAACGTGGGCCACGTCTTTTTCGATGTTCGAGGCGTTGACGACGAGCCAAAATGCATCTTCATCGAGTCGATAGACGAGCAGGTCGTCGACGACACCGCCATTCGGTAAACAGAACAGATTATACTGCGCCTGACCGATCTGTAATTTTGACACATCGTTCGTGACAAGACGTTGCACGTTCTCGAGCGCATCCGGTCCTTCGATGCGAATCTCCCCCATGTGTGACACATCGAACATGCCGACCTCGTTACGCACCGCCTGATGTTCTTCTTTAATCGACGAGAACATGATCGGCATCTCAAACCCCGCAAAATCCACCATCTTCGCCTTTACGGAAATCAAATCATATAAAGGCGTACGTTTTAACGATACTTTCTCCATATTATCCCCCAATCCCGAACGTAAATAATGTATTTCGTGAAATATTTCGTTTTCTATTCCACTCTATCAATTTTTTGCGGCTCTGCCTAGCCAAAATGGGCAAAAATAAAGAGGATGGAAAACGAAAACGTTTTCATCCTCATTATTTCATATTTTGGTCTCAGTGGAAACGTCTGGGCGTTCGATTCCAGCTGTCCGTTTAATTTCTTTCGTCAGTCCGATCGTCGCTTGCTTAAGCTCCATCGTCTCGTCTTTCACGTTAACGGAATAGGCCTTCATCTGCTTCACAGAGGCGTTGACCGTATCGACGTGTTGCTTGATTTCATTGACGAGACCTTGGATGACGTTCGCGCGAATCTGGAAACGTTCCGTCAAACGGGTGACCCGCCGCACGTCCGTCTTCATCTTGTTACGGTACAATAAAAACCCATACAAACCGAGCCCGACTAGTGCGAGCACAATGATGCCGAGATTGATCCAAATCATGTATCTTCCTCCTTCAACCGATATAAGGTATGCGCGATTGCTTCTGTGCTGAGCGAGGCGTCAAGCACGTGATCGGCACGCGCGTAGAGCGGCCGCCGACGTTCGTACAACGCTTCGACGGCCGCCTTGCCGTGGCGCACGAGAGGCCGGTCCGAGTCTTTGATTCGGTCCCAACACATCTCATACGGTAGATCAAGTGCGATGACGACACCGTTTTCGCGCATCCAATCGAGATTTTCGTCTCGTTCGACGATTCCGCCTCCTGTCACGATATAGGCAGCGCTCGCCTGTCGCAAAATCTCACTTTCTTGCAGGCGAAACGCTTCCTCCCCGTAACGGTCAAAATATGCGGGGATGTCCATTTGGACGTCCATTTCGAACAGCTCATCCAAATCAACGACGTGATTCGATTTTTCAAGATATCGTTTTAAGCTTGATTTACCTGTACCCATAAACCCGATGATGTAAAACGGTTTAGTCATCGAAATAAATCACCTCTTTATGTCGTTCTCCGGTCTCAAGGCGAATCTCGACCTCGACCGTCCCGCTGCTGAGCGGTCGACAGTTAATCGTCCCGGTCGGTTTTGTCACCGTGACGGCGGACGGACCACAGGACCGTTTGGCGACCATGACGTGTGATTCGAAGCGGATCGCCAAAATATCGAGCGCCAGTCGGTCGGTCGTTCGTTCCATATCAGTATACCAAAACATCGCTCCGCCGAGTAACCACGTCAACACGATTAACGTCGACATCACAAAGTATCCGCGCGCATGCACATCACGCTCTTCTCGCGGGGGCCGGTCGCGTCGGTCCACCGGATGCGAAAACCCTCTCCTACCGGTTCGACCTGATACGTCTCGATTCCTCTTAAAAATAGTAAATTCCCTCCCTCGTCTCCGACCATGACCAAATTACGATTGATCTGTTTGAGCGTCCACGACCACGTTGTGTCGTCCGGGCGCACGTATGTGCCGATAAGACGTCCCGATTCGACAACGCAATCCCGGCTATCGAAAAGTTTTCGCACGATCAGTTGGGGCGTCGTCGGCACCATGTCACGTGGTTGCTCATAAAACGCCTGGCCGAGTGCCAACAAGTGAACCGTGAGTCCAACGAACAGCGGGATCAAGAGCAACGTGAAGCTCACTTCAAGTAACGTGAACCCCCGCTCAAAGCGTCGGGAGACATAGGTCGCCATCACAGATTTCCGTACGTCCGCTCGGTTCGACCGCATCGTGCAACACCTCCCCTTGAAGCCGCTCATAACGCCGAACGGTCGTTTCGAGACGGTCGACCCGTTCCGTCGCGCCCTCGACAAAAGGTGCCACGACCCCGACCCACGCCAGGAGGAGCGCCAGGCTAAGGCAGATTTCCCAAAACGTGATACCTTTCTCATCGCCCTTCAACGCGAAGCACCTCCGGCTCATACGTCCCCATTCTAAACTTCAACGTCACCATCGTCGGTCCCGTATAAAATTTCCACTGCCCTGCATACGTCGCCGCTGTACGTGAGAAGACGATCTCACTTGTGGCCGGGAGGCTCATCTCGACCCCATCGGGTACAACACGCGATGCGATCGGCGTCATCCCACAGGCGATTTGATAGCGCCGTTCTTTTATGTACCACCGTAGACGCGGCACACATGATTCATCGGCGGCAACGTATGGATATTGGCCAACCTCGTTGATATCGCTCACAAGCGCCTCGGTGAAATCAAACAAGGCCAATCGATCCATCGAACGGACGACCGGGGTCGTCATCAACAGCAAGAGCGACAAGATGACGAGGACGGATGCCATCTCGACGAACGTATATCCGTCTTGCCTCATTGTTTTGTCAACGTACCGGTCGTCGGGGCGTACGTGTAGACCATCGATTGACAACTATACTCGAGCGGACTCTCCGTCGAGGCCCGTTCGATGACCGCCAACGTCTCCGGATAGGATTTGTGTTCCGCATAATACAAGTTGATTTCCGACTCGACAATGCGCACACTCCCCTCACAACTGACACTATCTGCCCGGGATTTCCCGTCTGACATCGAGGGAACGAGCAGTAACAGTAAGACCGAGATGATGAGTAAGACGGCAGCCATTTCGACGAGCGTGAACCCTTGTTCTGATTTGAATCGTGTCATGTTGTTGTTCCTCCTTGTTATAGTTGGGCCATGATCAATTTGACCGGCAAATAAATCGTGTAAAAAATCATTGTCACCATCATCGTCAAAAATCCGTATAATACCGGCTCGGCCTTGGTGATTAGTTGTTTCCAATACAATTCCATCTCTTCAAACACGAGATCACGATGCAACGTCATGATCGATCCCAGCTCACCACTCACCGTACCGACGCCGAAGAGACTGACGACCTCATGCTCGAGCAACCGTTCTTGCCGGGCCGCCTCTTCGAGTTCAAGACCGTCCGACATACGCTCATGGATCCGTCTCGCGATGGCCGCGACTTCCCCGTCACCCCGAGACAAACGCTCGATGATATGACGGACCGAACCTTGCCCTTCACTTAAGAGCGAGAGCTCACTGACGAACAAATACGTGACGTACAGCCGCCTGCCTCGTTCGACGACACGTAGCGGCACGAGCCGGCCGCGTCTCTCGTTCCAGTAGAGGGCCGCCCCGGTCACGAACAAGCCGATGAATAGACCCGGGAAAAACCAACGGGACAACAGAATTGCGTTTATCCCATCTAGCGCCTCGACGTCCACCATCGACAGCAATTTCGGGAAAATATAGAGCGCATAAATCGCCCCGAGTCCGAGCAGCATCGTCAAAATCACGAGCGGATACCGCGCTAGCTGCTTGAGCTCTTGCTGCAGGTTTCGGCGCATCGTCGACAAGACGAGCACTTGCTCGAGCCCTTCTAAAAAGTGATGGCCCCGCTCCGCCGTGACGAGCATCTCACGCATTCTTGGGTCGGTGACGAGTCCCGAGAACACTTCGGCGAGCGGCCGACCTTGCTCGAGTTGAAGCCGCATGTCCCGAATCACTTGTTTTGCTCTGCCTCGTTCATGAAGCTCAAGTGTTTCGAACGTCTTTTTCAATCCGACACCACGGGCCTGCAGCCTGAGAAAGCGACGGATCGTGAATAAGTCTTTACTCATCTGGTCTCGGACCATGAACAGCTCACCTCCTCTTCGCGGTGCAGGATGCACCAATGACGGGCGACCTCCATCTTGCCGACGAGCTGTTCGAGTCGATGTTCGCCGTCCTCGACACTCGCCGTGTGGAACGTCGCGATCGTCAAATGGCCACTGAGCGCCGCGTCGTGTGCCACCCGCAACTCCTCGCTCGTTCGGATCTCTCCGATGACGATGACGTCTGGGTCGGCCCGAAGTGTCTCTTTCAATAGACTGCGATGGTCAAGTCCCGCTTTCGGGTTGACCTCGAGTTGAATCACTCCCGGCACCTGCTTCTCCGGAGGGTTCTCGATCGTCACGATTCGGCGGCCGCCCAAACTTTGCAAAAATGCGTAGAGGACCGTCGTCTTACCTGCCCCCGTCGCGCCGCCAATCAATAACAATCCTTGTCGGAGCATAGCCAACTTCAAAAAGCGGTTCACATCCTCATCGTCTAGCAACTCGGACAACTGAAACGAGGCGTTCGGGAGTCGCCACGACATAAGCGTATGGTCGAATGAAGGTAAAAACGTGACCCGGATCGCGTCCTCCGTCCCGACGTACATACCAGACTGAGGCACGCGATGATCCGTTTCCGTTAGCGAGCACCAATATTTCATATGTAACGTCAACCGTTCGTAGTCAAACTGTGTCATCGACTCCAGTCGATGCAAGAGCGTCCCGTGGCGAACTTGAATCATCACCTCGTCTCCGTATGGCATAAAATGGACATCGCTCGCATTCAAATTTCGCGCCGCTCCCACGACACGCTCGATCACTCGTTTCATCTCCACCACCTCAATAAGAGCATAAAAAAAAGCCCACTCCTTGGAAAGTGGACTTGTGTCAGGATACGTTTGCAGTTGTTGATTCGAAACGACGGGCATACGCCTCGATTGTCGCTTTGTCATAGCCGACAATGACTTCGTTGCCATCCGTCAAGATTGGACGTTTCAATAGTTTCGGGTTGTCGCTCATCAATTTGAGCAATTCACTTAGCTTCAAATCTTCGACGTCGATGTCGAGTTGTTTGAACGCCTGACTTCTCGTCGCAAGAAGCGAGTCGACACCGTTTTCACTGAGCGCTAACAGCGTCATCAACTCATCTACCGTCGGGGCGTTCCGGAAGATATGGCGCTCGCTCACCTCGAGGTGTTGCTCTTGTAAAAACGCTTTCGTCTTACGGCATGAGGTACAGCTCGGATACGTATAGAACATCAATTCATTTGCCATTTTAATACCTCCTTTGAAGTTGAGAACCAATTCGTTCGATGTGTGTAAATCGATTATACAACCTTATACCCGTTTTGTACATAGTTTGTACAAGTTTTTTAATTTTTTGTACAAGTTTGTGCAACCTAATTATTTCACATATTTTTCACGATTATTTTGCTCAATTCACACGTTTCCATAGCATTTTTCTGAATGTGTTGGTAAAATAGTGAATGAGAATGGAATAATGCACGTATGGGGGGATTAACATGGCGAGAATGTTCCGTGTCCTAGGCTTTTGGACTGGGTTGATCGCGGCGCTTGCTTTCGTAGGCGCACTCGGTGGAGATCAAAGCAGTAGCGAACATAGTGGTGACTTCGTCGTAATGGGTCTTGTCTTTTTAGCTCAAACTATTTTCTTCGTCGCACTAGGCTACTTGAAACTCACTGAAAAAACGTATGTATACGTGTTCGGCGCATATTTGACTGTCTTCTTCGTCGTCTTCACGTATTGGAGTAACTTCCAAATGTAAAAAAAGATTGTCTCCTCGTGAGACAATCTTTTTTTGATTCATCGCTCGAAAAATGGATTCGTCCGGATTTCGGCCTCGAGCGTCGTCTTCGGCCCATGTCCGGAATAGAGCACAGTCTCGCCTGGTAACAGCTGTCGCATCCGATCGATCGATCCGAGCAAAGTGGCCTGGTCGCCACCGTATAAATCGGTCCGTCCGACCGACTGTTTGAAAATCAAATCCCCACAGAAGGCAATGCGTTCCGTCGGGATGTGGAGCGTGACGCTGCCCGGCGAATGACCAGGCGTGTGATGCAACTCAATCGTGAAGGCACCGATTTCGAGCGTTTTACCTTGATAGACCCGTTCGGCTGGACGCATCGATGCGCTCGGCAGATGGAACTTCGCCGCCCCGTTCTTCTCGTCGTCCATCAGCCACGTCCGTTCCGCTTCATGGACGTACACCGGTACGGCGTAACGATCACGAAGGGCATCGATGCCACCGATATGATCGAAATGGGCGTGTGTCAACAAGATGGCGTTCAAGCCACCGAAGCGTTCGACCGCCTCAAAGAATTTCGGATCGTCCGTACCTGGGTCGACGATGAGGACCGTCCCGTCTTTCTCGAGCACGTATCCGTTCTCTTGGGCCAAGCCCGATGTGATTTTTACAATATTCATTCAGAACACCTCCACATCCCATTCTAATCGATATTGTGGCAAAATTGTAGCGGAGGCTTTCTTTGCTCGACAGCGTGTACATTATCGGATAAAATAATAATGATATTTCAGTGAAATTTTTATGAATTTCATGACGTATAATAAAGGGGGAACTCGTCATGCATTTGTATGAACCATTTGGATGGATCTCGCTCATCGTTGCACTCGTTGCAATCTGGGGAATGGCCCGTTCGGTTAAGAAACGCCAATTCTTTCCACTGGCTTTCGCCGCGGTCACTGTACTCGTATTTGGATTTTTCGGCGTCGCGACATTGATTTACGGTGGAATCCCAGGCTAATGAGCATGAAGACGACCTCGGTCGTCTTTTTTTGTATAACAAACAGCGCCGTCCCGGCTAAGCCGGGACGGCGCTGTTGCTTACTGTTCGGTCTGTTCTTTAAAACGAAGCAGATCCGAATAAATCAAGTCATCATTCATTTGGAGAATCTTCTCTGCTTCTTCACTATCCGGTCCACAAAGTGAAACGTCCTCAACGACTTCACCACTCGAGGCGTCATAGCATGTCGATTGCGTCCAGACATACTCCTCAGTGATAACGGTGCCGTCACGGAAGATGGCGCGGCTCGTCCGGTCTTCCGATAACAAGTCGCTACCGAATCCGACCGTGTCCGACGTGTCGATTCCGAGCAAGTGAAGGATCGTCGGTTTCATGTCGACATGACTGCCGATCGTGTCATGTACTTCGCCCTTGGCTTGTCCCGGTAAGTGGACCGCGAACGGGACCGCTTGGAGCTTGGCGACGTCGTATGGCGTCAACTCGTCTTTCCCGAGCAGGTCGGCCATCGCGTCGTTATGGTTCGTCGAGATGCCGTAATGGTCACCGTAGACGACGAAGATCGTGTCATCCCACATACCGTTCGCCTTCAACTCATCGATGAACAACCCGAGCGCGTAATCCTGATACGCGAGCGCCTGCGGGAAGTTGTTGAGCGTCGTCGAGTTCGTCTCGAATTTCGGGACGAGCTCATAGTCTTCGCTCGGCATCGTGTACGGGAAGTGGTTCGTGAGCGTGATGAACTTCGCGTAGAACGGCTCCGGCAACTCTTCGAGCATCGGGATCGACTGTTCGAAGAAACTGTCGTCGAGAAGTCCCCACTCCGTCATATCCTCGGGGTTCCCGAGGTCATAACTTTTCTCGTCGAAGAATTGATCGACACCGATATTTTTATACATCAAGTCCCGGTTCCAGAACGACTTGTTGTTGGCGTGGAACACGGCCGAGTAGTAGTTGTCTTCCTTGATCAATTCAGGAAGCGCCTGATACTCGTTGTCGGCGTTCGTGAAGTAGACGGCACCGCGCGGGAGGCCGTAGAGCGAGTTATCGAGTGCGAACTCGGCGTCTGACGTCTTCCCTTGTCCGACCGTATGGTAATAATTCGGCCAGTAGTGTGACTCTTCGATCAATTTGTTCAAGTTCGGCGTGATGTATTCGCCGTTCGAGGCCTTCATGTTGTGCGTGAAGTTTTGGGCCGACTCGAACGAGACGACGATCACATTTTTGCCTTTATATTTCCCGAAGTAGTCCGGGTTCGGTGCCGCGTAATGTTGACGGGTATATTGCTCAACTTTCGCCAGTTCCGATCCATCGGCCATCGCTTTCTGGGCCGATGTCTTCGTTTGAAGCATCGCGTCATAGACGTGGAAGTTGAACGTCCCAATATTTTTGACCAACAGCTCCCGGTCGAACGAACGTGTCAATAGTTCAGGGCGTTCCGTTTCGGCGAGCGATAAGTTGAACAAGAAAACGACGACCGCTGTTGCGAACGTCACGAGCGCTCTCTGATGAGAGGCCGCCGTCGCCTTCGCATTGATGCGTCGTAAGATGAACGGCAAGGCGAGCACATCCCCGAGGATGATCAAGTCCTTCCATTCCAACAATGAGGTGAACGAGGTCGACAACGTCTCCATGTTCGAAGGTTGCAAGATGACCGGCATCGTCAAGTAGTCGGTGAACTCGCGGTAATAGACGGCGTCAGCGAACAAGATGAATGACGCCGCGGCATAGAGCATGTACAATACCCACTTCTGCTTATTTCCTTTAAAGAAGAAACTGAAAGCGAATAAGAAAAGTGTGGAGCTGATCGGGCTGATCAGCAAGATGAATGCCTGGGCGGTGTTTTCAATCGGGATATTGAAGAAAAATTGGTAAACTACGTACGTCTTCGTCCAAAGTAATAGCGTGAAAATCCAAAATAACCGATATTCTTGAAACGAAGCGCGGACCGTATCATTCAGTCGCATAGTAAGCTTCGAAAAGCTCTGAGATGACTTCATCTGACGGCCTCCTCCTCTGTTCAACGGGCGACGAGATCAAACGAACTCGCTCCCCCTATTTTTTTATAAGTTCAATTGGCTTGTTATCCATTTCACGTACGATAAAAGTCCGGTATCAAGTCCAAATCTTACCCCTTTTATAACAAAAAATCAACTCTGTCATTACAAATTTTACATTATCCCATACCCGTTCCATATGAAAAACACGCCTGCGTCAAGACGCAGACGTGCATGGACAATTATTAGACACGGGTTGGCAAGAAATGTTTGCGGGCGAGCCAAGCACACCCGATGACACCGGCGTCGTTCTCGAGTTCCGCAATTTTGAACGTGGTCGAGGCGTAGACGCGTTCGAGGGCGAACCGTTTGAACTGCTCATCGAGCGGTTCAAGGAGCGCTTCACGCGCTTTCGAAACCCCTCCTCCGATGACGATCATCTTTGGATTCAACGTGTTGGCGATATTTGAAATCGTTAGGCCGAGATATTCGGTCATCTCTTCGACGACTTCTGTGGCGACGGGATCGTTCGCCTTGAACGCTTCAAACACGTCACGTGCCGTCACTTCTTTCAACTCGTTCAACGACGTCGTCCGATTTTTTCGTTTTTGGAGCGCCAAGCGGGCGACACCTGTCGCCGAAGCGATCGTCTCGATGCAACCTTTGCGTCCGCAACCGCACATGACGGCTTTCGACTCGTCACGTTCAACAGTGATGTGACCAATCTCTCCAGCCATCCCTGCTGCCCCGTGGACGATGTTTCCATTCGTGATGACACCGCCACCGACGCCCGTGCCGAGTGTAATGGCAAGGAGTTCTGACGCGCCTTCACCGGCACCTTTCCACATCTCACCGAGTGCGGCGGCGTTCGCGTCGTTCTCTAGGACGGCCGGCAATCCCACGGCTTTCTCAAACTCGCTGACGAGTGCAAAGTATTTCCAACCGATGTTCGGCGAGTATTCGACGACACCCTCGGAGAAGTTGATGAATCCAGGTGCCCCGATTCCCGCACCGGCGAACTCCTCTTTCGCTTTGCCCGATTTTTCTAGATAAGCCTCGAATGAAGCAGCGATATCAGTCGGAATATGTACCCCGTTTTCTCGAATGTCCGTCGTGATCTCCCATTTGTCAGAAATGATCCCGTTCATATCTAAGACGGCCATTTTCACCGTCGTCCCACCAATGTCGATTCCTAATAACCACTTCATCTGTTCCACTCCTCATCTCGATTAAATCGCTTTCATCCCATAGTTTACACTATTAAACCCCTAGTGCAAACCTTTGCACTAGGGGTTTTTCTGTCAATCTATTGAATTTTTCAATTCATGCGTCAAAATGATCTTGGCCGTGTCATACTCTCGTTGTTCAATCATCCCGCCGGCATGCAACTCGTCGAGTTCCATCATCATGAGGCCAATCTCGGCATCGCGTTCGCCGATATAAATGATCGTCCCGAATGATTTCAAGAATTGTTGGACATCATAAAAATTTCTCATCGTCCGTCTCCCATCGTCGTGAGCACGTAATGATAGAGCAGTTCCCGTGTCGCCTCGAGCGATTTTGTATGCGTCCGCTCATAGCTATGGCTCGACTCGATGCCTGGTCCGAGGAGTGCATGGCGTACATCGTAGCCGGCACTGATTGCTGCCGAGGCGTCGGATCCATAATACGGATAAATATCGACTTTATGGGCGATACCGTGTTCCCGGCACAACGCGGTGAACTGACGGCGTAATCCAAGATCGTACGGACCTGATGAATCTTTCGCGCAGATTGAAACCGTATATTCGTCCGAGTGCTGGCCGTCCCCGAGCGCTCCCATATCGACGGCGATATATTCGGTCACCGCCTCCGGGATCCCGGCGTTGCCCCCGAACCCGACCTCTTCGTAGTTGGAGATCAAGTAATGGACCGGATGTGGCAAGTCGGCGCCGACGAGGTCTTTTGCCAAGTCGAGCAAAATGGCGACGGACGCCTTGTCGTCGAGGTGTCGAGATTTGATATAACCCGCGTTCGTCTGGCGAAAGCGTGGATCGAACGAGACAAAGTCCCCGACCTCGATGCCCAGGGCACGCACGTCTTCAGCCGAATGAACGTCAGCGTCCAGTCGTACCTCGATATTTGATGCCGTCCGTTCGGCACTGTTCGTGTCTTTATACACATGGACGCTTGATTGATGGATAAGAATCGTTCCTTCGACAGGTTCACCCGCCTCCGCATGGACCAAACAGTTCTCCCCTTCAATGGCGGTCCAGGCATAGCCGCCGACTTGTGTCAACCGTAGACGGCCACTCGGCAAAATCTCTTTCACCATCGCCCCGAGCGTGTCGACGTGAGCCGTCAACAGGCGCGCCCGATCCGATTTCCCGTCAAACGTCGCAAGGAGCGCTCCTTTATTCAAGCGTTTCGTGGCGACGCCGAGATTCGTGAGTTCTTGCTCCACGAAGCCGATCGCCTCATCCGTCATGCCGGACGGACTCGGAATTTCAACCAGTTGCTTCAACGTATTAATCATATCCTTACTCCTTTGTCATCGATTATAGCCGAACCAGAATAACGCTCCAGATGCCACGAGTACGATCACCGCAAACAACAGGCGGCGCTTCTTCGTATGCTCATCCGGCAAGCCGACCACTCCCGCCATCAGAAAACCCCCGACCAGCCCCCCCGCATGTGCGGAATGGTCCAAACTAGCGCCAAGGACGAAAGCGAGTCCTACGTTTAATCCTAACATAATAAACAGCGGCGGACCGAGCGTCTTCATAAATAAGGAACGGTCTCGGAGGCCAAAATAGAGGAGTGCCCCGACCAGCCCGAACAGCGCCCCCGATGCCCCGGCCGATATGGCTTCACTGAACGCGTAAGAGGCGACTGTGGCGATGACGCCGGCTAACAAATAAATGGTGACGAAGCGTGACGAACCGTACATCCGTTCAACAAGCGGACCGAGCGACCAAAGCGCGAACATATTGATCGCGAAATGGAACCAGCCGATATGGAGAAACATCGGTGTGACCAGGCGCCACCATTCCCCTTCGTCGATGAGCGGATTCACTTTCGCTCCGAAGCGGATGAGCGTATTCGGGTCGAGCGTCGACCCGATCGATTCGGCGAACCACATGACAAGAAACGTCACGAACATGAGTCCATAGACGAATTGTGGTTTCCCGAAGGAGAACCGTTGCTTTAGTTCGTTCTTCCGTTGTTGATCGAGCGCGACGGCCCGTGGTCGGTACGACTCTTCTGTTTGCCCACACGGTCTCATGCCGAGCTTCACTTTCGCCGCGATCGGGAACGTGAGGGACGATAGGCGCTCCTCATCGACAAGCGGATCGCCGTAAATGTGGACGTGTAACTTCTCACGACCGATGCGGGCCAATCGAAACGAGTTCATGACCGCCTCGACGTCCATGCCAACATGGTTCGCCCAGGCTTTGTCCGTCCGTATGTAGAGGTGATAGACGTCCCCCGCTTTCGTGTCGAACAATAAAAGTGCCCGCGACGGCTCTAAGATGCCCTCGATGCGCCCTCCCGATTCGACCGCACGATATACGTCTTCCCAAAAACAAGCTGGCTCTGACATCGATGGTCACCTCCTTCTATACTTTTATTTTAAAGGAAATTATAGCTGGCGACAAAAGAGAGCCTCTATGCAACGTGTCGAGAAGAGCAGATGACAAAAAAAACCGTAGCGGCGTTAGCCGGCTACGGTGATGAGCGAAGGATTGCTCGGTTTTACAAGACAGGTTGCATCGTTTTCAAGAGCACTTCTGCCGAATGATGCATCTTTTGTTTTTCTTCTTCTGATAACTCGATTTCCACGACTTGACGGACACCTTGACGGTTGATGATCGCTGGTACACCGATGTGGATGTCGTTCAAACCGTACTCACCGTCCAAGTGCGCACCGACCGTCAATAACGTGTTCTCGTTGCGAAGCACGGCTTTGACAAGACGAAGGAGACCAAGACCGATGGCGTAGTACGTCGCCCCTTTACGTTCGATGATATGGTAGGCTGCGTCACGAACGTTGACATAGATATCTTCTAGGTCTTCCCATGTGTACTCGTCATTCTCTTCAAGCAACTGTTCGACCGATTTTCCGTAAATACGGGCGTTGCTCCATGCCGCGAACTCTGTGTCGCCATGCTCGCCCATAATGTAAGCGTGGCAGTTACGTGGATCGACGTTGAAGTAATCACCGAGCATGTAGCGAAGACGTGACGTATCGAGTACCGTTCCTGAACCGAACACCCGATGCTTCGGTAATCCTGAATATTTCCAAGCCAAGTGGGTCATGATGTCGACCGGGTTCGAGGCGATGATGATGATGCCATCAAAACCAGATGCCATGATGTCCCCAATCATCGACTTCATGATTTTGGCGTTCTTTTCGACGAGGTCGAGACGTGTTTCACCTGGTTTTTGCGGTGCGCCGGCAGTGATGACGACGATATCTGCTGCACCACAGTCTGTGTAGTCTCCTGCCCAGACGCGCATCGGTGAAGAGGCAAACGAGACACCGTGATTCAAGTCCATTGCTTCCCCTTCAGCTTTCGATTTGTTGATATCGATGATCACAAGTTCCTCACAGAGACTAGCTGTCGTCAATTGGTAAGCAAAGCTGGCACCGACCGCTCCGGCCCCGACGAGCGCGACGCGTGTTACTTTAGCATGATTTAATGTTTCCATATTGATTCTCCACCCTTCGAACAATCTGTTTCATGTTTTTGTTTTGTCTGTTACATAAAGATTGTAACATCATTCACAAACACTCACTACAAGGGAAACCGTTTTCAGTTTGGCAATATTGTGACAATATTCACATTCATTTGAAACATCTTCACTGACTGTACTACCCTCATCGCAGCAAGAGGAAACTAATCGCCGCCGCCGAGGCGATCGCCAAAAAGTTGACGGCGTCATTGCCGAGAAAGCGCCAGCCTGAAACGTAAGTCGTCGGCTCGTGATGATGGACTTTCTTCTCGGTCAGCTTACCGCATACACGACAGCGAAACTTGCGTTGAACCGTCGCCCCAAGGAGAGTGTCGACAACGCTTCCGGTCAACCCGAGAGCAATCAACAAGCCGGCGAACCGTAAGCTGATATCGATAAATGGCAACGAAGCGACGATAATGACCGTGGCCCCCGCGACCGACATGAACGTCCCGAACGGAGACACCCCGCCACTCGTTCCCGGCTCCACTTCGCGGAACGTCAAAATGGAGCGCGGTTTTTGTTTGGCGAGCACCCCGAACTCGGAGCCCCATGTGTCGCTCGTCGCCGCCGCAATCGAAGCGATGTACGCGAATAACCAGGCATCGTTCGGTGTAAGCAACATACCGAGCGCCGTCGCCATCCCGATACCACCATTGGCGAGCACTTGAACGAAGTCACGAGGTCCCGATTTCTCAACGATCTCATCGACAGGCTCTTTGTCGCGGGAACGGTATTTCGAGGCGAGCGATGACGTCGAAAAGAAGACACCGAGCAAATAGAGCCCGAACCAACCGAATCCGTACCCAATGACTGTACCCGTCACGACCGTCAAGACAGCCCCAGAACGGGTCAGTGAGCGCAGACGATAGCCGGCGAAGGCTACCAGACAAGTTACGAGAAAGATGGCGAGCATAGAATCGTTTCCCTTTCCGTCACGATAAATTCGACAGGAATGTCGTGTGGCTCGACCGGGATGTCATCAAGCAGTTGGACGTCATAGGCCAACGAGATGGTGACACCTTCATACGTCGCTAAAAAACGGTCGTAATACCCCCCACCCCAACCAATCCGATACCCGGATCGGTCAAAGACACGTCCCGGCACGATACAGACGTCAATCGTCCGCGTCGTCGCGACCGTCGTCGGCTCTAAAATACCCATGACGCCCGGCTCAAGGTCTTCGAACGAATGAATTTCATGGAACGTAAGTCCCTGTTTTGTAACTTTCGGCACGAACACCGATTTTCCTGCCTGCCAAGCTAAGCGAATGAGTGGCAACGTATCAATCTCTAAATCGAGGGCGAGCGTGACGGCCACCGTATCCGCCTCTCGCCACGCCTTCAGTTCGGTCAATGTATGTATGATGACGCGGTCCCGGTCCGGTCGGTCGTCGAGTTCACGGATTTGACGATGTACATTTTGCCGGAGTAGTTTCTTTTCAATCACTTCAATTCCCCCTTGTTCAAAAAAAGGCCGCCACATGAGTGACGGCCAGTCTCATTATTTCACTTCGCGGTAAAGCGTGTGACGACGGAGACGTGGGTTGTATTTGCGCAATTCGAGGCGCTCTGGGTTGTTACGTTTGTTTTTCTTCGTGATGTACGTGCGATCGCCTGTTTCTGTGCAAGCTAGTGTGATTTTAACGCGCATTTCTTTCACTCCCATCTTACTGATGTTGTATCAAGTGCTTTTGCTTTACAGTCTAAGCATACTCAATTATCCTACCAAGTTTTATTTGAAAAAGCAAGGTTATTTCGTGTTCTTTTTCAAACGTTTCTGCCCGTATGGCGAAGCATCGAGCGGCAGGCAGGTTTTTACGTTATCGCCAATCGGATAGCGCATTCCGAGTTCCTCGGTCGACAGTTGTTCGCAAATAAAGACCGTATCGGCTTCAGCGAGGATGCTGCTCTCGATTCGATGGATTGCGTCGAACAGTCCGCCGTGTCCATGCGGATTGCGAGTCGTTTCAAATGACAACATAGTTGAGTATAACGGAACTTGTAGTGCTTTCGCAAGTGAACGTGCCGCTGTAATCGTCATCCAATCGAATTGATGAATCGCTTTGAAGGTGACTTTCGAGACAAGCTCATGTGCAAGTTTGACGTAGGCCACGTTTTGAGCCGCAACTTGGTTCATCACATGCTCCAAGAACGGGCTCGTCAGGCGAACGCGGTACACGTGAACACGGTTGTGGCGTTCATATTCCGGCAACCCTTCTTTGAACGGTGTCAAGACGTACACTGTCTCCCCGTCCGCTGCTCGTGCCTCGACCTCGTCGATGACGCGACGACCGAGGTCCCCGACGACGTTGCCTGTATATTCAGGCGTCAAGACGAGGATTGCCTCGTCCTCTTGGCCACGCTCCGTAGTCACATAATAGTCGTGTGGCGACAAGAACGTGTCGATGTCGATGTCCACATCGTCAAGGAACGGATACGCGCGATAATGTTCAGCGAGCAACTCGTCCGATAGCTTGTCTTGATAAAGTGCCGTCTCGAGCTCGGCGAACAATCGCGTATGCTCGCGGAACCGTTCTGCCGCATATTGGGCCGTAGTCTGCCCGTCGAGGATAAACGCCCAGTCACTCGACACAGCGAGTACGTAATGGCGAATGAGTTGGATCAGTGTCCGGTCGACGAGTGGCGACTTGTGACGATAGTCGGCCACGTCTTTGACGAGTTGCGTCTCCATCATGTGTAAGTGACGTAGCATCCATTCGTTGCGTTCGTTGATCCAGACGTCGCCGTACCCTTTACGTCCCCACGTGTTCATCGATACGTGGACCGTCTCGAGGTCTTGGAAGTGACGCTCGAGGAACAAGGCTGGCGTGATTGTCTCGATGCCAAACTCTTCGAGCCGCTCGGCGACCTTGCCGAGGAATTCAGGTCCTTCAAACCACCAGTGTCCGAACAGCTCAGCATCGAACGGTGCCGTCACGAGGAACGGCGGGAACATCTGTCCACCGTGGGCCTCGAGATGCCCTTCGAGCGTCTGTGCGAAATCAAGGGCGTGGTTGTCGATTTGATGTTCGGCCCAGGCACGGACATAATAGTCCTTCTCATCCGTGTCGCCCGTGATGCGGTGCATCTTCAAGCCCGTATCGAAACGAATGCCTTCCGGATGCATGAACTTTTCGATATACGCCCAGTCGCGATCATAGGCGAGGTCACGATAAAACTCGCGATAGTCAGGATGGCCCGGATACCCGATCATCGAGCTCCAGATTTTCCCGGAGATGATTTGGTCACGCGGGAACAAGGCGACGCCATGTGGCGAGTAGACCGGAGCGCCAATGCCTTTGTCCGGCGTCGGATCGGCATCGAGCAAGGCGTGCTCATCGACGAACGTATAACGAATCCCTTCTTCGTAAAGGATACGGTCGACCCCTGGTGTGTAGGCGCATTCCGGTAACCAAATTCCTGTCGGACGGAACCCGTAATGACGCTCGAAACAGTTCAAGCCGGTACGGATTTCCGCGCGGGCGGCCTGTTCCGTGAACAAATGCGGGTTGAAGCCGTGTGTCGCCGTACACGTGACCATATCGATGAACCCTTGCTCACGATATGTACGGAACGCATGGTTCAAGTTTTTCTCCCAATGCAGGAACGTTGTTTTCAAATCGTTGTAGCGCCCGCGATAAAAATGGAGCGTCTCAACTTCCTGTTCGCTCCGTCCTTCGGCGAGCTCGATCTCAATCAATTCGAGCATCTCATCCAAGTGCTCCACGTAGCGGTCCTGAACGAGCGGGTCAGCGAGCATCTCGACGACTGGTGGTGAGATGCTGACCGTCCAATGGAGCGGTTTTTGTAGACGGTCGACTTGCCATAAAATCGGGATATAGGTCTCTGAGATGGCTTCATACACCCATCTCTCTTCTAATCGATGTTTCTCTTCATGTCGTACGTACGGAAGGTGGGCATGAAGGACGAGTGAAAAATAACCTGGTTTCATCTAAAAAATCCTCCTCAGCGCACGAATCGGTATGCGGAATATTTTGGTAACGTATCGAGTAATTCAGGAGCCTCGACTTCCCCGTACTGCCAACGGCGCACTGGTTCAGCGAAACGACCGTGCCCGGCCGGCTCAGCTCGTGGCGTGTCAATCGGCGATGTGGCGAGCAGCGGAAGGAATTCCCCTTCCATCGTCCGAATCCCAAACTCAAAGACGTATGTCGTATTCGGGTCGAGCGGACGGACGAACCAACTGTTCGTCATCTCCGGCAATTCGAACGTATACGCCCGGTTCGCATGCCCGCTCGCGTAATCAAGCAATGTGATGTCAAGGATGCGGAACGCTTTCGGCAAGTCTTCCCATGGACGCATAAATTGCATCGAGAGCGTCTCTTTGACGCTGTCCGACACTTCCCAGAAGACGTAAACGGCGTTCGGTGATTGGACGACCGCATGCATCAAATCTTGATCATAGCGGTCTGGGAGCTTCCAGAACCCTTCTGGACCTTTGTCAAGAAGCGGTGATTGGGCAGGCTCCTCGTGTTGCAGTGTCGAAGCGACCTGCTTCACAGACGAGGCGGGTACTTGCTTCGATTTAGATGTCATTGCTTTCTTCCCTTTAGTCTTTCGTTTTGGTGCGGCTACCGGCTTCGCCGGCTCCCCATGTTGGGAACGCCATTTACGCCAAGCGTATTGGACTTTCCCGATTGGCATATCTAATTGTTCTGCAATCTGTTTTAACGTCAGTCCTTGTTGTTTCAAGGAAACGATTTTCTCTTCCATATATGTGTGGCTCCCTTCCTAAAAAAAATCCATGTGTTCTACTATTCGCTCCTTATCCGTGAATTCCTGCACAAAAAAAAGTAAAGAACAACTGGTCTGTTGTTCTTTACCACTCTTGTCACTGATTTAAATCATAATGTTTCCCTTTTTCAAGGAAAATGAGATGTTCTCCGAAATTGGTCACGTGATCACCCATCCGTTCTAAATAACGGGCGATGTTCGAAAACTCATACACGTCGTTCGTTCCAACCGTCATATTCGGAACGGATCCCATGTATTGTTTGATTGTCTGTAAGTTCAAATCATCGATGACTTTATCCATCTCATTCAATTCACGCACCCGGCTGACCTCGCCCTTCCGGTAAGCGCGCGTCGCGAGCTCGAGCATGTCGATCAACTGCTCGGCCATCTGTTTGAGCGGTTTGATGTCGAGGACGTACGGGACGTGCTCGATACGGCCGACGGCTTTGGCGATGTTCGTCGCATAGTCCGCAATCCGCTCAAGGTCCGTCGCCGATTTCATCGTCACGATCAAGCGGCGGAGGTCGGTTGCGACCGGTTGCTGTTTCGCGATCAATAGAATGGCCTCGTCGTTGATTTCGAGCTCGAGGTCGTCAAGCTCATTATCGTTGTCGATGACCGTCTGGGCGAGCTCGAGGTCACGTTTCTCAAGCACCTCGATGGCGGTCGCCGTCTGGCGCATCGTCAAGTTCGCCAAGCGAACGACTTTATCTTCTAATTCGTTTAACTTCATATCAAAGAATGTGCGATTTTGTGCCATGATTGTCTCCCCTTCTTAACCGAACCGGCCAGAAATATAATCTTCAGTCCGTTTATCAGTTGGATTCGAGAAGATTTTGTCGGTCGCATCGAACTCGACAACTTCTCCGTTTAAGAAGAACGCCGTCTTATCCGATACACGAGCCGCTTGTTGCATGTTGTGTGTGACGATGATGATCGAGTACTGCTCTTTCAACTCTTGGACGAGCTCTTCGACTTTAAGCGTCGAAATCGGGTCAAGCGCTGACGTCGGTTCATCCATGAGGATGACGTCCGGTTCGATGGCGAGCGTACGCGCGATACAGAGACGTTGTTGTTGACCACCCGAGAGGCCATAGGCGTTCTCGTTCAAACGATCTTTCACTTCATCCCAAATCGCCGCGCCGCGAAGCGAACGTTCTACGATCTCATCGAGCACTTTCTTGTTTTTAATCCCGTGTGTGCGCGGCCCGTATGCCACGTTATCATACACTGATTTCGGGAACGGGTTCGGCTGTTGGAATACCATACCGACCGACGTCCGAAGATCTTCGACCCGATAATCGCGGTCAAAGATGTTGCGTCCGTGATAAAGAATCTCACCGTTCGTACGCACCGAAGGGACGAGCTCGACCATCCGGTTCAACGTCTTGATGAACGTCGACTTCCCACAACCCGACGGACCGATGATGGCCGTCACTTCGTTTTGCTTGATGTCGAGATTGACGTCAATCAACGCCTGATCGTCACCATACCATAAGTTCAAGTTGTTCACGACATAGGCACTGTCTTTCTGCATCACCGTTTCGTTCGGTTGGGTGGTCGTTGTATTCACTTCATGATCTCCTTTGAGTTCTTTTTGTTTCATCATCTCGAGAGTCCTCCTCGTTTACTGCTACGACTTAATGTCGGTTCGTATATTTGTTACGGATATAGATGGCGGCCGAGTTCATGATGATCAACATCGTCATCAAAACGATGATACCGGCAGCGGCCAAGTTTTGGAATTCCGCTTGCGGACGGCTCGTCCAGTTATAGATTTGAATCGGGAGCGCTGTGAAGTCCGAGAATACGCTGCTCGGCGTCGTCGAAATAAACGTCGCCGCTCCGACCATGATCAATGGAGCCGTCTCGCCAATCGCACGTGATACGGCCAAGATGATCCCTGTGATAATCCCTGGAATCGCCGACGGCAAGACGACGTTGAACGTCGTCTGCCATTTCGAGGCTCCGAGCGCGAGCGATGCGTGACGCAACTCCATTTTGACCGAGCGGAGCGCTTCTTGCGACGCGACGATGACAATCGGTAGACTCATCAGTCCGAGCGTCAAGGCTCCGGCCATAATCGAATTCCCGAGTTCCATGACACGTACAAAAATGGTCAATCCGAGCAAACCGAACACGATTGACGGCACGCCGGCCAAGTTCGAAATGTTCACTTCGATAAACGACGTGATGCGGTTCTTCGGTGCGTACTCTTCAAGATAAATCGCGGCACCGACACCGATGACAAACACCATCGGGACGATGAGAAGCATCAACCAAAACGTCCCAATCAAGGCAGGATACAGCCCGGCCTGTTCAGGACGACGGGATGGGAAGTTGCGGAGAAAATCCAAATTCACCCAGCCGCCACCTTTAGAAACGACATCATAAATCAACGTCGACAAGACGAGCAGGGCGAAAACGAGCCCCGCTAAGAAGATATATTTAAAAATCTCATTCAATTGAAGACGGCGTTTGATTCGTTGTGAAACCGAATCACGATCCATCAAGTTCTTCGTATTCTTGAACTCACTGTTCGGCAATGCCATATTAGTACTCCTCTCTGAAGCGGCGCGTCACCCAGTTCGCGAATAGGTTCATCACAAGGGTGAAGACGAACAATAGCGCACCAACCGCATAGATACTGTAGTATTCGATTGTCCCGTATCCTGCATCACCTTTGGCGATTTGGACAATATACGCCGTCATCGTTTGAATCGCGTTGAGCGGGTTGAACTCGAAGTTCGGCTGCGACCCACCAGCGATCGTTACGATCATCGTCTCACCGATGGCACGGCTCATCCCGAGGACGATCGAGGCGATAATCCCTGAGAGCGCGGCTGGCATGACGACTTTGATGGCGACTTCGAGACGTGTCGCGCCAAGACCGAGGGCTCCATCCCGAATCTTTTTCGGTACGGCGCTCATCGAGTCTTCCGAAATAGAAGCGATCATCGGAATAATCATGATTCCGACAACGATCCCCGGGCTGAGTGCGTTATAGATTTGAAGCCCCGGAATCAACGCTTGCAAAATCGGTGTAACGAACGACAAAGCGAAGAATCCGAAGACAATCGTTGGAACGCCAGCGAGCACTTCAAGAATCGGCTTCAAAATGGTGCGGGCACGCTCAGATGCGTACTCGCTCAAATAAATCGCCGATGCCAAACCGAGTGGGACAGCGACAATCATGGCAATGACGGTGATCTGGAGTGTTCCCATGACGAGGGCCCAGACGCCGAACCGTTGATCGGCACTAAGCGGATACCATTCGGTCGAGCCTAAAAACTCGGCGACCGGTACGCGCTCGAAAAACTTGAACAGTTCAAAACCAAGTGTGAACGCGATGCCGACCGTCGTGACGACCGAAACGAATGCGCTCAAGAATAATAAGAACGGCATGACTTTATCAAACACGTTCGTCGTACTATATTTCTTTTTCTTATTGGCTTCAATCATCTCTCGAATTGACAGCCCTTTGTTTGGTTGATTCATCTCGTGTATCGCTCCCTACCTCTTCATACTAGAAAGCACGGCGAGAAGGCGAGAGCGACTCTCACCTTCTGCCTTCTGCGCTATTACTCGCCAGCGATCTCGTCGATCACTTCAGCGTTCTCATCGTATCGTGCTTGTTCCATTCCGACATATCCGACTTCTTCTGAAAGGGCTGCTGCATTTTCATTCAAGAAGCGCGTGTAGTCAGCGACTTGCGGCTTATCTTTCAACGACGCGTTGTTCACGTATGTGTAGATTTCACGTGAGAGCGGGTATGAAAGATCATTGATTGTGTCAGTCGTCGGTTCAATACCTTCGACGTTCAATGCGCGAAGCGTATCTTTGTTTTCAATGTAGTACGCATATCCGAAGAATCCGATCGCACCTTTCGTACCGGCAACACCTGTTACGAGAACGTTATCGTCTTCTGACAATTGTACGTCTTCGCGGATGTCTGTATCTTCAAGGACTGCTTCGTTGAAGAAGTCATACGTTCCTGAATCTTTACCAGGTGAGAAGAATGAGATTTCTTCATCCGGCCAGTCTGAACGGACGTCCTTCCATGTCTTCACGTTCGGATCAGTCCACATTTTGTTCAATTCATCAATCGTGATATCTTGGGCCCAATCATTCTCTGGGTTGACGACGAGCGAGAGGCCATCAAGCGCTACAGCGAGTTGTGTGTACTCAACGCCATTCTTCTCGGCTTCAGCCGCTTCTTCTTCTTTGATTTCACGTGATGCGTTCGAGAAGTCTGTCTCACCAGTGACGAAACGTTTGAATCCGCCACCTGTACCTGAAACCCCGACCGTCACTTCAACGTCTGGCTGTTCAGCTGAGTATTCTTCCGCTACAGCTTCCATGATTGGGAATACGGTAGACGAACCATCCATGACGACTTTACCTGAAAGTCCTTCACCTTCGGCTGCGCCGTTTCCTTCTTCATTGTTTCCACACGCGGCACCGATAATGGCCACCGAAGTGATTGAAGCGACTATAGCTGATTTTTTCATCCAAGACATTTCTGACGTCCTCCTTGAGTTTGCTTTGATTTGTGTTGTAGCTTCCTTGCTCTGTCCTACAATTAACATCCTAATAAACTACTATTAACGAGAAATAAACGGAACGTAAAAGAATTGTAAAGACAAAAAAAGAAGCCACCGAAGTGACTTCTTTACTGGAGCTGTGCTTGGACGTCTTCTAAATCAAAGTACGCCTTCATGATGTCGTGCGCGACACGGGTGTTGATCCCTTCTGCCTCGAGCCCTGGCATGATGATGGCCCAGGCGATTTCCGGGTCATCATACGGCGCCCAGCCGACGTGGTTCGAGTTGAGCGTCTTGATCGGTTCCCCGTTCGCGTTGCGCTTCGCTTGACCATCCGGCCCTTCTGCGATCGCTTGAGCGGTACCGGTCTTACCGGCCGCCGTGATTCCTGTCTGTTGCAGGATACGAGACGTTCCGCTCTCGACCCCTTGTCGGAAGCCTTGGCGCGCCCGTTGAATGAATTCATCACGGATGTCGACTTTATTGAGCGCATTCGGTTGGAACGTGCTGACGACTTGCTTGTTCGACTCGTCGAGCGAACCCGGTTCGATGATTTCTTTCAATAGATGCGGTTGAATCCGGTATCCACCGTTCGCGAGCGTCGACGTATACTGCGCCAATTGAATCGGCGTATACGAGATGAACTGACCGATCGACATGTCCATGAGGAGCGTGACACGGTCCGGTACACTACGGAATCCGATTGATTCATACGGGAGGTCGATCCCTGTCTCGATTCCGAGGCCAAACTGTTTGTAGTAATGTTCCATCGTATTGAACGCCTCGGTCACGTTGTCGCCGACGATTTGGCCGGTCGAGTAATAATCGGCGAGCCGCAGGGCAATTTGGAACATATAAATGTTCGATGATAACGCGAGGGCATCCAGGTCGTTGATGCTCCCCATGTTTCGGTACGACGACTTGAGCGACGAGCCGATGCGAATCGGCGTGTCATAAATGTATTCACCCGGTTGGATGACTTCTTCTTCAAGGCCGAACGCGACCGTCGCTCCCTTGATCGTCGAGCCGATTTGACTCGCTCGCAGGACCGTCCCGGCCGAGACATCTTTGAATTCGTTCGTTTCATAGTCGAGCTCTTGTCCCGATAGGGCGAGCAATTCACCCGTCTGTGGGTTCATGACGACGGCGAAAGCACGGTCAAAGTGCGGGCTTCCCGAACGGCCGGCTCGAATCGCTTTCTTCAAAATCTCATCGATTTCTTTTTGGAACTCGATGTCCGTCGACAAGATGATATCTTTCCCTGGGTTCCCACTGACACGAGTCGGTTCTCCGACCGGCTCTCCTTTATACGTCGTGAAGACGTCATAGGCCGGGGTTCCGCGTAGCACGTCCTCATACTGTTGTTCGAGATAAGATGTGCCGACGCGGTCGTTCAAGCCATAGCCTTTCGCTTGATATGAGGCGCGTTGCTCGGCCGGGATTTGACGATAACTTCCGAGGAAACTTTGGAAAGTCTCACCGAACGGATAATCCCGCTGATAATACGGTTCGACGCTGACGCCAGGGAGCAGTTCTAAGTTTTCTTCAATCAGTGCCATCTCTTTCGGAGATGCCCCGATTTTGATGACTTGCGGGTCGAGGGCGTAACCTGACTCCATGTTATGTTTGATGGCGATGATTTCCTCGGTCGCATCATCGAACGTGATTTCCGCTTCTGTGATGGAATCGAGCAGCAGTTGGTCGACGTCTTGGTTCGACAAGGCGGCCCGCTCTTCTTCCGGGAGATCGGCCAATAGCTTTTGGACGCGTTCTTGCGAGCGCTCAGGATCGATGGCGATCCAATAATCCTTGCGGTCCCGCTCCGTCACTTTGCGGTCTTTCTCTGGGACGTCGACGATCTCAGCGAGCTTGATGGCGACATCGAGCCGTTCTTCCGTCTTTGTCACTTGCGAACGACGGTACATGACCGAATAGTTTGAGATAGTATCGGCGAGCACTTGCCCGTTCCGGTCGTAAATCTTGCCACGCGGCACCTCGTATTTGATTTTACTCGATTCCGTCTTTTGCACTTCACGGGCGATCAACTCGCCGTTGACGATTTGAACGACGCCTAAACGAAAAATGAGCGTCGCGAACAAGATGAACACGATGAAAAACAATAAGTTCAATCGCAAGGGCAGGTGGTTGCGCCGTTTCTTTGGCACTTTCACACGGTGTCTGGCCAATTCAGTTGTCTCCTTCCTGGCTCGTTCTTTCTATAAGTATAGGTGACATATATGTCGATGATATTTCTATTTTTAGACTCGATTTTCACTATATCATAATTTGTTTACAAAATAATGAAATGTAGAAAAAATCCCGAGATTCAATAGAATCCCGGGACAGTGTCATTATTTTGCGTCTGCATAGAGCTTCGCGACGTAATCCCAGTCGATGACATGGAAGAACGCTTGGATGTAATCCGGACGACGGTTTTGGTAGTTCAAGTAGTACGCATGCTCCCAAACGTCAAGACCGAGGATTGGCTGAACGCCTTCCATGATCGGTGAATCTTGGTTTGGTGTCGATGTGACTTCGAGTTTACCATTTTTCACGACGAGCCATGCCCAACCAGAGCCGAAGCGAGTTGTTGCTGCTTTCGTGAACTCCTCTTTGAAGGCATCAAAGCTACCGAACGCCTCATCGATGGCAGAAGCGAGTTCGCCTGTCGGTGCGCCGTTCTCGTTTTTCTTCAACAATTTCCAGAAGAATGAGTGGTTCCAGTGACCGCCACCGTTGTTGCGAACAGCTGTCTGAATGTCAGCAGGAAGCGAATCGATTTTTTGGAGCAAGTCTTCGAGCGAAGAGTATTCCACATCTTTTCCTTCGAGTGCATTGTTCACGTTCGTGACGTAAGTGTTGTGGTGTTTCGTGTGGTGGATTTCCATCGTGCGTGCGTCAATGTGTGGTTCAAGTGCATCGTATGCGTAATCAAGTTGTGGTAATTCAAATTTAGCCATAACTAAAATCCCCCTTAAAATTGGTTTGAACAACGTTCGCTTTAAATGTAACAGATTTGTGACGGCTGACTCAATTGTAATGCCTCACTCGACGTCTTGTTCCGGCAACGCCCATACGGAAATCGACCCTGCCGCCACTTTAAATACCCCTTTTCCGTCTTTGTCAATCTCGACGACCTCATCGACGGTCTGCGTCAAATCGACCCATTTCTCACCGGCTCGTTGTTCGCCGACGAACATCTGCTTCTCAGCTGCTTCGCTGTTCGAAATCACAACAGCACATCCTGAGCGCTCGATCTCTTCACTGCCGTGACGGACCCAGCCGATGACGTGCTCGTCATCGAAGTAGTCATCTTGCTGGCCGTATGCCTTTTCACGACGGGCATAAAGAAGCGGATCAATCGCCGGTTTTTTCCCTTCGGCCGGATGCGGACCGTTGATCCCGTAATAGTCACCGTAGAACACACACGGATAACCGTCTTGGCGAAGCAAGATCAACCCGTAAGCAATCTGTTTGAACCAATCTTCGACCCATGACTCGAGCGCCTCTTCTGGCTGTGAATCGTGGTTGTCGACGAACGTCACCGAATGGAGCGGGTGGGACTGGACGAGCGTATCGTCAAAGATGGTCCGCATATCGAACGATTCTCCTTCGGTCGAGGCGCGTTGCAAGTTGTAATGGAGCGGCACGTCGAACAAGTCGACATGATAGTCAATGTTGTCGAGGAACTCACGGCATGCCTCGAGCTCTGACTTCCAAAACTCACCGACCAAATAGAAGTTCTCACCTTTTTCAGCTTTCATCGTCTGACTGAACTCTTTGATGAAATCATAGTTGATGTGTTTAATCGCGTCGAGTCTGAACCCGTCACACTTCGTCTCTTCGATAAACCATTTGCCCCAGCTGAGTACCTCTTCCTTCACTTCTGGGTGATGATAGTCAATATTGGCGAACATCAAATAGTCATAGACGCCGAACTCGTCGTCGACGTTATCGTTCCACTTCTTATTCTCACCCATGATGAAGAAGATGCCGCTCTTGTCGTTCGCAGCGTCATAATCCGTCCCGTTGAAATGATGGAAGTTCCATTTAAATGAAGAGTATTTATCTTTGCGGCCTTCAAAATCGAATTTCGTCCATCCTTCGATCTCGAACGGCTCTTCTGAAAGTACGTTCGTACGGTCCTCCGGGTCGACCTCGAGCACATCGAACTTCTCGGTCGCATCGGCACCGGCTTTATGGTTCAAGACGACATCCATATAAATCTGCATGCCGAGCTCTTGCGCGTGTTTTGTCGCCTCGAGCAGTTCTTGTTTCGTCCCGTATTTAGTCGCGACGGTTCCTTTTTGGTCAAACTCTCCTAAATCATACAAATCGTACACGCCATATCCCGTATCCTCGTCGCTCTGGCCTTTCGTGACCGGCGGCAACCATAATGCGGTGATTCCAGCTTCATTCAACTCGGAAGCCCGTTCTTTCAATCGCTTCCAATGCTTCTGGTCAGCCGGGACGTGCCATTCAAAAAATTGCATCATCGTATGATTTCGTTCCATCTCGCTTCGCCTCATTTCATATTTTTCAAAAAACAAAATGCTAACGGATATTTACCCAGGACTTCGGATTTGAAAACTAAAAATGAAAACAAAAAAACAGCTTTCATCTGAAAGCTGTTCACAAATGGACCCTGTAGGACTTGAACCTACGACCGGACGGTTATGAGCCGTCTGCTCTAACCAGCTGAGCTAAGGGTCCTAATTGGTAGCGGCGGAGGGAGTCGAACCCACGACCTCACGGGTATGAACCGTACGCTCTAGCCAGCTGAGCTACACCGCCACGTTGTTATACAGTAATAATATACTGAATGAAGTCCTCACTGTCAATCAAAAGTCACATCTAACCAAAAAGTCCCTCTCGTTCAGATGAGCGAGAGGAACCAATCATGTGTTAGACCGTTACTTCATTGGCAGCATCTTCAAGCGTGATTTCTGTGATGTTCATCGCGTGGTCACCGATGCGCTCCAAGTTCGAGAGCATATCGACGAAGAACATCCCGGCTTGACCGTCACACTCGCCTGTGTTCAAGCGGACGACGTGATTTTTACGGAATTGACGTTCAAGCATGTCGAGTTTCGCTTCCATCTCGATGACTTGACGGGCTTCGACCATGTCGCCGCTCGCAAGCGTTTGAAGCGACTTCTCAAGCGTGGAACGAGTCAAATCGTACATCTCCGTCAACTCTTTTTGAGCGTCGGCCGAGAGATTGACGCGCGTTGCCGTCTTATAGTCGATCAACTCGATGATGTTCTCGACGTGATCACCGATTCGTTCAATATCATTGATCGCATGCATGAGTGTCTTGTGTTCTTGTGATTCTTGTTCTGTCAAATCGACAGCGGCAAGCTTCACGAGGTAATCCGTGATTTTTGAGTTGAGTGAGTTGAGCGCGTCTTCGATGTGCGCCGACTTCTCAGCATGTTTCTTATCACCAGTTGCCATATATTTGCGTGCTTCATCGAGACCAAGTTTCGCGAAATCGCCCATGCGGATGACTTCATATTTAGCTTGCTCGACAGCAATCGATGGCGACTGTTGGATGAAAATTGGATCCAAATGCTGTGCTTTTGTATCGACGATTGAATCTTCACCAGGAACCATTTTCGTCACGATCCATGCAATCGTTCCGATGAACCAGAACTGGATGAACGTGTTGACGACGTTGAACGTCCCGTGAGCGAAGGCAATTTGCATCTTGTCTTCGATTGCTAAGAGATCTGTGATCCAGTAAATATATTGCGTGAACGGAATCAACAAGATCATGAAGATTGTTGTTCCGATCAAGTTAAAGATAACGTGGGCAGCGGCTGCACGACGGGCCGCGACCGAAGCACCAATCGAAGCAAGAATTGCCGTGATCGTCGTCCCGATGTTATCCCCGAATAAGACCGGGAGTGCGGCGTCGAGTTGAATCGAGCCACCGGCATACAACTCTTGCAAAATCCCGATCGTTGCTGATGACGATTGAACGATGACCGTGAAGACCGTACCGACGACGACGCCGAGGAACGGGTTGTCACTCATCGATTGCGTCAAATCGATGAAGTATTCGCTCGAGCGAAGCGGCTTCATTCCGCTTCCCATGAGTTCAAGACCGTAGAACAGCATCCCGAAACCGAAGAAAATTTGACCTAAATGTTGCAACTTCTCTTTTTTGAAGAAGAAAAGGAGAACCGCACCGATAGCGATAATCGGCAACGCGTAGGCGCCGACATCGAAACCGATGATGAACGCCGTCACCGTCGTTCCGATGTTCGCCCCCATGATGACCCCGATTGCTTGACGGAGTGTCATAAAGCCGGCACTGACAAGGCCGACCGTGATGACCGTCGTACCTGATGATGATTGAATTAAGACCGTTACAATGATCCCGGCTAGTACTCCGAGGAACGGATTCGATGTATACTTATCAAGGATGTCGCGCAGGCGGTTACCTGCTGACTTTTGGAGGCCGTCTCCCATCGATTTGATACCGAAGAGGAAGATTCCTAATCCTCCAAAAAACATGAATAACATTTCTTGCAAATTGTATTCCACGATTTTTGTACTCCTTTTGATTGTGTATTAGTTGTGTTTGCTTGGTTTTTATTGCCCTACTCATTATGCCCGCATCACCCATTCGATGTAAACAGGTTTAATGTTAAGGTTTTATTAAACCACTGTATGAATTATATGTGTTTTATGCGAATTGTACTATAACAGATTGGAGTTTGATTTTATGCTCAAAACGACGTCACAGTTTCTCCGCCACAGCATCTTCCCGTCCAAGCAGGCGTTACGGTTGCGCCTCGCCCCACTCCACGCCTATATGTTGGCGAGTCTCGTCTTGACGGTTGTGGTCACGTTGCTCGATTACATCGTATTACAGCCTGACTTCTTTTGGCCGATGTGGATATTTTTACATGGCTTCGCCATCTTCTTCTTCTATATGGGGTTCGTCGCGCTCAGTGCCCTTCTCGTCCAACTCGCCACGAGATGGCGCACGAAGAAGACGTGGCCGTATCGCCAAGCTTGGCCGTACGCAGTCGCGATGACGATGCTTCCAGTCCTCCTCCTGGTTATCTTGTACCATGTCGCTCCTCCATTGACTTGGCTCGGAGTTCTCTTATCCCTCGTCTATTTGATTGTTCCGTTGCGTCATATCCCCGTCAAATCGAAGTCATCAAACAAGCCGGACAACGCACGTTTGCGTTGAACCGGCTTTCTATCGTTATAACGTCGGTGCCAAATCAGATAATACGGTTTGAAGCCGTTGACTTTGTTTGCCTAAGTCGACCCCTGCGCCTTGTAACGTCTGTTGTACGTCCGACCAACCCTCAACGCCTTCATATAATTCGTCTAATTTGCGTTCGAGCGCCACTCCGACTTCTTTTAATTGTTCATTCGCTTCCGCCATATGTAGTAATTGATGTCCCGTGGCGGTCGTTTGCTCGGTGATGGATTGGAATTGCGTCATTTGTCTTCTCATTTCCTGGTCGATTGTTTCAATGCCGCCTTCAACCCGGCGCAACGTCTCGCCTAAATAAAAGATATCTTCTTCAAAGCGTTTCATCTCATTGAAAATCTCGGCCCGCTCCAAGCGAATGGCTTCGATGGCAGCCACGGCCGACAGCGTCGATTCGTTCGTGAACGACTGATAAGATTGACTCGTCGACGCGACGGTCGCAGCAACTTGCTTGAACCCCGTCACTTGTTGTTGATTCGCTTCAAGTTGTCGCATAAAGACCGGTAGACTCGATTCAAAAGCGGTCGACGTCTCGAGCATCGTCAACAACGAACGTTTCCATAGTCCGATAAACGTGTTGTACTCTCGTTCCAAACTTCGCATTTCAAACGATTTTGCGTGAAGTTCAACCTCTGAGAACGAACGCGTGGCGACTGATTCGCGAAGCCGGACCGCAAATGCCGTCAACGGCTTGATTTCACGCCGAATCATGAACGAGAATAAGCCAATCATCATAACGAGCATGACCGTGATTGCGACGAAAACAAGTTCTCTTAAATTCCACATCGTGCCGAGCACCGACTGTTTCATGACGACAATCGCATAATGGGCTTTCAACTCGGGAATCGGTGCCGTAACGATAAACACGTCTTTTTGTTCGCTAACACTCACATCGTTCGCCATGATGTCATCCATACGGTTCATAAACCGATCCTCCACTTGTCGACCGCTCAATTGCTCGACTTGTGTGTCGCGCAATAAATATTGACTCGCTTCTAAACCATCCGCCGATAAAATGGAAGCTTGTTGCATATACATCGACTTCAACGCCCGGTTCAGCACTTTCTCATTCGCGACGTACGCCCCATACGTCGCCTTGACCGTTTCGCGGACGACGGTCGCTTCACGATGTAGCCGTTTCTCAACCTCGCTCGTCAACAACTGCTCCGCTTTCAAAGCGAACCAGCCGAACACGGTTAAAAACAGGACGAGCATGACCGGCATCAACGTCCATAGCATGCGATGGCTCATCGTCTTCTCCGCCTGTCGCTTCCTACCCCATATTTGTTTCAATCGTTCCAACATGATACATTCCACCTTTTCAGACGTCATTTCTTTGAATATATCGGTCCTGAGACGGTGGAAAATTATGAAGCATCTGTTAAGATAACGTTAGCGTTTTGTAAGAGCACACCGATCAAGCGCTTGCCGGGTGCTTTTTCACAAACATTTCGTTATGATAATAAGGAAACCACTCATCTTAAATCGATTGGAACCTTTCCAAAAGAAGGAGATTACGTATATGTCAGAAATTTTACATCGTTCATTAACCCGTCCGATCCGTGTCGGCAACCTCATCATCGGTGGATCCAATGAAGTCGTCATCCAGTCGATGACGACAACAAAAACTCATGACGTCGAAGCAACCGTCGCTGAGATTTTACGTCTCGAAGAAGCGGGTTGCCAAGTCGTACGCGTCGCTTGTCCTGACGAGCGTGCGGCTGACGCCCTCGCTGAAATCAAGAGCCGCATCAACATCCCGCTCGTCGTCGATATTCACTTTGACTACAAATTGGCGCTCAAAGCCATCGAGAGCGGTGTCGATAAAATCCGCATCAACCCGGGTAACATCGGCCGCCGCGAGAAAGTCGAAGCGGTCGTCAACGCTGCTAAAGCAAAAGGTATCCCGATTCGAATCGGTGTCAACGCCGGCTCACTCGAAAAGCAGTTCCTTGAAAAGTACGGTTATCCGACGGCTCAAGGAATGGTCGAGAGTGCCATGCACCACGTCAAGATTTTGGAAGATCTCGGTTTCTATAACACGATCATCTCGCTCAAGGCATCTGACGTAAACCTCGCCCTCGAAGCATATACGCTCGCAGCCAAAACGTTCGATTACCCGCTCCACGTCGGAATCACGGAATCAGGCCCGCTCTTCTCAGGATCACTCAAGTCTGCTGCCGGTCTCGGGGCAATTCTTTCGCTCGGTATCGGTTCGACGGTCCGTGTCTCACTATCTGACGACCCGGTCGAAGAAATCAAAGTCGCCAAAGAAGTGCTCAAATCGTTCGGCCTCGCGGCTAACGCAGCGACACTCATCTCATGCCCAACATGTGGACGCATTGAGATCGACTTGATTTCGATCGCCAAAGAAGTCGAGGAGTATATCCAAAACATCAACGTCAACATTAAAGTTGCCGTTCTCGGCTGTGCAGTAAACGGACCAGGGGAAGCCCGTGAAGCTGATATCGGGATCGCCGGCGCCCGCAACGAAGGCCTTCTCTTCCGTCACGGGAAAATCATCCGGAAAGTACCCGAAGCCACGATGGTCGAAGAATTGAAAAAAGAAATCGACGCCATCGTCGCTGAAAAATTGGCCGCACGTGAACTCGAAGAGCAAGAGCTCGCCAACCAATCTAACTAATCCTTTGCCCGCTCGGTTGCAACCGAGCGGGCTTTTGGTACAATAAGGGTTATGAGCAAGGAGGGACGAATATGCACATTGGAATTGACCTCGACGGAACCGTCACGGATCCGCAAAGTTGTTTTCATTATATGAACGATGCGCTCGGATACGCCATCGATTATCATCAGGCGACCGAATACGAGCTGCATACTTATACAGATATGACACAAGAAGCGTTTTGGCGCTTCATGATTGAACAAGGTCATGAGGAAGCGATTTATCGTCGCTCACTTCCGCATTCCGAAGTGAACGCCGTCTTATGGAATATGCGCAAGTCGCACCGCCTCCATTACGTCACGGCTCGGAGCGAGGCCGTGCGCGCCGTCACCGAGGAGTGGATTCGACAGCACGAACTCCCACTCGACTCCCTCATCATGACGGGGAGTCATGACAAGGTCGGTGTCGTCAAACAGCTCGACCTCGACTTGTTTATGGAAGACCGCTATGAGAACGCGATCTCCATCCATGAACAGACGTCGATTCCGGTGCTGTTGTTCGACGCCCCGTATAATCGTAAGCCGTTGCCGACCGGCGTGAAACGGATCTCCACGTGGAGCGAGGCCCAACACATCGTGCGTCACATCGAGACGACGAATTCGATCACCATCTAAACTAAAAAAGAGGAATCCCGAGTGGGTTCCTCTTTTTTAGATGCGTCCGATCGCTTCGATGACATCGGTCGCGAGCACGCTCGCCGGATGAACCTGTTCGCTCGCCTTTCTCGCCGCGAGCGCATGCCAGAGAACCGCTTGCTCATTCGGGGACTTGTCGGTTTGTAAGCGGTCCGTTCTCGCCCATAACGCGAGCAACATCCCCGTCAACACGTCCCCACTACCACCTTTCGCGAGCGCTGAAGCCTCGACCGTATTGACCGCCCCGGTACCATCCGGATTGACGATGAGGGTAAACGTCCCTTTCAAGATGAGATGGACCCCGTGCGTCATCGCAAATTCTGAGGCAACCTGAAATCGATTCGCTTCGATCTCGTCGACTGATTTATCGATCAAGCGCGCCAGTTCACCCGGATGCGGAGTCAGCGTGAGCGGGCCAGATGCCTCGAGACGCTCTTTCGTCAGCGCTCCGGCATCGACGATGAGCGGCGCGCTCACATTGCTGATGAGTGGCCACAATCGCTCTAGACGCTCGTCATCGATGAGGCCAGGACCGATCGCCGTGGCAGCGTAGTCCTTGTCCGGCAACTCGTCGATGTCGTAATACATTGCCTCCGGCAAACTCGAGGCGAGCGCGAGCGCCTCATGCGGGATGGCCAAATCGAGCAGACCGACTCCCGTCCGGAGCGCCGACCGTGCCGCCAAGAACGGGGCGCCGATCAAATGACGACTTCCGCCAATTAAGCGACCGTGGCCATACGTATTTTTATGACTATAGGAATCCCGTTCGAGTAGGTTGCGGTCAAAGTCTAATCCGGTCAGCACGCGCCATCTTGACGTATGCGGCAGTCCGATCTCAACGACCTCGACCTTGCCGTAATACAGCGCGGTCCGTTTTAAAAACGCGCTTCGCTTATAGCCGTGGAGCGAAAACGTCATCTCCGCCTCAACGGCGTGACCGTCAAAGTTGATTGCGTCGTCACTCGGGACTCCGGACGGGACATCGATTGCCACGACGGGTGCTTGTTGCTTGCGTATCCATGTGATCACGTCACGGGCCTTACCCGTGACCGGACCATGGAAACCGACTCCGAACAATGCATCGATGACGTGATCGGCGTCTTGCGGCTCATCGCTGACCGTGACAAACTGTCGCGCGTACTGTGCATGCCTACTGCCTTCTGTCGATTTCGGTTCACCGAACGGGGCATAGACAGTGACGGCATGACCTCGTTGCGCCAATTCGCGCGCCACAACCCAACCGTCTCCCCCATTGTTGCCCGCTCCACAGACGACGAGGACGGACGTTCTCGACTTGAAGGTAAGACGTGCCGCCAAGGCCGAGGCCGCCCGTTCCATCAAGACGTCAGCCGGCATGCCATGTCGGAGCGCCGTCTCATCGGCCTGCTTGATTTCAGCTGCCGTGTAAATCATTCCGACTCCCCCTCTCGTGATTCGACCAAAAAGGGATTGCATGAACAATCCCTTTTTGGTCACTTACATTGTTTACAATACCCATAAATCTCGAATTTATGATCGACGACTTCAAAATCAGGGTCGAGCGTCTCGACGTAGCGCATCGGACAGAGTTCGAGCAACTTCGTCTTACCACAACCTCGACAAATGAGATGGTGATGGTGATGATTCGATCCGCAGGTGACACGGAACGCTTTTTCCCCGTTCAACTCGGTCGCCTCGAGCAGACCTTCTTCGGCGAACGATTTCAAGTTGCGGTACACCGTGTCAAAACTCATCGTCGGATGCTTTGAGCGCATATAATCGAGGACGTCTTTCGCACTGACATAGCGTTCTTCCGCTGCGAGAAAGGCAAACATCTCGATCCGTTTCGGCGTCACTTTGAGCGACGAGGACTGCAAGCGGGCCAACTGTTCAGTTTCCTTCATAGCGAACCTCCTTTTTCCGGGCGATCCCGAATCGCTCGGCCAACATGACGACGGCCAAAATCAAGACGGCGAGCAAAACGATGACACCGCCTGGGGCGACATCAAGTTCATAGGCGAGCACGAGCCCACCGATTGTCGCAACCTCACCGAAGACGATCGACCAAAGAATCGTCTGTTTAAAGCTGTTTGTGAACCGGAGTGCAGCCGCGACCGGCAGCGTAATGAGACTCGATACGAGAAGCGTACCGACGATGCGCATGCTGACTGCGATGACGAGTGCGACGACGAACATGAACAACACATGCAACATCGTGCTCGGTAAACCGGACACTTTGGCTTGTTCCTCATCGAACGACAAGAACAACAGCTGTTTATAAAACATGACGATGACGAGCAAGGTGATACCGGCCACCGCCAAAATCAACCAAATATCCGACAGACTGACCGCAGAAATCGATCCGAACAACAGCGTCGATAAATCAATTGAAAATCCACGCGATAGCGAGATGAAGATGGCACTAAGCCCCATCCCTGCCGACATCATGATGGGAATCGACAACTCTTGGAAGTGCACATATTTCCCGCGAAGCCAGTTCAGCCCGAGTGCTGCGAGGACGGATACGAGCGTCCCGAGGTAAAGGGGATTCAACTCGTTGAACAGTAAAACGTACTGTCCGAGAAATAGACTGAACGATATTCCGGCAAGCGTCATGTGGGATAGCGCGTCGGCAATCAGGCTCATCCGTCTGACGACGACAAATGAGCCGATGAGCGGTGCGGTGAACCCGATGACGACGGCTGCGATGAACGCATAACGTAAAAAGCTGTACGTAAACAGATCCGCAATCATGACGTACCTTCATGGACGAGCACTTTGACCGGATATGGCTTGATCGCGGTCAATTCGCCGAGTTCACTATATTCTTTCAATCCACAGTTGCACGCCATCCGTCCATGGTCGAGATGGACGACTTTCGTGACGAGGTCGGTGACGATGTTCAAGTCATGGGTGACCAGAATGAACGTACATGTCGTATGTTCACGCAACAGATGAAGCACTTCGTAGAAGTCGCGCAAATGCTTCTGGTCGACGCCGACCGTCGGCTCATCCAAGATCAGCAGGTCCGGCTGATTGACGATGGCCCGGGCGATAAAGACGCGCTGTTGTTGCCCACCAGACAAGCTACCGATCTTCCGATGCCGGAACTGCCACATGTTGACTGTCTCAAGGGCGTTTTGAATGGCCGCCTTATCCTCGATGTTCAAACGCTTGAACAAACCGAGCCGTCCATAGCGGCCCATGGCAACGACTTCCTCGACCGTCACCGGAAAACCCGAGTTAAACGATGCCGCTTTTTGGGAAACGTAACTGATACGGGACTTGTCTTTGAACTGGCCTTGAGGGCGTCCAAATAGTTCCACTGTCCCGGTTTGTGGGGATAACAGTCCGAGAATCGTTCGAATCAATGTCGATTTCCCGGATCCGTTCTCCCCGACGACAGCAACGAAGTCGCCTTGTTTAATATCGATGGACACGTCCTGTAGCGCGGCGGTCCCATCGTAGTGATAGGAAACATGATTTAATTTTACGACGGATGTCGTCATAAGCTACCCTTCTCTCGTGTTATAAATCGTAATCATTTCTACTTGCTTGGCGACTGTATTATACAGAATATCAGGCGAGGCTTCAAGTATGAGGCGATGAGAGAGGATGGTCGGTCCGTCCGTATGAAATGCATATGTCTTTTCAGGATCTTCGTTGTACACTAGAGATAACGCAGAGGGGGTTTTTCCGTGGAGAAAAAGCTAGCAGTCATCGATATCGGATCGAACTCGATTCGAAACGTCATCTTTGAAGTGAACGGGCACGGCCAATATTTCGAACGACTGAACGTAAAAGAAGTGGCCCGGTTATCGAGTCATATTACCGACGACAATGAACTGTCCGATTCCGGCATCGAGGCGCTCATCGAGACGCTCAACCATTTCCGCTGGTTGAACGATCATCATGGAGTGAAAGAAGTACTGCCGGTCGCGACAGCCGCCATCCGTAACGCCAGCAATTCTGAAGCCATCTTAGAGGAAGTGCGACAGGCGACAGGGATGGAGATTCGACTGTTGAGCGATTATGAAGAAGCCTTTTACGGCTATTCAGCCATCGTCAATTCGACGTATATCGAGGATGGCTATTCGGTCGACATCGGCGGCGGTTCGATGGAAGTGACGTACTTCAAAGACCGTGAACTCGTCTTCTATCACAGTTTTCCATTCGGCGCCGTCACGTTGACCGAAGACTTCATGAAAGGTGACACGCTCTCAAAAGACGAGCGCAAGCAACTGACGTCGTTTTTGAAGAAGTCGTTCAAAGACATCGACTGGCTCGTGCCGCATGGCATTCCGCTCGTCGGAGTCGGAGGGACCGCTCGAAACCTCGTCCGGGTCGAACAGTCGCTATCGTTGTTCCCGCTCGAAGGCATCCATCAATACACGATCGGAGCCGACCGCTTGCATGAAGTCGTCGATGAGCTCATCGATATGTCGAGTAAACAGTTGGGCCGGCTTGACGGGTTGTCGAAAGACCGAATCGATATCATCGCCCCGGCTGTGACCGCCATCGATGAACTGGCGAAATATTTGAAAGTGCCTGAGTTCATGATGAGCAATAACGGACTACGCGAGGGCTTGTTCTATGAGTACTACTTAAAGGAAAACAATCGGGTCCGTTTCAATGACGTCAAAGAAGAAAGTTTCCGCCATTTCGAGAAACAGTACGCCGTCGACCCGGTCCGGCATCAACACTTGATTCATCTGGCCCGTCAAATTTATACCGGCCTGATTGAAACGAAGACGATCAAACCGAAACCGTTCGAACCCGGCCTGTTAGAAGGGGCCTGCCGCCTCGCCTACGTCGGGGAATATATCGACCATAACAACAAGAGCGACCACACGTTCCACTTGATTACGACGAACGATTTTAAAGGGATGAACAACGAGGACCGGCTCGCACTCGCCTTGGTGACGTCATATAAATCGCGCCGCCTGCTCGAACAACACATCGAGGGCTTCCCGGAATGGTTCGACTCGAAGATGTTGAAGAGCTTAGAGTTGCTCGGCTCGATCGTCAAACTCGTCGATGCGCTCGACTTGACCGAACGTCAAGTCGTCGAGGACATCGACGTCTCTTCGACGGACGAGGGACTCGTCTTCACGCTTCATACGCACAGCTCGCCGCGTTTTGAAGTCCAGCGCGGCATCCGTCATAAAAAACATTTGGAACGTGCCATCGACCAAACCATCGAGTTACGTGTAGAGGAGAGAGAGTCATGACCATCTACTTACCCGAACATTTCAATAACCGCGAGCTCAGTTGGCTGAGCTTCAACGAACGCGTCCTCCAAGAAGCGATGGACGAACGCAACCCGCTCATGGAACGGTTGAAGTTTCTCGGCATCTTCAGTTCGAACCTCGACGAGTTTTACATGGTCCGTTTCGGCGGATTGAAAGATGAAGTGCTCGCCGGCTTCAACCGTCCGGAAGACAAGGCCGGGTTGACACCGAAACAGCAAATCAAAGCCATCTCCATCAAAGCTCAGGAACTCGTGGAGGTCCAGTACGCGACATATAAGAAAATCGTCAAACAGCTCGCCTCGGAGAACGTCCGCTTCCTACGGCCGAAACATTTGAACAAAGAACAGCTCGACTTCGTCAAGTTATACTTCCGGACCCACGTCTTCCCGGTGTTGACGCCGATTGCCGTCGACGCTTATCGACCGTTCCCGATGCTGTTGTCCAAATCACTCAATATCGCCGTCGAGATCGCCTCGACCGATGAAGGCAAAAAACGGCTCGCCCTCGTCCAGGTACCTGCCGTGTTGCCGCGTTATCTCGAATTGCCGACAGAGGACGAGGACCATACCGATTTGATGTTGCTCGAGGACGTCATCATCCAGTTCATCGACTCGCTGTTCAAAGGTTTTGAAGTCGAGTCGACGATGCCGTTCCGGATCACACGGAACGCGGATATGCCGTTCCATGAGGAAGGAAGCCGCGACGTCCTTAAACAGATTGAAAAAGAGTTGAAGAAACGGCGTTATGGTGTCGCGATACGCCTTGAGGTTCAGCAACGGTCGCTCAGTAAAGAGCTATTGTTCATGCTTCAAGACGTGCTCGACTTGCATGACCGCGACATCTTCCTCGTCGACGGCCCAATCGATTTGACGTTCCTGTTTGGGGTGTATAACAAGATTGGTATCGAATACGATGACATGATCAATGAGACGCTCATCCCGTTCGTCCCAGAAGGACTCGAGCCGGGGAAAGACTTGTTCCAAGCGTTACTCAAACGCGACTATTTGCTCCACCACCCGTACCATTCGTTCGACCCGATCGTCCGCTTCATCGCCCAAGCCGCCAAAGACCCGAACGTGCTCGCCATCAAGCAGACGCTCTATCGTGTCTCTGGTGACTCACCGATTATCAAGGCGTTGACCGACGCCGCCGAGAGCGGGAAACAAGTGACCGTTCTCGTCGAATTGAAGGCCCGGTTCGACGAGGAGAAGAACATCCAATGGGCGAAGCAGCTCGAGAAGGCCGGCGCCCACGTCATTTATGGCTATAAGGAGTTGAAGACACACTCGAAGATCACGCTCGTCGTCCGCATCTTAGAAGGCGGGGTGCTGCAGCGGTTCGTTCATCTCGGTACCGGCAACTATAACGACTCGACCGCCAAACTGTACACAGACATCGGTTTGTTGACAACAAATGAAGAACTCGCCGAAGATGCGACCAACTTCTTCAACTGGCTCTCCGGTTACGGCGAACGCCCGTCATGGCACAAGTTCGAGACGTCACCGGACGACATGCACGACTTCTTCCTTCAAAAGATTGACGAAGAGATTAAACTGCATGAGAAATACGGGAACGGTCGCATCGTCGCCAAGATGAACTCGATCACCGACAAACCAATCATCACAAAACTGTATGACGCCTCACAGGCCGGGGTCAAAATCGATTTGATCATCCGTGGCATCTGTTGTTTACGTCCCGGGATTAAAGGCATCTCGGATAATATCCGCGTCGTGTCCATCATCGACCGGTATTTGGAGCACTCGCGCATCTTCTACTTCTATCAAAACGGGAAAGAAGACTTGTATTGCTCATCGGCCGACTGGATGACGCGCAACATGCGCAAACGGATCGAGATCCTCTTCCCGATTCTTGACGCGGGACACAAGTCATACATCAAAGATATGCTCGCGCTGCAACTCGTCGATAACGTGAAAGCGAGAATCCAGCGTGCTGACGGCAGTTACGTCTATTTGAAACAAGAGGCCGGACAAGAGCGCATCCAATCACAAATCATCATCCATCAATACACGGGCGGACGTTGGAACAACATCCCGAGCGTGTTTGAGCGCGAACCGTCGAACTGGGCCGAACGGGAAGTCCTCCGCTTGCGAGCCGAAAACGAGAAAATGACAGATGACTGATGTTAGACTTCTCAAACGAGAATGAACATTGTATAATGAACTCGGTTACCTGTTAGTTAAGCGTTTTCATTTCGATTATGGAGGAATCATTCATGCAAGAAATCCTATTGTCATTGCTCGCTGGTCTCATTTGTGGCATGATTTTCACGGCCTTGAAGTTGCCGCTCCCTGCCCCGCCGGTCTTACCGGGCGTCATCGGCATCTTCGGTGTGTTTCTTGGGATGAAAGTATATCAATTCGCACTCGCGAACTGGCCATTTTAATTCAAAAAACGAAGCCCGCGGGCTTCGTTTTTTTTATAGATCATAATGTCTCGCTTTGTGACACGTCGGGCAGAGCCACGTGCCACTCCCTGCTTCGAGATGATACTCCATCAAACGAATCCCGGTCGGCCCGAAACGGTTCATGTCATCCCCGCACGCTTCACAGATGGCCGTCGGGGCGAGCTGTGACACTGCCTGCTCTTCGGTCAAGTGAGCAGTGAACGTCTCCCGGGTCCACTTGGCAGACGGGACGCGGTACCCTTGCTCCCATTTGGTGCGGATGACAGCGTCCGTGTCTTCCTCGTACATACCTGATTGAAGCAACGGATGATGGAAATCAAGACCGACCACGTCGACGAGGCTATACGCCTTCGTCTCTGGTCCCGCCTCCGTCCGCCAATAGCGGTCGGCCGGGCGCTTGGTCATCTCGACGAGCATGACTTCGACTTCAGCCACGATACCGTATCCGAGAATCTCAATCCAAGCTGTCCCCTCTTCGAGCCGGCCTTCCACATAGAACGGGCTCGCTTCCTGAAAGTAGATCGGGAGCGCGGACCAGACATCATACTCGTTCGGATCGATTCGGATGATGTTCATCTTACTGGTGCGCGAGCGTGAACTGTTCGCGCCATTCGGCATCGAATCGGTTCGCCCGGAACATCTCGATCTCTTGTTTGTATGGTGCCACTTTCGTTTTCTCACTGATCGGGATATACGGCGTCTCCAAAATTTTTGGCAAGTGGGTGAACGCCTCGTGGTGGATGATCCGGTTCAACGTGTCGAAGCCGATTTCGCCATAGCCGATATTCTCGTGACGGTCTTTTTTCGCGCCGCGCACGTTCTTCGAATCGTTGACGTGGATGACGCCGAGACGGTCCAGTCCGACGATTTGGTCGAACTGTTCAATGACACCGTCCAAATCGCCGACGAGGTCATAACCCGCGTCATGAACGTGACATGTGTCGAAACAGACCGAGAGCCGGTCGTTGTGCGTCACCCCGTCGATGATCGTTGCCAGTTCTTCGAACGTCTTGCCGAGTTCGCTGCCTTTTCCAGCCATCGTCTCAAGTGCGATTTTCACGGTCTCGTCACCGGTGAGCACCTCGTTCAAGCCTTCGATGATGCGGGCCAAGCCGACGTCTTCCCCTGCACCGACATGCGCGCCCGGGTGAAGGACGACGTGACGTGCGACTTGGAGCGCTTCGGCCCGTTTGATTTCGGCGGCCAAAAACGAGACGGCGAGTTCGAACGTCTCCGGTTTCGTCGTGTTGCCCAAGTTGATGATATACGGGGCATGGACGACGATCTCGTCGATGTCGTGCGCCGCCATATGGGCGAGCGCCGCCTCGATATTCAAATCCTCGATTGGCTTGCGCCGTGTGTTTTGGGGCGCACCCGTATATACCATCATCGTGTTAGCGCCGTATGAGACGGCTTCTTCACTGCCAGCGAGCAACATTTTCTTACCGGATACAGAAACGTGGGAACCAATTTTTAACATAGTCATTTCTCCTTCATTCTCATCTGTCCTTAGTGTACACAAAAAGAAGAATCGACTCCACGAAGTCGATTCTTCTTTTGCTTAGCGTCGGTTCTTTTTACGAACTTCGCGACGTTCCTTACGTTGGCTCTGCATATGCTCACGTGAGGCCGTCTCTTTCAATTTATACTTGAACTTCTTCTTGTAACCAGGTTTGACCTTTTTCTTCGCCTTCTTGATTTCGCCCGCCATCCGGCTGTGCGCCGTTTGCGAGACTTTCATCTTCCGGTCGGTCGTGCGGCGTTTGCGTGTCTTGATCTCTTGAAGCGATCCGTTCTTCAAATCGACGTGCTTGAACGTGAATCCACGCTCTTCGAGTCGATTGATTGGGCCGTTCTCGTGATCTTCATACAGCGTGTACGCTTCGCCAGTCTCACCAGCGCGGCCCGTCCGGCCGACACGGTGCGTATAGAAGTCGAGGTCTTTCGGAATGCCGAAGTTGATGATGTGCGACACACCTTTAATATCGATGCCGCGCGCCGCCAAGTCGGTAGCAATCACGAACTGATATTTCGCGTCGTTGATGTCTTTGATCGCTTGCTTCCGGCGACGGGCTTGCATGTCCCCATGAAGCGTGCCGACGTTGAGTCCCGCCTCGCGGAACGACGTCTCCAACTCATCCGCATCTTGTTTCGTGTTCGTGAACACGAGACAGACGAACGGGTTGATCGCTTTTGCGATGTCGACCGTCAATGCCTTGCGGTCACGGTGACGGACCGGGATGACGTGATGCTTGATTTTCGGAACGACGCGGTGCTCTTCACTCGCTTCCGCGTAACGCGGGTCATGCAAATATTTCTTCAAGAACGGTTGTAGCTTCTCAGGAATCGTCGCTGAGAAGACCATCGTTTGAAGTTTCTCTGGCAACGACTGCGCGATGCGGTCGACTTCAGGCAAGAAGCCCATGTCGAGCATTTGGTCGGCTTCATCGACGACGAAATGCGTGACTTTGTGCGGGAATAACGCTTGGACTTTCATCAAGTCGAGTAGACGACCTGGTGTCCCGATGATCAGTTGTGGTGGGTTTTTCATCTTGTCGATTTGTCGTTCCCGGTCAGTTCCTCCGACAATCAGACTTGTTTTAATGTAGTCCGGCTGTTTGACGAGGAGCGTTTTCAACTCTTCGTGAATCTGCCATGCGAGTTCGCGCGTCGGTGCGACGACGATGGCTTGGACCGATTCTTCTTTCGGATCGATCGCTTCTAAAATAGGTAAGAGGAACGCAAGCGTCTTCCCCGTCCCGGTTTGTGATTTCCCAATGATATCGCGGCCATTCATCGCAGCCGGAATAATCCGGGCTTGAATGTCCGTCGGTACTGTGATGCGCTTTTCTGTCAAGGCATCGACGATAAACGGTAACAATTTGAACTGTTGGAAGCTGTTCAATCGATACACCTCCTGTTTCTTTCCACTTTTCCTAGCATAGCGGAATCTAATCATTTGTCAATTAATCTTTTGCGAGCCCTTCGTACAAATAGCTCGACGAATAGTAGTGTGACGCAATTTTCTTGCCGTTCAAATGATGTTCGAGCGCCTTGAATCCGACCTCGATCATTTCGTTCGGTGATTGGACGACGGTCGCATCGACTTTCCCGCTATGAATCAGCGGATAAATGCCGGTCACACCGTCGACCGATACGAGCGTTTTGTCACTGAGGCCATGGCTTTCGAGGGCCCGGACGACACCGAACGTATTGTCATCATTGTGAGAAAAGACGGCATCGAACGGAATACCGGCATCGAGCCACCGAGACATCTCGATCTCGGCTTGGAACGTGTCGTAATTACCCGTGATCGAGGCGACGACTTGCAGGTTGTCGTTGGCCTTGTCATATTCCGTCAACCCGAGGCTCCGATCGATCGTCGAACGGACTTTGGCGGTCCCTCTCACTTCGACGACACGAATCGGACGGTCGAGCCCAGCGTGTTGGGCGGCGATATAGTTCGCTGCCATCCGGCCGATCTCGACGTTATCGGACATGACCGACGTCAAGACGCTGTCATGGTCGATCATCCGATCGATGGCGATAATCGGAATACCCTCCCGTTCGGCCCGTTCGAGCGATGGCCGGATGAATGCTTCATCGAGCGTCGTCACGAAAATCGCTTCGACCCCGCGGTCGATCAGCGCGTCCAATTTTTCTTTCTCCAGGACACGGGAATCCTCACTCGTCGTCGGGACAGGGATAAAACCTTTTTGATTCGCCGTCCGGACGAACGCGGCCAACAGTTTATTGGCATGCTCATGCTTTTCACTGACGAATACGAAACCGACTTCATTATTTTCTCGCGCCCGTTCCGGTAATTGGATTGACGTAATCAATAGAATCGATAGCGCCCAGACGATCGGCAGCCAAAGCCAGTAATGTTTGAACCCTTTCGTCATGGGTGCGACCGCCTTGGGATTTTAATCATCATGGCCGTACCTTCTCCTTCAACACTTTCAATTTCCATGTGACCGTTCACGGCTTTCAAGTATTCCCGAATCATGTAGAGCCCTAAGCCGTTGCCGTTCTCTTTCGTTGTATAAAACGCGGACCCGACCGACTTGACTTGAGATTCGGTCATCCCGATCCCATTGTCTTCGATCAAGAAGCGGTAGTCCCGTTCCGTGAATTGAATCGTGACCGTCACGACGCCGTCGGCACCTTTCGTATCGACGGCCTCGACCGCGTTTTTGAACAAGTTATAGATGATTTGGACGAGCATGTCGTTCGAGCAGTAAAACGGCGGCATATCGTTCGGGACGTTCAACTCCCAGTTCGTGACCCGCTTATAGCATTCGGCGTCGAGCAAGAATTCGAGGCGTTTCGCAAACTCGGTCATGTCGAGCCACTCTTCTTGTAGCTTCGCCTGGTCGGGCTTCGCGAGCGTGAGCATCGTCGTGATCAAATGGTTGGCCCGATCAAGTTCTGAAAGCGCGAGATCGAGCATGTCGCTGCTACTGTGCCCTTCTTTCACCATCTGCAACGTGATTTGGACCGGCGTGAGCGGATTGCGAATCTCGTGGGCAATCCCTGCCGCGAGCTGTCCGAGCGAGGCGAGCTTCTCTTGCTGCAACAATAGTTGCTGTTGACTGAGCTGTTCGCGTCGGGCCGTCTCCATGCGGCGGGAATAATCGTTGTACGTATCGAGCAGCGTCTCGACTTCTTTGGAGCCGGTCCGTTCGAGTTGGATCGGTTCGAGCGACTGTTGTTTCTTGATGTTTTGCACAAGTTCGAGCAGCGGACTTGTCAACGTCTTCGACAACAGTAGACCGACCATGATACTCAAGAAGAATGTCACGAGCGTAATCATCAAGTATTGCCATCGCGTCGCGTACACCGCTTCGTAGACCGAATCGGTACTATGCTTTGCGAGGACGCTCCATCCGTTGACACGCGCATCGGGCTCAAACATGAGGACATCGTCTTTCGTGCTGAACACCGAACGGACGTCGTAGGCGTCCGTCGCTTCGATGATGGACCGGGACAAACGCCGTTCTGCGTCCGTGACGAGATTGAACGAGGTCGACAATACTTCGCCCCGTTCATTCAACAAGTAAAGAATCATGTCATCATTCGCCGATTCAAGCATCCGACGATATAAATCGGAATTGAGCACGCTGATACTACCGCCGAACATCCCGATCATCCGGTTGTCTTCAAGCACCGGCACGTATAAATACGTCCCGACGTCACCCGAAATCGAAATCGGGTCACTCATAAACAAGTCGTTCCTGCCGCCGGTGAGCACCTCTTTAAATTTCGGATCACTCTTGAGCGTCAGCGCCGGTACTTGGCGTTGCGAGTACCACGTGAACGCATCGCCTTCTAAATCGTAATAAAAAATCGAGGTGAAGCTCGTCCGCTGATTCAAATAACCGGTGCGGATCCGCTCTTCGATATACGTCTCATTCCCGACGTAAGCACCGAGATAGACCAAGTCTTCGTATAGTTTACCGAGTCGCGTCTCCAGGTTTTCGATACTCCCGTCAATCGCGTAGTCGAATTGTTCTTTCGCCAGTTCTTCCGCGCGGGACACCGTCACGCGGTCGGCAGAGAAGGCTAATGAAGAGATGACAAGTCCTAGTATAATGAAGATAATAAATGTAATCTGAAAGAAGTACGATTTTCGAACTTCAAGCAATGTTCTTAGGCGTTCCACGGTGTCCCTCCTTTCTAACCTTAAGATTATAGCATGAATACACGGAAATCTTTTCGTATTTTCGAAACAATGTTAGACTAATACGTATGAAAGCATCGCGAAAGGAGCGTTCCTTACAAAATGAAAGTAAAAAAAATTAGTCCACGCGGATATTGCTACGGCGTCGTCGATGCCATGAAGCTCGCCAACGAAGCTGTGGCCAACCCAGATTTACCGCGTCCTATCCATATACTTGGCATGATTGTCCATAACCGTCATGTCACCCAAGCATTCGAGGAACTCGGCGTCAAGACGGTCGACGGTGAGGATCGAATGAAAGCACTCGAGACAATTGATCGTGGAACGGTCGTCTTTACCGCCCACGGCATCTCGCCGCTCGTGCGTAAGCGTGCCATTGAGAAAGGCTTGACGATTGTCGATGCCTCGTGCCCGGATGTACTGGTCACCCACGATTTGATTCGCGAAAAGACGGCTGTCGGTTATGAAGTCATCTACATCGGCAAGCATGGCCACCCGGAACCGGAAGGCGCGATGGGCGTCGCTCCAGGAAAAGTTCACCTCGTCCAATACGAGAGTGACTTCGAGGCGCTCCCGGCTCACCTGTATGATGCAAAAATTCTCGTCACGAACCAGACGACGATGAGCCAATGGGACGTCTCGGCCTTGATTGAGATGATTCAAGAACGGTATCCTCATGTCGAGGTCCACAACGAGATCTGTAACGCGACCCAAGTCCGGCAAGAAGCTGTCGCTGAACAAGCCGGTGACTGTGAACTATTGATCGTCGTCGGTGACCCGAAGTCGAACAACTCGAACCGTTTAGCCCAGGTCTCGAAAGAGATTGCAGGCACGAACGCCTACCGCATCGGCGACTTGAGCGAACTCGACCTGACTTGGCTCGAAGGTGTCGAAACGGTCGCCGTCACGTCAGGCGCGTCGACACCGACACCAATCACAAAAAAAGTCATCGACTTCTTGACCCAATATGACCCGCTCGATTTGAGCACGCACGATAAGACGCCATATCTTGAACTGCGCAGCATTCTTCCGAAAGTGAAGGCGCTCCGTAAATGACATGAACCCCCGTCCTCTCATGAGGTCCGGGGGTTTTTCGTTTAATCATCAGTAGAAGCGGAACGGGTTTGTATCGGCTTCCGAAACAACCAATTCGACATCGAGTTTCGCACGTTCACACTTCTCGCGCATCACGTCGACGACGCCTTGCTTCATCACGCTCTCCACGTGATGACCCGGGTCGACGACAGAAAGTCCGAGCGCCATTGCATCGTGGGCCACATGGAAGTACAGGTCGCCCGTCACATACGCATCCGCACCTTTGAAATGGGCTGCCGATACGTATTTATTCCCGTCCCCGCCGAGCACCGCCACTTTCTCGATGATCCGGTTCGGATCGCCGACGACACGGACGGCTTCGACGTCAAAGCTCGTCTTGACGTGTTCGGCGAACGACTCAAGTGTGAGAGGCACCTCGAGACGTCCGATACGACCGAGGCCGAACACGGGCCCGTCAATGTCGTCACGAATCAAATCGTAGGCCACCTCTTCGTATGGATGCGCGTCCGTCATCGCCTTAAGCACTCTTTTCTTTTGGCTCTCCGTGACAATCGTCTCGATTTTCACTTCCTCGACACGCTCCGTCTTGCCGTGTTGGCCTAGATACGGGTCCGACCCTTCGAGTGGTGTGAACTGACCTTCTCCCGAGACGGTGAACTGACAGTCCCCGTAATCTCCGAGACGACCGGCTCCGGCCCGGCCGAGCGCCTCCGACACGGCTTGCCGATGCGTCGTCGGGACGAAGACGGACAGCTTATACACCGGTTCTTCATAAGTTGGAATGAGTACCATCGGGTCGACGAGTCCAAGTGCCTGACTCATCCAATCGTTGACCCCGCCCTGACAGACGTCCAAGTTCGTATGGGCGACATAGACGGCAATGTCATGCCGAATGCATTTCATAACAATCCGGCCAGCGGCACTGCGATCGTTCACTTGCGCAAGCGCGCTGAAAATGGGTGGGTGATGGGCGATAATCAAATCGACGTCTCGCTCGATTGCTTCATCAACGACCGACTCGAGCACGTCTAGCGTCACCATGACTCGTCGTACCGGTTTATTCAACGTACCGATTTGAAGACCAATTTTATCGCCCTCGACCGCGAGATGTTTCGGGGCGAACTCCTCAAACAATTGAATGACATGATTTCCGTTCGCCATCAGTTGCTCACCTCTCTCATTTTGTCACGTAGCGTCTTGAACTCCTCCTGTTTGCGGATGAGCGCTTCGGTTTGGGCACCTGCTGCCATCTGACCGAGCACATAATCGAGCTTGTCCGCCTCGCGGCCCCATTTCATTTTGAACGCCTCTGGGCGTGTCGTGAGCAAGTACGGTCCGAACATGAGCTGCCACGCGCGTTCTGTGTCATCTAGGCTATAGCATGTCTCCGTGCCACGTTCGCCGACAAGAATCTCGTATACTTTGTCATTCTCTTCAACGATTGATTCCGCGACTAGGACGAATCCTGCGTCGAGCAACCATTCGCGGACATGTTGTCCATCCACGTTCGGTTGCAGGACGAGCCGTTCGACGGCACCTAACTTGTCACGGCCGCTCTCTAAAATCGACCGAATCAAACTTCCGCCCATCCCGCAAATCGAGATGCATGTCGCCTCATCTGCTTCGAGGACGGCGAGCCCGTCACCGAGACGGACGTCGATGTTTTCGGTCGCTCCGATGAGCTCGACTTGAGCTTTGGCCGCTTCCATCGGTCCGCGGTTCACTTCGCCTGCGATGGCGCGGTCGACGATGCCTTGCTGAACGAGATAGCATGGCACGTAGGCGTGGTCAGAGCCGATGTCCGCCACTACACTGCCTTTCGGAATGAAATCGACGACTTGCTTCAGTCGGCGGTCTAACGTCACTTGTTCTTGCATAGGGACAACTCCTTTTTCTACTTCTTCACTATAGGGTAACGAATATTTATATCCAGGACAATAAAAAACGTACCCCAGAAGGAGTACGTTTCACCCTTATTGTTCGAGCAACCAAGTCGCGAGTACGTCTGCTTCTTCGGCAGTCGCGAGACCGGCTGGCATTGCACCTTTACCGTTGACGATGATGTTTGTGATCTCTTCCGCCGATAAACGTTCGCCGACGCCTGTCAACGCAGGACCGACGCCACCTTCGAGATTTCCACCGTGGCAACCTGTGCAGCCTTTCGCCGCGTACAAGTCTTCCGGGTTCATCTCAGTGACCGATGGACCTTCAGCAGCCTGCTGAGCTTGGTTCACGCCAAAATACGATAATGAGACCATGGCAATGATTGCGACGATCGCGATCGCTGCAAACGGTAACAATGGATTACGCATTGTATTTCCCCCTCATGTTCATTCCAAATTTCTACCCATCACTATTTTACTCAAAAAATAATAAAGAAGGAAGGAAAATCACTCATTTTCCTTCCTTTCTTCTAAAACTTCACATTTTATTCAAAAACACAATTAATCAAGGAAGTCTTTCAAGCGTTTCGAACGGCTCGGGTGACGGAGCTTCCGGAGCGCCTTCGCCTCGATTTGACGAATCCGCTCGCGGGTGACGCCGAACACTTTCCCGACTTCTTCGAGCGTGCGCGTACGGCCATCATCGAGACCGAAACGGAGACGGAGCACGTTTTCTTCGCGGTCCGTGAGCGTGTCGAGCACGTCTTCGAGTTGTTCTTTGAGTAGCTCATAGGCAGCGGCGTCTTGGGGTGCCATCGCATCTTGGTCTTCGATGAAGTCGCCGAGGTGCGAATCATCCTCTTCCCCAATCGGTGTCTCGAGCGAGACAGGCTCTTGGGCGATTTTCAAGATCTCACGCACTTTTTCAGGTGTGAGTTCCATCTCTTTGGCGATTTCTTCAGGTGCCGGTTCGCGCCCGAGGTCTTGCAACAGTTGACGTTGAACACGAATCAACTTGTTGATCGTCTCGACCATGTGGACCGGGATCCGGATTGTCCGAGCTTGGTCGGCGATGGCGCGGGTGATTGCTTGACGAATCCACCACGTCGCGTACGTCGAGAACTTGAACCCTTTCATGTAGTCGAACTTCTCGACGGCTTTAATGAGGCCCATGTTTCCTTCTTGAATCAAGTCAAGGAAGAGCATACCGCGCCCGACATAACGTTTCGCGATTGAGACGACGAGACGGAGGTTGGCTTCGGCAAGACGTTTCTTCGCCTCTTCGTCCCCTTGTTCAATCCGTTTCGCGAGTTCGGTCTCATCTTTCGCACTGAGGAGATCGACGCGGCCGATCTCTTTCAAATACATGCGGACCGGGTCGTTGATCTTAATACCTGGCGGGACGGACAAGTCGTTCAAATCGACCTCTTCGTCCTCTTTTTTGGTTGGTGTTTCTTCGGCATCGGCCGCATCTTCTGTGACGCGGATATCTTTACCTTCTAAGTCTTCAATGAAGTTATCGATAAAGTCCGAATCCACCTCGAAATGGCTGAGGCGATCTTGGATTGCTTGCATGGATACGACGCCTTTTTTCTTACCTAATTTCTCGAGTTCGTCTATGGCGTTAAATAAATCCTCTTTTTTCTTCTCTGCCATCTAGCAGTTCAACTCCTTCCAAACTTCCTTCACGTTCATCGTTCACGAAGACGACGACTCCGGGTAATCAATTCTTGTAACTTGGATGCCTGGTCTACTATACTTTCGGCATCTTGTCCGATTTCCCTTTTCGCTCGTTCGATTTGACGCTGTTCCTCATAACTGTTTATGACCTTAATGTATTCATCTAAAACCTCTTCGGTCAGTTCGTCCGGTGCGGACATGAGCCGAATCTCGGCATACCGATTCGCATAGTCCGGACGTTGGTCACAATAGCGCTCCATGAACGGGGGCGCCACTTGTTCGAATTCTTCATGCGTCATGTCCTCCGAGACGATCTCATAGAGGGCCGTCGCCAGCATGCGATGCACTTCGTCCTGATAGGCTAGCCCGAGGCGGTCCCTGACGAAGCGGACCCGCTCCGGACCACTCAGCATGGCCCGAAGTAACAGCTTTTCGGCTTTGACATAACGCGGTTCATTCGTCTTAGATGAACGCCGGCGAACCGGTTCAGCTTCCGGCACTCGTTGGGGTGCGATTTCTTTCGGTCTTGTCGAGGGCATCCGTGACAACAATGTCTCGACTGGAATCTCAAATTCGTCTGCCAGCTTTCTCACATATAAATCACGGCGAATCGAATTGTCCGTTTTACTGATTTCCACAAGCATAGATTCAATAAAACGAATCCTTTCTCCTTCTCGATTCATATTTTTCCCACGCCGTAGCGTCCGGTTCATGAAATCGAGGACGGATAAACGCTCCGATTCGACAAGTCTGTGCCACTGCTCCGCCCCATTCGTCCGAATATAATCATCCGGGTCGGTCTTCTCAGGTAACATCAGCACCTGGACATCGAGCGGGTAGCCCTCGAGCAAGCGGACGACTTTCATCGTCGCTTCTTGTCCGGCCGTATCACCGTCATAACAGATGATCACTTCTTCGACCATGCGTGCTAACGCACGGGCATGCTGTGTCGAAAACGCCGTCCCGAGCGACGCGACGACTTCCTTCGTCCCGGCTTGCGCGACTTGCAAGACGTCGACGTTCCCTTCCACGAGCACGACCCGTTTTTGCTTTCGCATCGTGGCCCGTGCCTGTGAAAAGCCGAAGAGGAGTTCGCTCTTGTTGAACAGGGGCGTATCCGCCGTGTTGACGTACTTTGGCTGTCGCTCATCGATCGCCCGTCCGCTAAATCCGACGATGGTGCCGTCTCGATCCGCAATCGGAAAGACGACTCTGCCTTCGAACCGGTCAAAATATTCACCGGACCTCGACTTAGAAATCAACCCGGCCTCCACCATGACCTCGAGGTCGAAACCTCTTCGTTCCAGTGAATCAACGGTAAAACGGCGATGATCAGGCGCATAACCGATCTTATACTGTCCGATCGTCGTCTCCTGTAGACCGCGCGCTTGCAAATACGTCAATCCGACTTCGCCCGCTTCGGTCTTCATCAACACTTCATGATACAAATCCGCCACGACACGATGGGCATCGCGCATCTGTTTACGAATGACTTGGTCTCGTGACAACTCCTCATCGCCAGACACCCCGCCCTCGATGGCGATGTTCGCCCGCGTCGCGAGACGTTCAATCGTCTCAGGGAACGACAAACCTTCTGTCTCCATGACGAACGTAAATACGTTCCCGCCGGCTCCACATCCAAAACAATGGTACATCCCTTTTTCCGGGGACACGGAGAACGATGGACTGTTCTCCGAGTGGAACGGACAGAGACCGACGAGGCGATGGCCTTGCTTCTTCAATTCAACGCGTTCACTGATTAAATCAACGATATCTGTGGCTTGTTTCACTTCCGCAATGACTTCATCCGGTATTCGCGGCAACTCGACCACTCCCTATCCAAACTCGCAACGAAACGGAACGCTCACCACGTTCCGTTTCACTGTAATGTCAGTACTCTATTATACCGTTAACACCAGTCGATTACTAATCCGAGTACTCAATCGTCTTTCGATTGGTCGAGCATCCGTAAAATGATGCCTGCCGTCTCTTCGACGGCTTTGTTCGTCACGTCGATGACCTCGCAACCGATTCGTTCGTAAATCCCTCGGGCATACTCGAGTTCACGATTGATGCGTTCGAGTTGGGCGTAGTCGGCCTCCGGTTTCAAACCGAGCGACTTCAACCGTTCCATCCGAATCGAAATCAACTTATCCGGCGAGATGATCAACCCGACGCACTTGTCAGGCGGCAAATCGAACAGTTCTTCCGGCGGGCGTGATTCCGGCACGAGCGGTACGTTGGCGACCTTATACCGCTTCAACGCCAAATATTGTGAGAGCGGCGTCTTGGATGTGCGTGATACGCCGACGAGGACGATATCAGCTTTTTTCAAGCCTCTTGGGTCACGTCCGTCGTCGTACTTGACCGCGAACTCCATCGCTTCGATTTTCCGGAAGTAATCCTCATCGAGACGATAGATGAGTCCCGGTTTCTCGCGTGGACTCTCTCCGAGTTGACCGGCGAGCACGTCGAGTAAGTCGCCGAGCAAGTCGACCGTCTTCACGTCATGCGCTCGTCCGAGTTGAACGAGGAGGGCCCGATGCTCCTCGTTGACCAACGTGAAGGCGATGACCGCTCCTTGGGCACGCGCTTGTGTCACGACATCGTGAATCGTCTGTTCATCTTCCACGAACGGAATTCTAAGCGTCTCAATCGCATTCTCGTGGAACTGGATGCTCGCGGCGCGGACGACGAGTTCACACGTCTCCCCGACCGAATCGCTCACGACAAATACGAGTTGTTTTTGTGTCAGTGTCAAACCAGATTCCTCCTCAGAACGACTCATCGTTGGCGAGTGCGATCAATACTTTCGTCATGTTCGTCTTCGTCATGCGACCGAGCACGATCAGCTTGCCGTCTTTCTCTTCGACGACTGGCATGGCATCGATTTGTTTCTCGATCAGCTTCATCCCGGCCCGAATCAACGTCTCACTCTTCTCGCACACCGTGATGTTCGGCATGCGGGTCATGATGACGTTGACCGGCAATTGATCCAAGTCTTGATTGCCGATGGCGGCCCGAAGTAAGTCTTTACGTGACAAGACACCGACGAGCTCGTTGTCCTTGCCGACGACGAACAGCGAACCGACGTCTTCTAAAAACAAGGTCACGACGGCGTCATACACCGTCATCTCGTCACTGACGACTTTCGCGGACGACATGAAGTCGCCGACCGTCAATGAATCCAATTTTTCCCGAAGCAGGGATGAGTTTCGTTTGCCGACGAACGTGTAGCCGACACGTGGCCGGGCTTCTAGTATTCCAGTCATCGTCAAGATGGCCAGATCCGGACGGAGCGTGGCGCGAGTGAGCGACAGCTCTTGCGCGATCTGCTCACCCGTGATCGGTCCGTTGACCCTGACGATCTCAACGATCTTCTGTTGGCGTTCATTCAGCTGCATAGCCAACCCCCTCAAGTTTGGTCAGAGTACGAGCGCGCTAAAGTCGGCGACGCTCTCGATTGTCATGGCGAGTCGTTTCATCTCGCGCAGACGGTTCTCGCGAATCGCTTCAACGTCGCTCATGACCATTGTATTTTCGAAATAAGCGCTAATCGGTTGTTCCAATACGCGCAATGACGCGATCGCTTGATGATAATCCCCATCCTCGACGGCTCGCTCCGTTTCCGGTAGCGTCGCTTCGATGGCGACATGGAGTTCGTTCTCTTCTTTGTTTTCGAACAATGCCGGATCGACCTCTCCAGCCTCACCTTTCTTGGCGATATTGACGACACGCGTCAATTGCTCAATGAGTAGTTTCGCATCGTTTGCGAGCATGGCTTGAACCGCGTCCGCTCGGGCATCGAGCCGGTTGATGGCGAGCTCTGTCGTCAATACGGCGTCGATGACGTCATAACGTACTTGCCGTTCTTGGAGACGATACTTCAAGCGAAGCATGAAGAAGTCTTTTAGTTGCGCCTTGACTTGTTCTTTATCGGCATCATAAAGTCCTGCCTGAAGTTGCGAATCGACAACTTGTGAAAGTAATTTGTCAAGTGGGAGCGCAATCTTCCAATCCGCTAGAATTTGGACGACCCCTTGGGCTTGACGACGAAGCGCGAACGGGTCTTGCGAACCGCTCGGAATCATGCCGATTCCGAAGAATGCAGCGATCGAATCCAATTTATCGGCGAGTGCGAGAACCGCACCCGTTGGCGTCGATGGTGACGCGTCGCCCGCAAAGCGTGGCATATAGTGTTCACGGATGGCTGCGGCCACTTCTTTGTCCTCACCTTGTTGGAGCGCATACTTCTCACCCATCACCCCTTGGAGTTCTGTGAACTCATACACCATTTGGCTGACGAGGTCGAACTTATGGATGGCTCCAGCCCGGGCGACTTTGGTTGCATCCGCATTGAACAATGGCGCCAGCGTTCCGGCGAGTTGTTCCACCCGACGGACCTTGTCTCCCGTCGTCCCCAACTTCTCATGGAAGACGATGCGGTCGAGACGGACGAGTTGATCGTCAATCTTCGTCTTTTGGTCTTCCTCATAGAAGAAGACGGCATCTGCCAAGCGGGCCCGGATGACCTTCTCGTTCCCTTTGGCAACGTTTTGAAGATGGTCCGCGTTCCCGTTACGGACGGTCACGAAATAGTTTTTAAGCGTTTCACCGATATAGACCGGGAAATAGCGTTGATGCTCTTTCATCGTCGTGATCAATACTTCTTCCGGAAGTTCGAGATAGCTTGCATCGAATTCACCGAACAGCGCGGTCGGCCATTCGACGAGGTTTGTCACTTCCTCGAGCAACGACGCGTCGAGCGGAACCGTCCACCCTTGCTCAGAAGCCAACTCGTCGATTTGACGTTCGATGCGGGCCTTACGGTCTTCATATGACGCGACGACGAATTCGCGTTCGAGCGTCTCGGCGTAGGCGGCCGGCTCGGCGATCGTGACGTCACCTTTACTCAAGAAGCGGTGACCACGTGTCACGTTTCCTGTCTTTACGCCTTCGATTTCAAAATCGATTTGCTCGGCACCGAACAACGCGACGAGCCAACGAATCGGACGCATGTAGCGGAGACTGCTCGTGCCCCACTTCATGTTTTTCGGGAACGTCATACCACGGACGACGTCTTCGAGTGCCGGAAGCAGCGTGCTCGTCGCCTGACCTGACTCGTGACGGTCTGCGAACACGTACTCGACACCTTTCTCTTCAGCGAAGTACAAGTCGTCGACCGAGAGACCGCGGCCACGGGCAAACCCAGCGGCTGCTTTCGACCAGTTTCCTTCAGCGTCTTGAGCGATCTTTTTCGCCGGTCCGCGAAGCGTCTCCGTCAAGTCTTGTTGCTTCTCTTCGACGTCTTTGACAAGAACGGCGAGACGGCGCGGTGTTGAATAGACGGTCAATGTCCCGAACTGGACACGGGCGTCCGTCAAGAAGGCGGTCACACGCTCTGCCAATTGTTTCTCCGAACGGAGGACGTATTGCGCTGGTAATTCTTCAAGTCCGATTTCTAATAAAAGGTCACGCATCAAGGGCACCTGCTTTCTCTTGGTTCAAAAGTGGGAAACCGAGACGTTCCCGCTCTTCGATAAATTTGGCAGCACACGCACGGGACATGTTGCGGACACGTTGGATGAAACCGGTCCGTTCCGTCACCGAGATGGCGCCTTTCGCATCGAGTAGGTTGAACGTATGCGAACATTTGAGGATATAGTCGTAAGCCGGGAAGACGAGGTTCTCGTCAAGGGCACGCTTCGCTTCTTTTTCGTACGTATCGAACAACGTGAACAACATGTCGACGTCTGAAAGTTCGAACGTATATTTTGAGTGTTCATACTCGGGCTGGTAGAAGATGTCCCCATACTTGAATCCGTCCGTCCAGACGAGGTCAAACACGCTCTCGACTTCTTGGATGTACGACGCGAGACGTTCGAGACCGTATGTGATCTCGACGGCGATCGGGTCACACTCGATGCCACCGACTTGTTGGAAATACGTGAACTGGGTGATCTCCATCCCGTTCAACCAAACTTCCCAACCTAGACCGGCCGCGCCGAACGTCGGGTTTTCCCAGTTGTCTTCGACGAAACGGATATCGTGCTCGAGCGGATTGATTCCGATCAACTCTAAACTTTCTAAGTAAAGCTCTTGGATGTTGCTCGGTGACGGCTTCATGATGACTTGGAACTGATGATGCTGATACAAACGGTTCGGGTTTTCACCGTACCGTCCATCCGCCGGACGACGTGATGGCTCCGTGTAACAGACGTTCCACGGCTCTGGTCCGAGACTCCGTAAGAACGTCATCGGGTTCATCGTACCGGCCCCTTTCTCAACGTCATACGCTTGCATTGTCAAGCAGCCTTTCGACGCCCAGAAATTTTGTAACGTCAAAATAATTTCTTGCACGGTCATGTGCTTCATATGTGACACCTCCAAAAGTATTGAAACGACAAAAAACGCCCCTATGTGCCATGCACATAGGGACGGGATTACCCGCGGTTCCACCCTACTTGCCTCGAGATGAGGCCACTCTTTGGACTGTGGGCGCTCCGGAATTGCCATTCACTTCCCCCTGGCGTTCGGCTCCCACCTCCCCGAACTCGCTGTACCCATGGCGTAAAAGCTACTCGTTTCCTTCATTGCGCACGCTATTTCATTTGTCTAATCGTAGATTATGGTATCGAATCTTGTCGAAAAAGTCAATCATCGTTCAAGTAAAGGCGCTGCATTTGATCGAGGACACGTTTCGTCTTCAGCCGCAAGCCGCTGTATGATTCCATATAGGCGTCGAACAGCTGCCTGAGCAGAATCCGCGTCTCTTTTGTGAGCGGGACATTACTGAACTCGGACAGCTCGTGTCGGCTCATCAAATAGAGGAGCTTCGCTAGACGTTCGCTCATCCGGGCCGACCCTTCTTCTTGGTGACGCGAGCAAAGAAAACCACCGGCCGCCACTGAAAAATACATCGGGTCGGTCACATCGTTGCAACGGATGCACCCGGTCAAAACGGGTGCGACCCCGAGCAAGTGCAAAATGCGCAGTTCAAAGTGGTGCGTGATCACATCCGGGTCCATCCCTGCATTGAGCGCCTGCAGGGCGTCGTTCAAGATGCGATAGAGCGGGCGGTTCGGCACCCGGTCCTCGACGGTGCGGTCGACGAGCTCGAGCCAGTACATGGCGTACGCCATGCGCTCGACGTCTTTCCGGATTTCTGGATAGGACGTGATCACATCCGACGACTTCAGTTGACCGAGGCCACGGCTCGCCGGGAAAATATACACCGCCTCGACGAAAGGCTGGCTCGATGCATGCAGGCGACTGCCCGGCTTTTTCGCACCGCGCGCCATGACGGCGACTTTCCCGAGTTCTTCGGTGAACAACGTGACGACTTTGTTCGACTCCCCGTAATTGACCGTCCGAATGACGATTCCCGTGACCTTTTGCAACATGGCTTAATACTCGTCGTCGCGGAAACCGAGGTCGCGGAGTTGGCCCATCTTGTTACGCCAATCTTTTTGCACTTTCACCCATAGGTTCAAATACACTTTTGTCCCGAGGAGCGCCTCGATGTCGTGGCGTGCTTCTGTCCCGATTTCGCGGAGCATCGCACCTTTTTTGCCGATGACGATTCCTTTTTGCGAATCACGCTCGACCATGATTACGGCCTCGACATCAATCATTTCCGAGTTTTCCCGTTTCTTGATCGATTCGATGGCGACCGCGATTGAGTGCGGCACTTCATCACGCGTCTTATGGAGCACTTTCTCGCGAATCAATTCAGAGATGATGAACCGTTCCGGGTGGTCTGTCACTTGGTCGGCCGGGTAATACATCGGTCCTTCCGGGAGCAACTTTTTGATTTCTTTAAGGAGCGGTTCGACGTTATTGCCTTGAAGTGCCGAGATCGGGACGTACGCCGCGAAATCGAGTTGGTTCGTATACTGCTCGATGACAGCCGGAATCTCGTCCGGATGAATCAAATCGATTTTGTTCATGACGAGGATGATTGGCGTATCGAGCCCTTTTAACTTCTCGATGATGAACTCATCGCCGGCGCCGCGCGGTTCCGTGACGTTGACCATGAAGAGGATCGCGTCGACTTCACGGAGTGCGTTCGTCGCGACTTTCATCATGAAATCGCCGAGGCGGTGTTTCGGCTTATGAATCCCTGGCGTGTCGATAAAGATGATTTGCGAATCATCCGTTGTATATACACCTTGGACCTTGTTGCGCGTCGTCTGCGGCTTGTCTGACATGATGGCAATCTTTTGTCCGATGACCCGATTCAAGAACGTCGATTTCCCGACGTTTGGACGACCGATGATGGACACAAACCCTGATTTAAAATCTTCTTGATACATAATGCACCTGCTTTCTAAATTTCCAATACGTTCAATCATATAACGAATTTGTCGATTACATAAGGGCCAAAAATGAAAAGTGCCGTGATGGCGGCCCCGATGGCGGCAACGAGCACTGATCCGGCTGCGACGTCTTTCGCTTGCTTCGCTAACGGTTTGATGTCTTTCGTGACGAGGTCGACCGTGCGCTCAACTGCCGTGTTCATCAGCTCGAGCGCGATGACGAGTACGACCCAACCGAACAGAATCAAGTTCTCGAGTTTCGTCGTTGGGAGCCACCAGGCAAATACGACGACGAGCAGGCTCGATGCGAGATGAATCAGCATGTTGCGTTCGGTCCGCACTGCGTGCACGATGCCGTGCACGGCGAACCAGAACGGTTTCACACTTCGCCTCGTTTCAGCTCGAAGTGAGCGAGCACTTGTTCTTGGCGCGCCGTCATCTCCGCTTCTTCCTCAGGCGTCATGTGATCATAGCCGAGGAGATGTAAGAAGCCATGAATGGCCAAAAATCCGAGTTCTCGTTCGAACGAGTGGCCATAGTCGGCCGCCTGTTCGCGGCAACGCTCGACCGAGATGAGTAAATCGCCAAGGAGACGAGGCTCGTCTTCATCGAGCATGAAATCCATCTCTTCTTCGCCCATCTCGTCAAAAGCAAAACTGATCACGTCGGTCGGCGCATCTTTCCCGCGCCATTCCCGATTGATTGCTTGAATCTCGTCGTTCGTCAAAAAGGTGACCGACAGTTCGCTCGGTTCTTCAATGTCCTCTTCGAGCGCTGCGTGCATCAAAATAGATTCGACGAGCTCGACTTGAGCATCGGTCAACAACCCGTGCTCATCGTTCGAAATGATTTGCATGTAATTCGCCTTCTTTCTTCAGTTCTGGGTACTCGATCCGTTCATGGAACAAGCCGGTCAACGTCTCACACGCGCTCTCCCCGACCCGCCATACTTCTTTCGTCGTCAACTCGCAGTCTTCGAACTGTCCGTCTTGCAACTTGTCACGGATGATCGCGCTGACGAGCTGCCGGATCCGTTCTGGTGTCGGCTGCTTCTGTGACCTTACCGCCGCCTCAATCGAATCGACGATCATGACGACCGCCGCCTCGCGTGTCTGCGGTTTCGGTCCCGGGTAACGGAAGCGCGACTCAGTGACATCTCGTGTCTCTTTCGCTTTCACATAAAAGAACTTCAACAATGACGTGCCGTGATGTTGCTCGGCGATATCGATGATTTCTTTCGGTAGCTTGTAGCGGCGCAACAGATCAGCACCGTCATACGGATGGGCCATGATGATGTCGGCCGATTCTTCCGGCGTGAGCCGGTCGTGCGGGTTGACGCCGCTCTGTTGGTTCTCGATGAAGTGGAGCGGCCGCTCGGTCTTCCCAAGATCATGGTAATAACTAGCGACCCGTGCGAGCAGTCCGTCGGCGCCGATCGCCTCGCAAGCCGATTCAGCCAGGTTGGCGACCATCATGCTGTGATGATACGTACCCGGTGCCTCCATCAACAATTTCCGCAACAGCGGGTGCGTCGGGCTCATCAATTCGATTAAGCGACCCGATGACAAGACGCCGAACCACGGCTCGAGGAACGGCAGGAAGCCGAACGTGAGCACGATTGATAACAGGGCACTCGTGATCGCGAAGCCTGACAGATACGCGACCATCTCCCATGTCATTACCGTGTTACGCAGGAACAAGAGCGCGAGCACCATAATGATGTTGATGATGCCGAGCAAGACACCTGACAAGAATAAGCGTTTCCGCTGAATCTTTGGTTCGACGAGGAAGACAGCCAGGAAACTACCGGTCGCAAAATAGACGACCGCCATGAAGCTCGTGTTTTGCCCGAAACTCGCCACGATCGATCCGGCGATCATCGTAATGAGTGCCGAGGCGAGCGCGACCCGCTCATCGACAAGGATACGGAGCAAAAGGACAACGAACGCCGTCGGTGCGAGCACGTATGCGTACGTCGTAAACTCGATGCCGATATAGCCGACCCCGAAAAAGATGCCGAGTTGAAGCAGTAACAACCCGTAAACGGTAATCAAAATTTTAGGACGAAGCAACAACTGTTGAATCTTCGACCGGATCAACATGAACAGAAATCCGGTCGTCAACAGTCCGCTCAGTAAGTAAGCCCCGAACAGCGGTGCGAACGAACGGTTCGGGTCGATCGCACCGGTCAATTCGAGCTTCCGATAAATCTCACGTGTCACGACCTCGCCTTGATTGACGAGCAATTGTCCTTCTTGGATGATGACCGGCTCGACCGCGTCGAGCGCCTGCTGTTCTTTCTCGCGCGTCGCCTCAGAGTCGAACACGTAGTTCGGGACGATCAATTGATCGCTCAGGCTGTTGGCGATGGCCCGGAACTCGAGTGAGAGCGGGGATTGGTCGACGAGCGTCTCGGCCCGGTCTCTCGCTTCTGAAATCGACTGTGAGCTCGTCTCGATGCGGTTGCCCATTACTTCTTGGAGCGCCGTCACGGTGACGTCTTCGACCGTTCGACGCGTGTTCTCAGTCGCCTCGAGCAATAGATTCAACTCGTCGTCACCGAGAAAGCCATTCACTTCGGTCGAGTTTAACCGGTTCTTAATATCCGAGAGTTCGGTCTCTTCTTCCGTCTCCTCGAACGCCGCGAACAATTGCTCGACTTTGGCGATTTGTTGATCGGCAAACTCGCGTCGGAGCGAAAATTGACTACCGACGCCATTGACGGCTTCTTGTTGCAACCGTTCCGTCGCCGTTCGGTCCTCGACCGTGATGGGCGAGCGGATATCCTGTTCGGCAATCCCGAGCGGTTCGACGCTAATAATAGATGGGCGCACCGTAAAATAGAGAATCGCGCCTAGAATGAGAAAAAAGAGGACGGAGATTGTCGCGACCGTCCAATGACGTGCTTGCTGCATCAGTGCCCCCCCTTTTTGTTATGTGAGTTCGGTACTATAAGCGTTAATAATTTTCTTGACGAGCGGATGTCGAACGACATCGGACGACGTGAAGTGTTCGAAATGAATCCCTTCGACTCGCTCGAGCAGGTGTAACGCCTCTTGAAGACCTGACGCCTTCCCTTTAGGTAAATCCACTTGCGTCAAGTCGCCGGTGACGACCATTTTCGACCCGAAACCGAGTCGCGTCAAGAACATTTTCATCTGCTCTTTCGTCGTGTTCTGCGCCTCATCTAAAATGACGAACGCATCTTCAAGCGTGCGTCCTCGCATATAGGCGAGCGGGGCGACTTCGATTGTGCCACGTTCGAGCAACCGATTCGTCTGCTCGACGCCATAGACGTCAAACAAGGCGTCATAGAGCGGACGTAAGTATGGATCGACTTTCTCTTTCAAGTCGCCTGGCAAGAAACCCAAGTTTTCCCCTGCTTCGACGGCTGGACGCGTCAAAATAATACGTTTGACTTGTCCTTCTTTCAATGCCCGTGCTGCCAAAACGACGGCCAGATAGGTCTTTCCGGTCCCGGCCGGCCCGATTCCGAAGACAAGATCGCGTTTTTCAATGGCACGAACGTAGCGGCTTTGTCCGACTGTTTTCGCCCGGATCGGTTTGCCTTTGTTCGTCGTGAAGACGACCCGCTCATAATGCTCGAGCAGTTCATCGCCTTTGCCGACCTTAATATGTTGAATCACGCTGATGGCATCACTCTCGTTCAAGCGAGCCCCTTTTTTGACAAGCTGTTGTAGCGTCTTGATGACGGTTTTCGTCAATTCAAGTGTGTCAGCAGTATCGGCCTGAATGATCAATTCTTCTCCACGAGGAGTGAGTGCGACCGCGAGTTCTGCCTCGATAGCGTGAAAGACCTCGTCTTTCGGCCCGAGGAGTGCCTGTGCTTCGTTCGCATGTTCCATGACGAACGGTATCTTATCAGTCATAATCAATGGTTGTTTCTCCTCCCCATCAGTAGATTGTTCCTTCTTTACTTTAGCACTATCAAGCCGTTCGTGAAAGAAAGACCGTCCGTTTTGGCCACAAAAAGAAGCAGTGACTCAATGTCACTGCTTCAGACTTAGCGACGGCGTTTCGACACCGGCGGCTGCAAAATTTCACTCCAAACGACAGCTTGCCGAACTTGCTTCATCGACATGCGCGGTTGGGGTTGCGGCCGCGACTCGGTTGCCTCCGAAATCGGCGGAATCTTGACCGTCTGTTCGAACTGCGCACTCACTTGCGGTAATTCTTCCCGCCGGCGCGGCGGCTGAGACTCTCTTGATTCAGCTGGGGCAGCGACACGACGACGCAGTTTTTGCGGCGTCGGTTTTTCCTTGCCATCGCGTGGCTCGTCAAATGTCGCCTCGACTTCTTTCATCATGTCACCGACCGTATCGAGATAGCGTTTCAAATCCGTACTCGGCGGCCGTTCTCCAGTAGAAGATGATTTCTCCATCCGCTTCATGACCGCCGAAGCGATCCCGAATGCGGCGAGGAGTAGTACCAAAAGTCCATCCATCCCGATCACTCGTTGTCAGATTCGACTGGGTGACCGATCGCTTTACGCATTTCTGTATCGGCTTGGACGTTCAAGTAGTTGACGTAGTCCATGACACCGAGCTTGCCGTGGCGAAGCGCATCTGCCATCGCGAGTGGGACTTCAGCCTCGGCCGCGACAACTTTCGCGCGCATCTCTTCGACTGATGACTTCATCTCTTGCTCGCGGGCGATCGCCATCGCGCGGCGTTCTTCCGCTTTCGCTTGCGCGATTTTCTTATCAGCCTCGGCTTGGTCGGTCTGAAGAACCGCTCCGATGTTTTTACCGATATCAATGTCGGCGATATCGATGGACAAGATTTCAAACGCGGTCCCTGAATCAAGACCTTTCGTCAATACGGTACGTGAAATCATATCCGGATTTTCCAAAACGTGTTTATGGTTATGTTGCGAACCGATCGTCGAGACGACCCCTTCACCGACACGGGCGATAATCGTTTCTTCTCCGGCACCCCCGACAAGACGGTCGATGTTGGCACGAACCGTGATCCGGGCTTTCGCTTTCACTTCAATCCCGTCCATGGCCACACCGGCGATGAACGGCGTTTCGATGACTTTCGGGTTGACGGACATTTGAACAGCCTCTAACACGTTTCGGCCGGCAAGGTCGATTGCTGCGGCACGTTCAAACGACAATTCGATATCGGCACGGTGGGCCGCAATCAAGGCGTTGACGACACGGTCAACGTTACCCCCAGCCAAGAAGTGACTCTCGAGCTGGTTCGTATTTAAGCCAATACCGGCTTTGACCGCTTTGATGAGCGGGTTGACGATTTTCGATGGGACGACGCGACGGAGTCGCATCCCGATCAATGTGAAAATCGAGACGTGGACGCCAGCGGCGAACGAGCTGATCCACAGCCCGACCGGGACGAACGTGAAGAATACGGCGAGCGCAATCAATCCTCCACCTGAGATGAGTAACGTGGTCAATAGTTCTGGTGTCATTCTGTTACATCCTCCTTCGGCTCTATAAAGCTACGGACGACAACGCGCCCTGAATCGACTTTATACACCTGAATTTTCGTTTGCGAATCGAGATAGCTACCTTCTGTCACGACATCAATCCGTTCTCCGTCAATCTCAGCGGTACCCGCCGGGCGCAGCGGCGTCAATGTGACCCCGACTTTCCCGAGTAACCGTTTGCGGTCATCGTGAGACAGATACCCTTTGTCTGATGACGTCGAATCGGTCAAAATCAACCCTTTATACATGAGCGAACGATTGGACTGCAGGCGACGATATGCCCAAAATCCGAGTCCAGCGACGATGGCCGTGGCTAAACCGAGCGACAACCATAGTTGCCCGATCGTGGCGCCCGCCATAATCAAACTGGCGACGACCGCCCCGATCCCTAGCACGCCGAACAATCCAAAACCGGCAACGAACACTTCAATTCCTAGAAGGACGATCCCGACAAAAAACACCGTCAGAATCACTCCGAGACCAAATGTCATCGTATTGCAACCCCCTTCCGAGTTCACAAGCTACCTCTTATCTCTAGTGTATACGAAACAAGTTTGCTTGTGGTTTCAGAATACGCAAAAAAAGACAGAAACTTTTGGTTTGACCCAAAAGCTCCTGTCTCTTTCATTAATTCGTCAATTGTTGTTTGACAATGCGGTTCACAAGACCACCGTCTGCCTTGCCTTTAACTTGAGGCATGACGACGCCCATCACCTTACCCATATCTGACGGGCCTGTGGCATTCGTTTGAGCAATAGCTGCTTTCACGATCGCCGTGACTTCATCTTCAGAAAGTTGTTCAGGCATATAGGCCTCTAGTACGACAATCTCGTCAGCTACTTTAGATGCAAGGTCTTCACGACCAGCGCTTTCGAATTCTCGGAGGGAGTCTCTGCGCTGTTTCATCTCTCGGTTGAGCACCGTGAGTTCCTCTTCCTCAGTAAGATCTTGTCGACCAAATTTGATGGCCTCATTTTGGAGCGACGCTTTGACCATTCGGATCGTCGTGAGACGATCTTTCTGTTTTGCGCGCATGGCTTGCTTCATGTCGTCCGTCAAGCGTTCTTGAAGACTCATGAGCTAACACCCTCTCTACAAATGAAACTGAAATTAGAATTTCTTACGCTTACGCGCAGCTTCTGATTTCAATTTGCGTTTTACGCTTGGCTTTTCGTAGTGACGACGTTTGCGAACTTCGGCAAGAGTGCCATCTTTCGAAACACCGCGTTTGAAACGACGAAGAGCGTCTTCAAGCGATTCGTTTTTACGGACACGAGTTTCCACTAGTTTTCCCTCCCTCCGAATTACACGACTAAGGAAACGTGTTTCACACGTCATAACATATTATAGTGAAAGTAAGTCGTGCGGTCAACCACTAGTTATTAATAGTCGCTATCTGAACGTCGGCCTGTGACGATGGCGATTCCAGCTGATGCGCCGATGCGCGTCGCGCCGGCATCGATCATCGCTTGTGCGCCTTCGAAATCACGTACGCCGCCTGAAGCTTTGACGCCGAGATCTGGTCCGACCGTCTCACGCATGAGGCGGATATCTTCTACCGTCGCGCCGCCTGTTGAGAAGCCAGTCGACGTTTTCACGAAGTCTGCACCTGCTTTGACTGAAAGTTCAGCCGCTTTTTTGATTTCTTCTTTTGTAAGGAGGCACGTCTCAAAGATGACTTTGACGAGCGTCCCGTTTGCCGCTTCGACGACAGCGCGGATGTCGCGTTCGACGAGATCGAAGTCGCCGTCTTTCATGGCGCCGATGTTGATGACCATGTCAATTTCATCTGCACCGTTGGCAATCGCGTCTTTTGTTTCGAACGCTTTCACTTCTGGCGTGTTGGCTCCGAGTGGGAAACCGATGACCGTACATACTTTGACGTCGTCATCTGATTTGAGTTGTTCCGCCGCGTACTTCACCCATGTCGGGTTGACACAGACGCTTGCGAATTTGTATTCGAGCGCCTCGGCACAAAGTTTCGTGACTTGATCTTTCGTTGTTTCTGCCTTCAAGGCTGTGTGGTCGATATAACGTGCTAATTCCATCGTAAAATTCCTCCTCTGATGTATCGGTCTGACATATAGGTCTGACATCTAACATATTATCATGTTTTCTTGAAATGTAACAGCTTTCAATTCAGACGAGTTGACGACGTTTTCGTGTCTGAATCCAGCTGTTCCAACTAAAGAAGAAAATCGCAATCCAGATGCACGTGAACGCAAAAATGTGATAACCCGTGAACGGCTCATTATAGAGGATGACCCCGATTGCGAGACTGAGCGTCGGTGCGATGAATTGAAGAAACCCGACAAGCGTGAACGGGATGTGTTGCGCCCCGTACCCGAACAAAAGAAGCGGCAACGCCGTCATCACGCCTGTCCCGATCAAGGCGACCCAAATGACCGGTTCGGTCGTCATCGTCAATCCGCCCTGTGACGTCTGCCAACCTAAGAAAATGATAGCGACCGGCACGACCGCGAGCGTCTCAATCCCGAGACTGACCGTCGAGGCAAGCGGTCGGCGTTTCTTCACCATGCCGTAAAATCCGAACGTACTGGCCAGAATGAAGGCGATCCACGGGAACGACCCATACCCGAACGTCAAAACGAGCACACCAATCGCCGCCACCGTCACCGCGAGCCATTGGACTCGGTTTAATGATTCCCGAAAAACAAGCACACCTAACACCATGCTGACGAGCGGATTGATGTAATAGCCAAGTGACGCCTCTATGATATAGCCGTGATTGACCGCCCATATGTACACGAACCAGTTGGCGCTGACGATGAAGCCGTTCAACATGAAGGCGTTCCGCGTCGCCCGGTGCCGGAGCGCGTAGTTGAACTCGGTCCACTGCTTCGTCCATTTCAAGACGAGTAAGATGAAGAGAAACGACCAGACGATTCGATGGGCCAAGATTTGTCCGCTCGGTATCTCCTGTAAAAACTTCCAATAAATCGGTAGGACGCCCCACATGACGTAGGCTCCGACCGTCGGCATGACGCCTTTGTTCACTCCGTTCACCCGCTCTCGTAATCAATTATCGTCAGTGTAGTCGATGCGATTAGGACATTCAAGCGAATTCTTTCGCCATGCCCACGACAAAAGAGGTGCGCTCGCAAGCGCACCTCGCATCACTATGAATGTTAGTTCGGAATCGTTGCCACGGTCGCGAGCGCTTGCTCCAAATCTTCAATCAAATCTTGTACATCTTCGAGACCGACGGAGATGCGGACGAGTCCGTCTGTAATTCCGAGCTCAAGACGACGTTCTGCCGGGATTGACGCATGGGTCATTCGAGCTGGGACACTAATCAAGCTCTCCACCGCACCGAGACTTTCGGCGAGCGTGAAGAACTTCGTCTTCGCGACGACGAGTTCGGCCGCCTCTGCTGAACCGACATCAAAGGCGATCATTCCGCCGAAACCGCGCGCCTGCGACAAGTGGACCCGCTTCGCTTCTTCGCTGCCGACACTCGGATGCAGGACACGGCTGACGGCTTCGTGCTTCGTCAAGTAGTCGACGAGCGCGAGCGCATTTGACTCGATCTCTTCCATACGGACCGCGAGCGTCTTGATCCCACGGACGACAAGGAAACTGTCTTGTGGTCCAAGGACCGCGCCGACAGAGTTTTGAAGGAACGCCAAACGCTCCCCAAGCTCTTCCGTGCGCGCGACGACGAGACCGGCGACGACGTCGCTATGGCCACCCAAATATTTCGTGGCGCTATGAAGCACATAATCGGCCCCGAATTCAATCGGATTTTGGAAGTACGGGGTCATGAACGTGTTGTCGACGACGAACAGGACGTCCGCCTCGTCAGCGATGGCGCGAATCAGGCGCATGTCGGTCACGTTCAACAGCGGGTTCGTCGGTGTCTCAACGTAAATCATTTTTGTGTTCGGTTGGAGCGCTTCACGGACCGCTTGCGCATCGGCCGTATCGACAAAAGATGCCTCCAAGCCAAGTGATTGAAATACTCGATTGAATACACGGTACGTTCCTCCATATACATCAGAACCGACGATGACGTGGTCCCCTGATTTCATTAACATCAAGATCGTTGAGATGGCTGCCATTCCAGAGCCGAACGCAAATCCGCGAGCACCGCCCTCGATATCGGCAATCAGTGTTTCGAGTGCCGTCCGCGTCGGGTTGGCCGTCCGCGAATATTCATACCCTTCCCGGAGATTACCGATTCCGTCTTGCTTGTACGTGCTCGTCTGATAAATCGGTGGCGTGACGGCTCCCGTTAACGGATCCGTCGTTTTACCGCCATGAATGAGTGCTGTTTTTGTACGCATATTCTGCCTCCTTGACTATTCCTTGACTTAAATACCGTTCGACGCTGTCCGGTAAAATCGTGACGATGACACCTTCCGTCATCTTCGCCGCTTCTTGAACACATGCCGCGATGGCCGCTCCGGATGAACTTCCGACGAGCAAGCCTTCTTGTTTAGCGAGATGAGCGACATAATAAAACGCCTCTTCGTCCGTAATCGTGTAAATCCCGTCGACGAGGTCGTGCGGCAAGAACGCCGGCCACGCCTCGACCCCAATTCCTTCTGTCTTATGGGGGCCAGGAGCTCCCCCGTTCAAAATCGACCCTTCCGGCTCGACGACGATCGCCTTCGTCCCGTTCGGCCGCAACTTGCTCGCGACACCGGTAAACGTCCCCCCTGAGCCGGCTCCGGCGATGAACACATCGATGTTCGGAAGGTCGGCCTGAAGCTCGAGCGCGAGCGTGTCGACGTACGCGTCCGGGTTATCCGGGTTCGAGAACTGTTCCGGCACATAGGCGTCATGTTCGATGGCGAGCTCTTTCGCCCGCGCGATGGCGCCTTTCATCCCAAGTTCGGTCGGCGTGTTGACGACGGTCGCCCCGAGAAGCGTCATGAGCGCCTGCTTCTCTTGACTGAACTTCTCCGGGGTGACGGTCATCAACTTGATGCCGTGTCGTTGACAGGCGAGCGCGAGCCCGATTCCGGTGTTCCCGGCCGTCGGTTCGACGACCGTTCCCCCGCGTTCAAGTTGTCCACGTTCAAGCGCCCGTTCAATCAATTGCAGACCGAGCCGGTCCTTGACGCTACCGCCCGGATTCATCATCTCGAGCTTGCCGTATACTTTGACGCCCGCAGGTACCGGCAACGTCCGTAACTCAAGCAGAGGCGTCTCACCAATCAATTCATAGACGCTTTGGACAATCATTTACGCTTCGTCCTTGAAGATGATGTGCCACTCGTCACGCTTGGCAAGCATATCGGCCGCGAGCTTCTTCGCGCCTTCGAAATCGTGATGGTTCGCGCTCCCGCATTGAATTGGGTTTTGTGCCGGCAACTCCGTCGCATTTGCTGCGTCGCGGAGTGTCGCTTCGACGAGGTCGAGCATCGCTTCGTAATCCCCATCGTTCAACATCGTCCAATAGAAGCCTGTCTGGCAACCCATCGGCGAGACGTCGATGATTTGATTCGAATGGCTACGGCTGTTCTCGGCGATCAAATGCTCGAGCGAGTGGACGGCCCGCATTGGCATGAGCCCTTCGTTCGGTTGAATGAAGCGAATGTCATATTTATAAATCGTATCGGCCGTCCCTTTCTTCACTCCGGCTAAACGGACGTAAGGCGCTTGTACTTTTGTATGGTCTAAATTGAAGCTCTCGACTTTATAACTTTTCATGATTGAGTTCCTCCTGATTGTTTCGTGGCCACGACGAGCCAGACGAATTTATTTTTTTGCGTGAGCGTAACCGTATAGCCGTTTGCTTCGAGCATCGCTTGAATCGTCTGGGTATACGGATAAAACTCTCGATTCAAATCCTCGAGTAAATCGGTATAGCCGTTCGCTTCGGCCCAGTCCAAGATGTCCCGTTTCGCTGTTGGCGAGGCGAACATCGTATCGAGCAAGACGAAGCGCGGGGCGTCGAGGTGTTCGACGTAACTTCGAATCGCCGTCCGTTTCTCGTCATCCGTCAAATGATGGAACGCATACGACGACACGATCGTATCGACGGACTTGTCCGTCGGATAGTTGAGAAAATCACCGTCAATGATATCGAGCTGTAACTTCTCAGCCGCGACGGCCCGCATCTCTGGCGACGGTTCGACAGGGATGAGGCCGTGCCTCTCTAGAATTCTTGCGCTTAAGTTCCCCGTCCCAATCCCGAACTCCATCACTCGGCCTTCTAATTGGTCGACGACCTCGCCGAGCATCGTCTCGTACCCCGCGAATACTTCGCGATATTGTTCGTCGTGTCCGGTCACGGCCGCGTCATATTCCGACGCCCACTCCTTAAAAATGTCCATGAACTGTAATCCCATGTTGTCACCCCATCATCTTTATTCCGACTATATCGATAAGTTTTATATGATTTATCTACTACAGACTGTATCAACTTACGCTAGAAATCTCAAGTAAATTGTTCATTTTGTTTTAGAGACTTCATTTTTTTGAGAATTGGAGGCCTACACTGGAAAAAGACCTATATGCCAATTTGAGCACATAGGTCCAAAGTAATTGTCAGAATCTTTTAATTTGTTCAAATTCATTACCCTTCCGTTTAAAAAACAGGAGGATTTTTAGATTTAAATCCGCTATCATTTTCCACAAATGGATTTATTTTTTCAAAAAACGATTGGAGGATACTAAATTGCCACAACCAAAATTTTATTTGAACGTCTCCCTCGCGACATGTCTCGCGTTGACCCCTGGCCTGCTCGGTCTCGGTGCCGAACCGGTCTTGGCCAAACCGTCCGTCAAACAAAGCGTGAACACGACGGACAAACACGAGAAGTTACGTGTCGTCGTCGAACTCGTCGGTGCCCCGGCGATCGATCAAGCGAAAAAGAAAGGCAAGAAATTCAATGAATTGACGAAGACCGAGAAAGATGGCGCCCAAAAGGTCGTCAAAGCCGAACAAAAGAAAGCAAAAGCGGCCATCTCGAAAAAAGGCGTTAAAGCCGTGACGCTTGAAGAGTTCACGACCGTCTTCAACGGGTTCAGTACGATGCTCACAGCGACCGACGTCAAAAAAGTCGAGGCGTTACCTGAAGTTGCGCACGTCCACGTCGTCAATGAGTACGAACGTCCAGAAGTCAAACCGGATATGGTCACGAGCAACGGCATGGTCCAATCGCAACAGACGTGGGGCGACTATGGCTTCACGGGCGAAGGCACGATCGTCGCCGTCATCGATACAGGCGTCGACGCCGACCATCGCGACTTCCGTCTTACGGATGATTCGAAGGCTGAGTTATCGCAAACCGAAGTCGAGACGGCCGTCAGCACGTTCGGCATGCCTGGAGCTTACATAAACGAGAAAGTCCCATACGCTTATAACTATTATGATGAGAACGATGACATCCGTGACGATTCGCCTGGCGCCTCGATGCACGGCATGCACGTCTCCGGTACCGTCGCCGCCAACGGTGATGAAGCCGCGGGTGGATTGAAAGGTGTCGCTCCTGAGGCACAAGTGCTCGGGCTCAAAGTATTCAGTAACGACCCGAACTACGCTTCGACATATGGCGATATTTACATTAAAGCCATCGATGACGCCATCAAACTCGGGGCGGACGTCATCAACATGAGTCTCGGATCAACGGCCGGATTCGTCGACGCCGACTCACCGGAACAACAAGCCGTCCAACGTGCCGTCGACAACGGTGTCTTCATGTCCATTTCAGCAGGGAACTCGGCCTACTTCGGGAACGGTTATGACCTTCCATACGCCAACAACCCGGACACGGGCGTCGTCGGTGCCCCGAGTGTCAGCTCGGCATCAACATCGGTCGCATCGCTTGAGAACGATCAAATCCAATTGGACGCGTTCTCCATCAAGTCAGGCGACAACACCGATAAAATCGGTTGGAAAAAACAAGACGGTCCCGCCTTTACACAAGGAGACTATGAACTCGTTTACGTCGGCGACGGGCAACCGAGCCAGTACGTCGGAAAAGATGTCAAAGGGAAAATCGTCCTCGCCGTCCGTGACGGCAGTTACTTCTATTCGAACATTCAGCAGACGGCCGAAGCGAACGGCGCGGCCGGTGTCATCGTCCGCGGTGCTGTCGGTCACGGCGACTACGTGAGCATGGCCTTGTCAAACCCGCAAGTCCCGATGGCCTCGCTCAGCATCAAGGACGGAAACGCCTTGCAACAACGTCTCCTTGCGGGCGAACAGATGACAATCGGCTTTGCCGGCGATCGACTCAGCGTCGTCAACGGTGCGGCCGGTCAGCTCTCGAACTTCACATCATGGGGCATGACGCCAAACCTTGACTTCAAACCAGAGATCTCGGCACCAGGCGGACAGATCTTCTCGACGTTGAACGATAACCAGTACGGCTTGATGAGCGGTACATCGATGGCTGCACCACACGTTGCCGGTGGAGCCGCCCTCGTCCTCGAACGCGTTGACCGCGACTTCAACTTGACAGGCACGGCACGTGTCACGATGGCGAAGAACTTGCTTATCAACACGTCAAAAGCTGTCACGGATATCGGACCGCTCAACAAACAGTTGCAACAAAACCTCCCTTACACGCCGCGTCGTGGTGGAGCTGGTCTCATGCAATTGCATGCTGCCGTTTCGACACCAGCGATCGCGTACGAAAAGAAAACGAAAGAAGCAAAAGTCGCGCTCAAGGAATTGAACCGCAGCAAAGCCACGTTCACACTCGTCGTCGAGAACTTGTCGGATAAGGCCGTGTCGTATAACGTGTCTTCGTCACTCCAGACCGACCTCGCCATCGAGCAGACGGCCGGACTCGTTCAGAACGCGATGGAAGCACAAGCACTCGAGAATGCAAAAGTAACGGTGAATGGCAAAAAAGTTCGCACGGTCAAAGTGAAACCAAATCAAAAAGTTGAATTGAAAATCGCGCTCGACGTCTCGAAAGCGAAAGTGCTCAATCCGAAAACGCTCGACGGCCTCGTACCGGCGAAAGACGTCTTCGAGAACGGTTACTTCGTCGATGGATTCGTCCGCTTGACGGACGTCAACGGTCCTGAGGGCAACCCGTCACTCGTCGTACCGTTCGTCGGTTTCGAAGGAGACTGGGGCAAGGCACCGATCTTCGATGCCTCCATCTATGAAGACGGCTCGTTCTATGAAGTATCAGGCATGGTCGACCAGACAGGAAACTATCTCGGATCGAACCTCGACAAGTCTGTCGATGCCGACGCAATCGCCTTCTCCCCAGACAAAGATGGCTCAAAGGATGTCGCTGTACCGGTGTTCTCGTTGCTCCGTAACGCCAAGGATGTCAAGTACCGCATCGTCGACGAGTCAGGGAACGTCGTCCGGACGCTGTTCCAAGACGAAGAACTTCGTAAGAACTACTTTGACGGTGGTGCCAACACGCCTTACTACTACTCGGCCGCTTACACGTGGGATGGTCAGTTGAACGGCAAGCCAGCCCCTGCCGGCAAGTACTTCTACGAAATCGAAGGAAGCATCGACTACATGAAGAAACAAGCCCAGACGCTTCGCTTCCCGGTCAAAGTCGATTACACGGACCCGACGTTCACGACGAAATGGCAAGGGGACAGCTTGGCCGTCCAAGCGAAAGATGAGTTCTCAGGCATCCATTCGGTCGAATATTTCTTGAACGGAAAATCCGTCGCCAAACAGGCTGACGACAAAGCGGCATACACGTTCGCAGGCGTCAGTGACGCTGATCAAGTCAGCGTTCGCGTCGTCGATCACGCCGGCAACAGCACGACGAAGACGGTCGCCTACTCGACAGACACCGATAAGCCGGGCGTGTTCGTGAACGCCCCGCTCGCATTGACGCCATACGCGACATCGGACATCCCGGTATCTGGAACGATTCAAGATGCATCTGCGATCCAATCGTTCCAAGTTGATGGCGTTGACGTGCCACTCACATGGGATGATGCGAAGAAAGAACACGTCTTCAACACGACCCGCAGTTTCGTGGACGGCGTCCATAAATTACGTTTCGTCGCCGAAGACGCGGCCGGCAACGTGACCAACTTCCAACGTGCGATTTTCGTGGACACGACACCAGCCGTCATCGAAATCGGGAAACTGCCGAAGAAAATCGGTAAAAAACAATCGACGGTCAACGTCGACGTGACCGTGAAAGACAACTTTGATGAAGTGAAGCTTCTCGTCAACGGTGACTTGAAATTCAGCCAGACGCTGAAGGCTCCGTATGAGATGCGTTCGTTCACTAAAACCGAGCGAATCGCGTTACCTGTGACATCAGGTGAGAACACGTTCACGTTCGAGGCGACTGACCTCGCCGGAAACGTGACGACGAAGACGATCACACTCGTCAAAAAATAAGTGGAAGGGTTCGCCTCTTAGATGCGAGCCCTTTATCTTTCCACAAAAGATGGCTCTCGCATATGCGAGAGCCATCTTTTGTGGTGTATCAATTCAATTCAAGGGCGTAGGAAATAGCTGAGAGCGCATAGAGCGGAGCCGTTTCCGAACGCAAGATACGCGGACCGAACGCACAAGGTACGGCACCCGCCTCGATCCAACCGGCCACTTCCGCTTCATCGAAGCCGCCTTCTGGACCAACGAGAAGCAGGAGCTTCGAGCCCGGTCGAGCGGATGTCAACACCGTCGCAAACGCGGAACCCTCTCCGTGTTTGGCCACCTCTTCGTACGCGAGAACGACCGCATCATATGCATTGAAACGAGCCGTTAGCTCTTTTGGGGTGAGATAAGCACATGTCGGGACGACGGCGCGGTACGACTGTTCGGCCGCCTCCTGCATGATTTTTTGGAGCCGTTCCAGCTTTTTCGGCACCTTCTTGGCGTCCCATTTGGCGACCGAGCGCTTCGACTCGAACACCAACAGATGATGCATACCGAGCTCGGTCCCTTTTTGGGCAACGAGTTCGACTTTATCCCCTTTCGGGAGCGCGTAGGCGAGCGTCACGTCAACCGGCAGTTCGGTCGTCGCTTCCCGCTTCTCGACGACGCGTGCCGTACCGGACTTCTTATCGAGCGTCACCACTTCGGCCACGTATTCAAATCCGGTCCCGTCCAAGAGCACGAGTTGATACCCAGGACCTCCCCGAAGCACTGTGCCGATGTGATGCACGACGTCGGCCGGCAATTCGACGAGATCGCTTCCAAACGCTTCACGTTGTAAAAAGTATCGTTGCATGGCTTACCCTTTCTTCGCGATGATGGCGACCCAATCTTCCATGACACGCGTCTCTTCAATCGTGAATCCAGCCGCTTCGAGCGCAGCTGTCACTTCGGCCCGCTTCTGACCGATGATTCCAGACGTGATGAAGTAACCGCCTGATTTGACGCGCGCATAAGCATCATCGATGAAGAGCATGATGACGTCGGCCAAAATGTTGGCGACGACGAGATCGTACTCGCCCGTCATCCCTTTCAGCAGATCTCCCGTCTTCACGTCGACGACGTCTTGGGCATCATTCGTCTCGACGTTTTGACGCGCCGATTCGACGGCGACCGCATCCAAATCAAGCGCCTCGACACGTTCGGCGCCAAGCTTCGCCGCGGCGATGGCGAGTACACCGGATCCGGTTCCGACATCGATCAAGCGGTCACCCGGCTCAATATAATTCTCGATTGCTTGAATACACAGCATCGTCGTCGGATGTGTCCCGGTGCCAAACGCCATGCCCGGGTCAAGCAAGATGACATTCTCTTCAGGTTGAGGCTCATAATCTTCCCAGAGCGGGACGATCGTGAGATGTTGCGAGATTTTGACGGGCTTGTAGTATTGCTTCCACGAATGGGCCCAGTCCTCTTCGTCCATCTCGACGACCGTCACTTCGCCGGTGCCGATGTCGAGCATATGACGCAACCCGTCCACTTCTTTTTTGAACGCGGCGAGGGTGTCTTGGAAATCACCCGACGCCGGGACGTACGCTTTCACGTAGACCCCGGACGTCGGATACGATTCGCGTCCGGAAACGTCCCAAATCTCTCCGAAATGGTCTTCGGCCATCATCTGGTCGTAGTCCTCGACGTCCTCGATGACGACCCCTTGTGCCCCCACTTCATGTAATAAGTTCGATACGGCTTCGACTGCCTGCTGTGTCGTGTGGACACAAATTTCAGACCATTTCATCGTTTCACACGCTCCTTTTACTGGCTAAAAAACTTCTTCATTTTTTGGAACAGGCCGTGCTGTTCTTCGACGCCTGCTTCCCCGCTAATCTCTTCGAACTCACGAAGCAGTTCTTTTTGACGGTCGGTCATGTTCGTCGGCGTCATGACGACAATATTGACGTACTGGTCGCCGTTGCCGCCGCCGCGGACGCTCGGCATCCCTTTGCCGCGCAAGCGGAATTTCGACCCGGTCTGCGTTCCGGCTGGTACTTTCAGGCTCACCTTGCCGTGGACGGTTGGCACTTCGAGCTCGGCACCGAGTGCTGCTTGTGCGTATGTGACCGGCATCTCCATCGTGATGTGTTGGTCGACCCGTTCAAAGATCTCGTGGGCCCGGACGCGGACAACGATATATAGGTCACCGGCTGGTCCGCCGTTATAACCTGGGCCGCCTTTACCGGAGAGACGGATTTGTTGGCCGTTGTCAATCCCGGCTGGAATCTTGACTTCGACTTGCTTCTGTTTCTTGACGTGGCCAGAACCATGGCACGTTTCACATTTTTCTTTAATCGTCTTCCCGCTGCCGTGACATTGGCTACACGTCCGCTGGTTGACCATCCGCCCGAGAATCGTGTTCTGTTCAACCGTCTCGACGCCGCTACCGCCACAACGGCCACACGTCTCTGGTTTCGTCCCTGGTTTGGCACCGCTGCCCATGCACGTGTCACATTCCACTTCGATCTCGAGGTCGATTGTTTCCGTCTTACCGGTTACGCTCTCCATGAAATCGAGATCGACGACGTATTGATAATCTTCGCCGCGACGTGGAGCGTTCGGATCTTGACGACGTCCGCCGCCACCGAAGAACATGTCAAAGATGTCACCGAAGCCACCTTGGAAGTCGCCACCGCCACCGAATTGGCTGGCCCCTTCAAAACCGAAGCGGTCATACTGGGCCCGTTTCTGCTCGTCTGACAGCACTTCATACGCTTCTCCGAGCTCTTTAAATTTATCGGCCGCATCCGGCTCTTGGTTGATGTCTGGGTGATATTGTCGTGCGAGCTTACGATACGCCCGCTTGATGTCTTGTGCCGAGGCCGATTTATCCAGGCCAAGCACTTCATAATAATCTCGTTTCGCCACGTTACTCTCTCCTCTACACTGTCTAAACTAAGATTCTACCGAATCTACCTTAACATGGAAAGAGCCAAAGCAGAAACCTGCTTTGGCGCTCTCCTATCTATCGGTTGCCTTATTTACGATCGTCGAGGTCTTCAAACTCCGCGTCGACGACGTTGTCGTCTTTCGCTTCCGTCTGTGTCTCGGCACCTTCAGCACCTTGCTCTTCAGCCATGTTCGCATATACTTTTTGCGTCAATTCTTGAACGACGTTTGACAATTCGTCTTTCGCCGTACGGATTGCTTCGAGGTCTGTGCCTTCGAGTGCTGACTTGGCTTTTTCTTTCGCCGCTTCAGCACGTTCTTTGTCAGCCGCATCGACTTTGTCGCCAAGGTCTTTGATCGCTTTGTCTGTCGCGAAGACGAGTTGGTCCGTTTCGTTGCGGAGTTCGGCTTCTTCTTTACGCTGTTTGTCCGCTTCTGCGTTCGCTTCCGCTTCTTTTACCATGCGCTCGATTTCAGCCTCATCGATACCTGAAGATGATTGGATTGTGATCGACTGCTCTTTGTTCGTACCGAGGTCTTTCGCCGATACGTGAACGATTCCGTTCGCATCGATGTCGAATTTGACTTCGATTTGCGGCACACCGCGTGGTGCCGGCGGGATGTCCGTCAATTGGAAGCGGCCGAGCGTCTTGTTATCCGGCGCCATCGGGCGTTCCCCTTGGAGGACGTGGATGTCTACGGCCGGCTGGTTGTCAGCTGCCGTCGAGAAGACTTGTGATTTCGAAGTCGGGATCGTCGTGTTACGGTCAATCAACTTCGTCATCACGCCACCCATCGTCTCGATACCGAGCGAAAGCGGAGTCACGTCGAGAAGGACGACGTCTTTGACGTCACCAGCGAGGACACCACCTTGGATGGCTGCACCGAGAGCAACAACTTCATCCGGGTTGACACCTTTGAACGGCTCTTTTTTCGTGAAGTCGTGAATTGCTTTTTGGACCGCTGGGATACGTGTCGAACCACCGACGAGGATGATCTTGTCGAGGTCAGATGGTGTGAGCCCAGAGTCTTTCAAAGCACGGCGTGTCGGTTCCATCGTGCGCTCGACGAGGTCGGCTGTCAACTCATCGAATTTCGCACGCGTGAGCGTCGTTTCAAGGTGAAGCGGACCAGCAGCTCCGGCCGTGATGAACGGAAGGCTGATGTGTGCGCTTGTCACGCCTGAAAGGTCTTTCTTCGCTTTTTCAGCTGCGTCTTTTAGACGTTGGAGCGCCATCTTGTCTTGTGCGAGGTCGATGCCATTCTCTTTTTTGAATTCAGCTACGAGGTAGTCGATGACTTTTTGGTCAAAGTCGTCACCACCGAGACGGTTGTCCCCTGCAGTAGCCACAACTTCGAAGACACCATCGCCAAGTTCGAGGATCGACACGTCGAACGTACCGCCACCGAGGTCATAAATCAAGATTGTGTGGTCTTCACCTTTGTCGAGTCCGTAAGCGAGTGCTGCTGCCGTCGGCTCGTTGATGATCCGCTTGACATCAAGTCCAGCGATTTTCCCTGCGTCTTTCGTCGCTTGACGCTCGGCATCGTTGAAGTAGGCAGGAACAGTGATGACCGCTTCTGTTACTGACTCACCGAGGTAGTCTTCTGCATCTTTTTTCAATTTTTGTAAGATAATCGCCGAAATTTCTTGCGGCGTGAACTTCTTGCCATCGACTTCTACTGTATGAGCCGTACCCATGTGACGTTTGATCGACTGGATCGTGTTCGGGTTTGTGATCGCTTGACGTTTCGCGACTTCTCCGACTTGACGCTCTTCCCCTTTGAAGGCGACGACAGATGGTGTCGTACGGTTCCCTTCCGCGTTCGAGATGACGACTGCTTCGCCACCTTCCATCACTGCTACACATGAGTTCGTTGTACCTAAGTCAATTCCGATAATTTTACCCATTGTCTATTCCTCCATCTAATTAAGTAATGTTATTCTGAGACTTTTACCATGCTCGGACGAATGACGCGCCCGTGCATCGTGTATCCTTTTTGAAGCTCCATCGTCACGATCCCTGATTCGAACTCATCGCTCGGCTCTTGCATGACCGCTTGATGATAGTTCGGGTCAAACGGTTGTCCGACCGCTTCGATCGCTTCGACGTTCTCACCGTTCAAGACGTCGAGCAACTGGCGGTGAATCATGTCGACACCGGCTTGAATCTGCTTGGCGTCGTCCGAATTCGCTTCAACTTGGAGCGCACGCTCAAAGTTGTCGATGAGCGGAATCAATTTCTCGACGACCGTCTGCGATGCGAATTTGACGCGTTTCGCGTTCTCTTCGTTCGTCCGGCGTCGGAAGTTGTCAAAATCCGCACGGATGCGGAGCTCGCTCGCCTTGAGCGCGTCGATTTCTTTTTGTAAATCCGTCCCCTCAGAAGTTTCTTCCACAAACTCAACATTTGAAACCTCTTCAGCTTCGACTGCTTCCGTCTGTTTCGGATCAAAATCTTTTTCTTCGAGCACTTCTTCTGGCTCTGGCCCATTCTGTTTGTCAGTTGTCATAATGAGGCTCCTTTCCATCACTCTTCTAATTTCGTTCGCCTGAGCGCCTCGATGATTTGTCCCATCATCTGAACCCCGTGTCGATAATCCATCCGGGTCGGTCCGATCATCGCGATCGTCCCGAACGTCTGACCGTCGAGCGTATAGTCGGACGTGATGACGCTACAATTTTGAAGCGCGACGATGCCATTCTCGCTTCCAATGCTCACATAAATCTCGCGGTTTGGCAACGATTCGAGCCAGTCGGTCAACCGCTCCTGCTCGTCGATCCATTCAAGGAACGGACGCAACGTATCAAGTGTCTGGAACTCAGGTTGGTTGAAGATGTTCTTCTTCCCGCCTAAGTAGAGCGAAGCAGGATGTTGGACGCCGACGGTCGATTGAATGAGTTGCATCATGAACTCGAATTGTTCCTGATGCGCGAGTCGAAGCTTGGACACTTCTTCTCCGATCCGGAACTTCAGCTGACCGAGTGGAGTTCCTTTCAGACGATCGTTCAAGAAGCGGATCGTCTGTTCGACCAGGTCCGGCGCCATCGGAGAGTCGAATACGACCGTCCGATGTTCGACGTGGCCTTGGTCGGTCACGATCAAGACGACGCCACGCCTTTCGTCGAGCGGCATCAAATCGATTCGGGCCAGCCGATTCATCTGGCTGTTCGGACCGAGCGCCACCGTCGTATAATTGGTCAGGTCAGAGAGTAGGTCGGCGGCTTGACGGATGAGCACTTCCGACTCTTGGGCCGAGGCACGTAGCCGTTCGCCAAGGCGATACGTCTCCCGCTCGTCGATGATTTTCGTCTCGACGAGATGGTCGACATAATACCGATAGCCGACTTCGGACGGGATGCGTCCGGCCGACGTATGCGGCTTTTCAATCAGACCCATATCTTCTAAATCAGCCATGTCGTTCCGAATCGTCGCCGAACTGAATGACAAGTCATCCCGCTTCGATAACGTCCGCGAACCGACTGGTTGGGCCGTTTGAATATAATCATCAATGATGGCTCGTAAAATGAGCAATTGTCTCTCTGTCAGCACAACGTCACTCCTCTCTGAAGGATTGGCCTCGCTTTATTAGCACTCATATTTACTGAGTGCTAATTACACTTCAAATATTATCATGTTCTCCATATTTGTCAATTCATTCGCATCATTTTTTCCAGTCCCATAGAGCCTTCCGGTATGCATGTTTCTTCAAGTTTCGGTATGATACGAATTGAGGTGATTAGATGTTTACAACACAACAATTTAACGTATTCACGCAAGACGGACTCGATGCCCGCATGGCAGGCATCCGCTCTGAGATTCAACCGCTGTTCCATCGTATCTATGAAGAGGTCGGTCCCCAACTCGAGGCCGATGTCGGTGTCCCACTTTACTTGCATGTCGCCAAACATGCCCGTCGGACGGTCAATCCACCGAAAGACACGTGGATGGCGATCGGCCATGACAAACGCGGCTATAAGAAGCATCCCCATTTCCAAGTCGGATTATTCGACGACCGGGTCTTCATCTGGCTCGCGTTCATCTATGAGATGCCGAACAAAGAAGCGATCGGCTGTCGACTCATGACGATCGACTTCAAATCAGAGTTCCCGGACTTCCATATCGCCGGGGATCATATGAAAAAAGACGCGTTCTTAGTCGAGGAGTCGTCAGCTGAATCGATCGAGGCGATCACAGAACGGTTCGCGACGGTGAAGAAAGCGGACTTCTTGATCGGTCGTCAACTTCCGGCCGATGCGTCGATTCTACAAAACGAAGCCGCGTTCCTAGCACTCGTCGAGGATACGTTCAGCCGGCTCATGCCGATTTACCGCGATCTTGTCTTATAACCAAAACAAGGGCGAACCCAATCCGGGTTCGCCCTTGTTTGTTATGACATCGATGTCTGTTCCGGTGAGTCGCTCATCCGTGCCTCGCCGATGAAGGCAGCGAACGCCTCGTTGGCGAGCGGGAGCCCAGATTCGGTCAAGCGGACGTGTGTGTCCGTCGTCTCGATCAACCGTTTTGCCTCGAGTTCCGACAAGACATGCCCGAATACCGAACGCATCGACACACCATACTTCGACTCGAACGTCGCAAACGACACGCCTTGACGCATCCGGAGTCCGAGGAACAGTTCCTCTTCCATCTTCTCGACCGTCTCGAGCGTCGTCGTATTGCGAACCGGTAGCCCTTCCGCCTTGATATAGTGCGGAATCGGCGCGATGTTCGCTCGACGCTCCCCGTTCAAATAACTGTGCGCCCCGGCCCCGAAGCCATAATACTCTTCGTTGCGCCAGTACACTTGGTTGTGACGGCTTTCGCGTCCTTCGAGGCTATAGTTCGAGATCTCATACTGTTTCAAGCCTCGACGTTCGAGCGTCTCCATCACTTTCAAGTACATCTCGACTTCGATATCCTCGCCCGGGAGGCGCAACTTCCCTTTCCGCTCTTGAATCGCGAACACGGTGTGCGGCTCGAGAATCAACGAATAGGAAGAAACGTGTTGGATTGGGAGCTGGAACGCCAAGTCGAGGTCGCGCTCAATCTGTTCGAGCGTTTGTTCCGGCAAGCCGAACATCAAGTCGATCGAGATGTTATCGAATCGCTTCGCCGCTTCCGTCACGGTCGCGAACACGTCATCGGCCCGGTGTGTCCGTCCGATTCGTTCGAGTCCACCGTCATCGAACGTCTGGACGCCGAAACTGACGCGGTTGACCCCTCCTTGTTTCATCGTATCGAGCTTCTCGGCGCTCACGAAGTTCGGATTCGCCTCGACCGAGTATTCGAGGTCCGGCGACGCGAGCGGGAGCAAGTGACGCGCGACCATGTCCATGAGTCGTTTCATCTGCGCCTCATTGAGGGCGGTCGGTGTCCCGCCGCCGATAAAGATCGTCTCGATCGTATCGGTCGGGTATTGTTCGAGCGAGAGTTTGATTTCTCGTTCTAATGCATCTAAATAGTCATCAACCGGTTGGTTCTTCAAGAACACCTTGTTGAAATCACAGTAATAACAAATATGTTCACAAAATGGAATGTGAAGATATACGGCTTTAGCCATGGCGGCCACCCCTTTCTTCTCTTCCATTTATAACGCTTTTCACGCCGTGACGCCACTCTGCACGTTCAATCGAACCGATGAATGAACAGACCGCTCTTTAATTTCGGTTCGAACCACGTCGATTTCGGCGGCATTTGACCGCTCTCGTCGGCGACGCGCATCAGCTCTTCCATCGCCGTGGCGTGACACGTCAACACGACGACGTCATCACGTTCAGCCAAGTCGGCGAGGCGCGTCGGGGCATCTTTGCCGCCGATGAAATCGATTCGTTTGTCCGTCCGTACGTCTTTGACATGGAAATACGGCTCGAGCACATCCCGTTGCAACGTCGCGACGTCGAGCGCCGTCGTCGTCTGCCGTTTTTTGAGCATGAAATGCTCGCCCCGGTAAGACAAACCGAACGTGCCCCGCTCGTTCGGGACGTGTAAGGCAGGCACCGATTCAATCTCATACGAGAAAGCTAAACCGTCAAGCAACGCTCTGACTTCTTCTGGCGCCACATCGTTCAAAATGCGATGATACGGCAAAATCGTCAGCTCATCGCTCGGGAACAAGACGCCGAGGAAGTGGTCCCGCTCTTGCTTTGATTCCGCTTCATGGATCGGATGACGAGCGACGACAGCTGCGGCTTTGGCCCGGTGATGTCCATCGGCGATATAGAGGGCTGGGATACTTGCCCCGAGCATGATGACGCGTGCTTGATGCTTGGATGGCACGGCATAGCCTTCATGGATGACACCTTCACTGTCCGTGAAGGCGAACAACGCCTCTCCTGTCGTCGCGTCGTCCAAGATACGACGCAATCCTTCTTCCGGGACGTGACTCATCAAGATCGGGCCGGTGTGCGCTTTCGTCGCCGATACGTGTTCGACCCGTTCGCGCTCTTTCACCTCACGTGTGTGCTCGTGGATTTTGATTCTCCCCGTCTCATAATCGGTCACCGAGAACGTGGCGACGAGTCCGGTCTGCACATGTCCATGGTCGGTGAGCCGGTAGACGTAAAACCCATGTGTCCGCTCGGTCAATTCTGATTCATAGAGCCGTTCGAGCTCATGACGGGCTCTGCGTCCCCAGGCGTCGAGCGGCATGTCCGCCGTGAACAGTTCTGGTTTATCGACCGAAAGAAAAGAATCAGGACGCTGTTCGACGTCTTCACGCGCCTGTTCGACAGTGACGATATCGTACGGGGCGGCAGCGACCGCCTCGGGGTGTTTCGGCATATACGGGGCAAACGGTTTAAATACGACCATGGTCATTCCTCCTTAAAATTCGCGGACGCGCATGACACCCTCGATGTCATATAGGGCATGCACGGATAACGTCTCATGTTTATGGTTGTCGATGTCAATCAACGTATAGGCCACATCGTTGCGGCTCCGGTTGACCATGTTATCGATGTTGATGCCGTTTTCGGCGAGCCGGCTCGCGATTTGACCGACCATATTCGGGACGTTCAAATGAAGTACCGCCAAACGCCGCTTGCCGACATACGGGAGCTCCGCGTTCGGGAAGTTGGCCGAGTTACGAATGTTACCGGTCTCTAAATACAGTTTGAGCGTATCGACGGCTTGAATCGCACAGTTCACCTCAGACTCGTGCGTCGACGCCCCGAGATGCGGGAAGGCGACGACTTGCGGATGACCGAGCAGCGCCTGTTTCGGGAAGTCGGTGATGTACGTCGCCACGTTCTCATCGAGCGCCTCGAGCAAATCGGAATCGTTCACGAGCTCACCGCGGGCAAAATTCAAGATGGTGGCGCCCGGTTTCATCTGTTTGAACCACGTCGCGTCGATCATGTGACGCGTGTCATCGGTGAGCGGCATATGAATCGACAGGATGTCGACATCTGCGAGCAATTCGCTCAACTGCTTCGCCCGCTTCACTTGTTGCGAGATGTTCCACGCCGCGTCGACCGATAAATGCGGGTCGTAGCCGACGACGTCGATGCCGAGGTGGAGCAAGTCGTTGGCGAGCGACGCGCCGATCGCACCGAGACCGATGATCCCGACTCGCTTGCCTCTTAGCTCAGACCCGACAAAGCGCCGCTTCTCGTCTTCCATCGCCTGCTCGAGCGACGCCTGATCGGAAAACGTATGATCATTGACCCAGTTCGCCCCTTCTAAAATCGGTCGGACCGACAACAGCATGCTGGCGAGCACGAGTTCCTTGACGGCGTTCGCATTCGCACCCGGTGTATGGAACACGACGACCCCTTGACGAGCCAACCGTTCGAGCGGAATGTTGTTCACACCGGCACCGGCCCGGGCGATGGCCAGCAAATAGGGCGGGATGTCCGCCTGATGGACGTCATGACTCCGAATGACCCAGGCGTCGGCTTGCTCCGCATCATTGACGGCGTACTCGCTCGGTTCGAAGCGTCTTAGCCCGTCTTGGGCGATTTGGTTATACGTTTTTATATGAAGCATCTTGTCCCTCCTGTTCAAACTCGTGCATCACGTCAATGAGACGCGTCACACCTTCAAGTGGCATCGCATTATAAAGGCTCGCTCGAAGACCCCCGACCGACCGATGACCCCCGAGCTCGATCAACCCGCGCATCTCCGCGAACTGCCGGAACGCTTCATCCGTCGCGTCATTTCCGCTCGTGAACGGGATATTCGTCAGCGACCGATCCTTGCCGGAGACGAGCGCGCGAAATACCGGTGACGTATCCAAGGCGTCATATAACAGCTTGCTCTTCTTTTCGTTGCGACGTTCCATCTCGTCGACGCCCCCTTCGGTCTCGACCCAGGCGAGAACCCGCTCAGCGACATATAAGCTGAACGTCGACGGGGTGTTGAGTAGCGTGTCGACATGCTTGCTGTAAGCCAGATACGACGGCAAATCGCGCTCGGTGACCAAGTCACGACGGATGATGACAATCGTCAAGCCGGCCGGACCGATATTTTTTTGGGCACCGGCGTACAAGAGACCATAGCGCTGTACATCGATCGCTTCCGCTAAAATGTTCGACGAGATGTCGGCGACGAGCGGGACGTTCGTATCCGGCAACGTCGTGTAGCGCGTCCCTTCGATCGTATTGTTCAACGTCACGTGAAGATAATCCACATCCTGAATATGTTCCGGCCACTCCGGGATTGCGTCGTAGTTGGATGACGCTGAACTACCGGCGACGATGACGTCACCGAAGTGTTTTGCGTCATTGATCGCTTTCTTCGACCATGTTCCACTGTCGAGATAGGCGAAGCGACCCGATTCCCGCAGGTTCATCGGCACCATTGAAAATTGAAGCGTCGCCCCACCTTGAAGGAACAGGACGGCATAATCGTCTGGAATCTGCATCAATCGCCGCAGTCTCGTCTCGAGCTGCTCGACGATTGTCGCGAACGTGTCGGAGCGGTGACTCATCTCGACGATGGACACCCCTTGTTTATAGGAAAGAAACTCGGCTTGCACTTCTCGTAAGACAGGTTCTGGCAATACGCCCGGCCCTGCTGAAAAATTATATATCGACACCGCCACTCCTCCTCTATTTATCTGTAAGTGGGTACTATTCCGTACCTGGCCCACCGAATCCTGCCAAATACGAAAAAAACGCCCTCATCCGTAGATAAGGGCGAACGATTATTCTTCGTCCATCGACAAGACGGACATGAACGCTTCTTGCGGCACTTCGACAGAACCAACCATCTTCATGCGCTTTTTACCTTCTTTTTGTTTCTCGAGCAATTTACGTTTCCGTGAGATATCGCCGCCGTAACATTTGGCGAGGACGTTTTTACGGAGCGCCTTGATCGTCGAACGGGCCACGATCTTCGTTCCGACCGCTGCCTGAATCGGCACTTCGAACTGCATACGCGGAATGAGCGCCTTCAATTTCTCAACGATGACCTTCCCACGTTCGTAGGCAAAATCGCGGTGCACGATGAAGCTGAGCGCATCGACAAGTTCGTTGTTGAGGAGGATATCCATCTTGACGAGGCGTGACGGGCGGTAACCAATCAAGTCGTAATCAAGCGACGCATATCCTTTCGTGCTCGACTTCAACTGGTCGAAGAAGTCATAGACGATTTCACTGAGCGGGATGTCATACGTGATTTTGACACGCGTCGTATCGATATACTGCATGTCGATGAAACTGCCGCGCTTCTTCTGACAGAGCTCCATGATGGCGCCGACATAGTCATTCGGTGTCATGATGGCCGCTTTGACGTACGGCTCTTCAATCGACTCGACTTTTTGTTGTTCCGGCATTTTCGACGGGTTATCGACATGGATAACGTCGCCCGCCGTCGTCGTGACGTGATAGATTACCGACGGTGCCGTCGTGATCAAGTCGATCCCGAACTCACGCTCGATTCGCTCTTGGATGATCTCCATGTGGAGCATGCCGAGGAATCCGCTGCGGAATCCGAAACCAAGTGCTTGTGACGTCTCCGGCTCAAATTCGAGCGCTGCGTCCGATAACTGAAGCCGTTCGAGCGCTTCGCGTAAATCGTTATATTTGGCAGCATCGATCGGATACAGACCACAGTACACCATCGGGTTCATTTTCCGGTAGCCCGGGAGCTGTTCCGTCGATGGATTTTTAGCGAGCGTGATCGTATCACCGACGCGGACGTCGCCGACCGTCTTGATTGACGCCGATAACGTACCGACATCGCCGACGTTCAGTTCCTTCACCGAGACCGGTTTCGGTGTCGAGACGCCGAGATCCGTCACGTCGAACGATTTGCCGGTCGACATCATTTGGACTTTGTCCCCAACTTTGACCGAACCGTTGACGATTCGGATCGAGGCAACGACGCCACGATAGGCGTCATAATACGAGTCGAAGATAAGTGCTTGGAGCGGTGCCGACGGGTCACCGGTCGGTGGTGGAACGAGTTCGACGACCTGCTCGAGAATCTCTTCAATCCCGATTCCCGCCTTGGCAGAAGCCGGCACAGCGTCACTAGCGTCAAGTCCGATCACATCCTCAATTTCTTGACGGACGCGTTCGACGTCAGCCGATGGCAAGTCGATTTTGTTGATGACCGGGATGATTTCAAGGTCGTTATCAAGCGCGAGATAAACGTTCGCGAGTGTCTGAGCTTCAATCCCTTGAGCCGCATCGACGACAAGGACCGCCCCTTCACAGGCTGCGAGCGAGCGCGACACTTCATATGTGAAGTCGACGTGTCCCGGTGTATCGATCAAATGAAGGATATACTCTTCACCGTCTTTTGCGGTATAGTTCAATTTAACGGCGTTCAATTTGATTGTGATCCCACGTTCCCGTTCGAGATCCATCGCATCAAGCGTCTGTTCTTTCATTTCACGCGCTGTGAGCGCACCAGTTCTCTCGAGAATCCGGTCAGCGAGTGTCGACTTCCCATGGTCGATGTGGGCGATGATGGAAAAGTTACGAATCTTCTTTTGACGATTCTCTAATTCTTGTTTGTTCATATATGGGTTCACCTATCCTTCTCATGCATACCGTGTCATTATATCAAAATCCTAAGTTAATGTGTACGACCTACTACAACAATACCACATATAGTTTTCAGAATAATCATCAAGTGGTTGCTTTTCGAATAACCGTTTGCTACAATTGTGCTTGTTCTGTTGAATGATTACTTGAAGTAATGAGAACATACACTTTCTTGTTTCAGGAGGTGAAATAACATGGCAAATATCAAATCAGCAATCAAACGTGCAAAAACTTCTGAAAAGCGTCGCGTAGCGAACTCGCAAGAGAAAGCAGCAATGCGTACAGCAGTAAAACGTGTTGATACTCTCGTTGTAGAAGGTAACAAAGAAGCGGCTCAAGAAGCTTTCGTCCTCGCTACGAAGAAAATCGACAAGGCTGCAGCAAAAGGTCTAATCCACCAAAACAAAGCAGGTCGTGACAAATCACGTCTCGCAGCTCGCATCGCAGCTCTCTAATTAGAGACTAAAACGAAACAGCCGCCTCCATTAGGAGCCGGCTGTTTTTTCGTACTTCATCACATAATGGGGTCCAATCCCTGGAATGTCGAACGCGTCACCGACCGTCACCAATCCGTTCCGTTCATAGAACCGGACGGCGATCGCTCGAGCGTTGCACCACCACGAATCACTGACCGCTTCATGCAACGCCTGTAAAAAGGACGAGCCAATTCCTTGGCTAGCAAATGCCGGGTCCGTTGCCATCCCTCTGAGCTGATACGGCACCGTCTGACCGTCGAAGTCACGCCCCACTTCCATCACGGTCGCAATCGACACGACACGACCGTCTTCGACCCAGGCATAGTGGCGTGTCGTCTCGGCGTCATCCCCTTCAAAATAACATGTCTCGACTGTCTGTCCCGGCCGTAACACTTCATGCCGGAGCGGAATCACGTCCACGAGTCTCACTTCCTGTAATCCCATGTCTTCACCTCACAGTAACGTTAATTGGCAGACGAGTGTGTCAAAGACGATTTGCTTGTCGCCCCGTCCCGTCTTCATCGCCTCGTCCGCATCGGCAATCATCGTCAGCGCCCGGGCGAGCTGGGCCTCTGAGAAATTCCGGCTCGCTTGTGAGGCGAGTTTTACCGTATATGGATGCGCCCCGATTTTCGAGGCGATCTGCTTCTCGCCATAACCTTTCTCGGTCAACTGTTTGGCCAGATACATATTCCGGTACTGCCGGGCGAGGAGCGACAACAGACCGATCAATTCCTGCCCCTGTTTCTCCAAGTCCCGTACAAGCCGAAGCGCAGCATCCGCACGTCGGGCCACTAAAAACTCGGATAGCTGGAATACGTTATCCTCGAGCGTCCGCGGGACCAAGTCGTTGACGATCTCCATCGGGATGTCGGCGCCTTCACTCGCATAGAGTTGTAATTTCTCAAGCTCGCGCACGAGTTTTCCCCAATCGTCCTGACAGAGGAACAACAGACGCTCGACGGTCGCCCGCTCCATCTTTTGACCACGACGATTCAATTCGTCGCCGACGTAACGCATTAATTCGGATTGGCTCGGTTTTTTCGCTTCGAGGACGATGGCCCGTTCTTTCAGGCGTTTGACAACTTTTTTTCGTTCATCGAGTTTTTCCGCTTCAATGACAAAGACGAGCACAGAGTAAGGCGCCGGTTGTAAGATGTAATCCGTCAAGCGCTCGACGTTTTGTTTCTGCTTTTCTTTCGCCCCCGTCAAAAACTGGGCATGTTTGACGATGACGGTCCGATACTCACTGAAAAAAGGTACCGTCTCCGCTTCATCAAGCGCCGTATCGAGTGACGTCTCGTGCAAGTCGAGCTGCATGACATCAAATTGATCACCAGACGGGTTGGCGGCTTTGATGATCGACCGTTCCCACGTCTCTAGTAAATATTTCTCTGTCCCAAATAGGACATACACGTTCGACAACTTTCCGTTATGCAGCCACGGTTCATTCAAAACACACACCACTTTCACAATTTATTCTTATCTAAACATAGATTATCCTTCACTGATTCGCTATACTTAGGACGGAACCATTTCAAGGAGGGACTCACTATGCATATTAACTCTGTTCGCCCACAAAGCGAAAACCCGTTCGAGAACGACGTGCAGTGCAAACGTAACGATGCCATCGATTCAGCAATCGGCTTCATCGTCCCGTTCGGCTTTTTCTTCACCATCTTCGCGATCGGTGTCCTCATCAAGTTCTTGAGCTTATAAGTCAGTCAGAAAGCGATTGCCCCGGGGGAGCAATCGCTTTTTTAGTTTATCATAGATTTCTTGGAGTGACCCCCCTCGTTACGATCCCGCGACAGCGATTTCGTTCACAGACGACCATCCCGTCCTCGTCCGTCCGCAATAACCGTCTTCCTTCGATTCGCTCTAACGTGTCGGGGTGGGGGTGACCGTAGCGATTGTTCGCCCCGACGCTGACGACAATCCATTCCGGATCGACCCGCTCAATCAACTCACGACTCGAGGATGAGTCCGCCCCGTGATGTCCGAGCTTGAATACATCGACGTCGACGGTCGGGATCATCCCTTCCCGTGTGTCCGGTAAGTCTCCGGTCAATAAATAAGTGAGGTCCCCGACTTTCATGAACAGTGACACCGAGTTCGCATTCTCATCCTCTCCTGACTCGTCCGGGGCGACGACCCACATCCACGGGTACGGCCTGTCCCCGCTCGACAGGAGCCGGACCGGGACCTGATAAGCCGCCAGCTCGGCCAGTAACACGTCTCGTTTGCCTTGATCCGCTACTTCCGCCGAGAGCCACACCTCATCGACTTCGATGGACGAGAGCAAACCGGACAGTCCGCCGACATGATCATGATCGGCATGGGTAAGCAGCAAGAAATCGAGACGCGTCTCCCCTCGCTTCCATATGTACGGGGCGACGACATCCGCTCCCGGATCATACGTGGACCGTTTCGATTCCTTCGGGTCTTGAAACACTCCGCCGACATCGATGACCCCGGTCACATCGCCATACTCGACGACGATTGCATCGCCCTGCCCGACATCTAGAAACGTGACGCGTGGCTGTTCGGTCCATTCCAACGAGACGTGAAGGAAGAAAAGGGAACTGACGGCCAGCGCCCAGCCCGTCCAGCGCTTCCATTCGAGTAAGATCAACCCACCCCACAGCACGGCAGCGAGCGTTACAGCGTGCCAAAACGTGAACTCGTGCAACGGGAGCCACGGCTGCCAGTCATGGTGCAGTTGGAACGTCCCGTTCAACCCGTCGAGGACCGGATAGAGGAGTGGTTCGGCCGTCGGTACGAGGTACGAGAGCAGTGTGATCAGGATGATGAACCAAGAGATCAACAGCCCGACGAGCACGTTATATACCGGTGCCAACATCGATAGAATTGGTTGCACGGGCCATAGGAAGACGAGACCGAACCATTGCGCATATATGGCCAATCCGAACGGCCCCTTCCACATCGACCGGGTCACGAGCAAAAATAGCGTCATCGCGACCGTCAATTGAAACCCTAGATTCCAGAACAGATAAGGTTGCACGGCGAGTAGCAACGCGGCACACCAACTCAGTAACCGAATCGGGTCACGGACACGGTAGCCGAACAGCGACAACCCGAGCAACAGATCGGCGACGAGAACGGCCCGTGCGACCGGTGGCGAAAACCCGGTCAGCCAGCCGAACAGCGTGACCGCGGCGATGATGAGTTGCGTCTTCGTCTCCTGACGAAACGGCAAACCGCGCATCAGCCAACGGAACGCCAAAACGAGGAGCGCGATATGTGACCCGGAGATGACGAGCAGATGAAGCAGACCCGTGACCCGGTAAGAGAACGAGGTGTCCTCATCGAGCAATCGGCTCTCCCCAAACAATAACGCCTCCATGTATAGCGCCACATCTGGTCGATACGTTGCCTCGATTCTCGCGAGCTGCCGTTCTTTCCAGCGGAGCATCCGCCCAGCTATCCCGTCACTCGGACGACACGCCTCGATGGCGACGTCACTCCCTTTGAACGTCAGACCGGCTCCGAGCGCCCACGCCGACTCATTGAATCCGCCCGTATTACGCAGCGGTGCGAACGGGATGTGCGTGAACGTGACGAGGCACGTCTCTCCGGGACGACCGAGTGCGAGGTCACGACCGGTCAACACACCTTCCGTCCCGTCGATTTGTCCATACAGCCGCGCTGATAGTCCGTTGTCCCGCCGGCTCTCGATGGCGAACAGATAGGGCCCGGCCTCCGGCAACGGTTCGGCGTCAGGACGTACGAACACGAACAGGACGAGCAGGACGGCGCCGATATGCGCATAGACGGATTGACCGCGACAGGTGAACGCGATGGCGACAGACAACAGGAGGCAGAGGGCGACCGACCCGTACATCCCGGCAATGAATAGGCTGATCGGCAATAGTGGATACAGCGGCATGTCACGGGACCAATAAATAGCCTTCCATGCTTTCTAACGTCTTCTCCCCGAATCCTTTGACGTTGCCAATCTCTTCGTATGACTTAAACGGCCCATGTTGTTTCAAATGATTGAGAATCGCCTCGGCTTTGGCCGGGCCGATGCCCGGTACGGTCATCAGTTCGTCCTTCGTCGCACTGTTGACATGGACCCCGTTCGTCCCCCCGCTCGCTTCTTCAGTGGCCGGCACAACGACCGTCTCTCCTTTTTTCGGGACGCTCACTTTCGTCCCATCGACGAGCAGTTGAGCCAAGTTCAATTGCTCAGGGTCGGCCTCATCCGTCAAGACAGCGAGTGACAACACGTCACCGACACGCGCCCCTTGTGGCATCGTATACATGTCCGGTGCCTCGACCGCCCCGGTCACATAGACGACGATTTCGGTCGGGACGCTCGGCTCGACTTCCGGTTCGGGTGTCGCAACGAACTGTTCGACCATCGGCGTCTCCGGTTCTTTCGAATAAAACATATAGCCCACCCCGATAAGCAGTCCAATCAGCAGCACGACGACATATCGTTTCCACTTCTCCATACGTCCCCTCCTCGAGCGAGTCTTTTCTATAGTATGAAGAAACGTTGTCATCTGTGCCGAGGCCAAACTCGTCGTTTTCCACGCGCCTATCGGACGAAGGCATCCGCTTCCCGTACATAACAAGACGACAAAAAAGAGACAAGCCGAAACTTGTCTCAGTGCTCTTCAAAATGTTGGACTTGGTTCGCGAGTGCCGCGGCTTGCCCTTCTAGCTCTTGCATCAAAGCGAAAATCTGATCGAAGCTCGCTTGCTGCTCTTTCATCGAGGCTGCGACTTCTTCGTTCCCCGCCGCAAGTTCCTCGGTTACACCGCTCACTTCTTCAACCCGTTTCAAGACGTTCGTCACTTCCGAACTCGAGGCGACCATCTCGCGTTCAATCGTACTGACAAACGAGGCGACGTGGTCCGTGCGGTCATGGATTCGGTTGAACGCCTGCTTCGTCATTCCGAACGCCTCGAGCTGTGCCGTCTGTTCCCGACTCGACTCTTCGACCATGTCCGTCAAGCGGACGACCTCGTCCCGGATCGTCTGGACGACACCAAAGATAGAACGTGTCGCCACGTTGCTCTCCTCGGCCAATTTCTTCACTTCGCTGGCGACGACTGCAAAACCTCGTCCTGCCTCCCCTGCCCGTGCAGCCTCGATGGCCGCATTCAAGGCGAGCAAGTTCGTCTGGGCGGCGACATCTTCCACGAGCTTCGCCATTTTTTCGATTTCTTCTGTTTTCCGGGCGAAATCATCCATCCGGTTGACGAGCGATGCGTTACGTTCGCTCGAACGTGCTAAAATCGCTTCCTGGTCCGTCAACGTCTCGATGCCGGCTGCGACTTCGCGTGTCATCTCAGACGTCTGTTCGGTCGTTTGCTTCGTCTGGTTCAAACTTGTCTCGAACGAGGTCGCCATGATGCCGACCGATTCAAGTGTCTCTTGCAGTTCGGTCGCGATCGACTGGGCCCCGTTCGCCATCTCATCGACCGCATTCGTGATGTTCGATGTCGTACTGACCACGGCCTCGTTCTCAGCAGCCGCCGTCTCTGTCATATCGTTCACTTTCATCGACGTGACACGGATGGAACCGATGACCGTCTGGAGCGACATCGTCATTTCCCGCATCGCTCGTTCTAAGCGTCCGATTTCATCACATCGCGTCGAATCCGGCAGCGTGATCAATCGTCCGGCCGCGATTGCTTCCGCCGCCTCGACATTGCGTTCGAGCGGGTGGGTGATCGAGCGGGCGAAGAAGAAGTTGTATACACTGAGTGCGACGATGACAAAGACCGTCAACAATATGGACACGAGCAGGAGACGTTTTGTCTCACTCGCCGCCTCGGCTTGTAACGCCTCGTAGAATGTTCCATTTTTCAAGAGGAGCGTATTCACATCGTTCAATACCCCTTCAAGCTTCGCCGCTTGAATCCGGGCGGCGATTCCGCCGGCCTCGGCCGCCTCGACCTCGGCTCCGATTCGCTCATACTTCATCGTCGCACGTTCGAGGTGGTTCGCAAATTCAGGAATAAGATATGTCTGTTTCAATGTCGTAAACGTCTCCGTGTTTGTCGTCCGAATCCGCTCGAGCTGCGTGAGCGTCGATTGGCTCATCTGCTCACCGAGCGAGGTCCACAGGGACTGCTCCTGCAAGAGCGACGTCTCGAGTTGGGACAACTCAATCATCTGGGTGCCGTACTGCTCGTTATAAGTTTGCAGACGATTCAACGTCGACAAGACATAACTCATCATCAAGACAATCAATAAGACCGTGAACACGGTCGAAAAGATGAACCGTTTCCGTAAGCTCATTTCAGCGTCCCCTCCATCAACTGTTTCTGAAACGCCTCGAACCGTTTTGTCTCGTCGTCATCCCATTGGACACGACGAAGAGCGGCCAAACCGACACCGCCTTGATCGATCCCGAGTTCGACGTGAGCGTTGAACGCCTTCGCTTCGACCCGATCCGCGATTTCGACGATGGCCAAATCGACTTGTTTCAACATCGACGTGATGACCGCGTCCGGTGCGATCATCGATTGGTCGCTATCGACGCCAATCGCTTTCACGCCGTTCCGTTCCGCTGCTTCTAAGACACCGACCCCTGTCAGTCCTGCAGCGGCGTACAGCACGTCTGCTCCGGCTTCAATCTGTTTCTCTGCCAACTTACGTCCGATTTCAGGCGAGGCAAAATCGTTGGCGTAATCGACGAGCATCGTTACGTCTTCATTCACGCCTTTTGCACCGAGCTCGAAGCCGGTCCCGAATTTTTGAATCAGCTCGTTGTCGACACCCCCGATGAAACCGATTTTATTCGATTCCGTCTCGAGCCCCGCGACTGCCCCGGCGAGTGCACTGCCTTCCGTCTCTTGGAACGTCACCGAGATGACGTTCGGTAACGTCGATACGGCATCAATCAACGCGAACTGTTGCTCTGGATGTTCAGCCGCCACCGCTTCAAGATCCGTCTGACATGCGAAACCAAGACCGATGATAACATCATGTCCGTCCGCGACGAGCTGTTCGAACCCCGCTTTATATGTCTCCGTCTCGGCAAGCTCGCGATAGTCGACGAACCATTTCCCTGTCTCCCGGAGTTGCCCCATGCCGCGCATAGCCGCGTCGCTGAACGATTGGTCCCCGAGACCAACATCGGACAAGACGACGCCCATCGATTGACGTGTTTCCACGGTTTGTTCCGGTTGGTCGATGACAGACTGACAACCGGGCAACCAAGTCACACATGCGGCCAACAAGCCGATGATGAGTGATTTCTTCATAATAGCTACTTCCTCTCTCTAATGGTCTGACATCTCCCTTATCGTCAGAAACCGATCGAGTTTGAAGTCTTTCCTATCAAATTTAGAGGAATCCGCACGAAACAAAAAAGCCACAGACGATTGTCTGTGGCTCTCGGCTCACTCTTCGGTCGCAGCGAACGTCGATTCGCTCAATTCGCGATTCGCGCTCGGCTGGACGTTGCCTTTCCCGGCAAAATTGTCGAGTAAATCTTTCATGTCGATTCCTGACGACGCTTTGAGCGTCTGTTGGAGCGATGCCATCAAGTCTGTAGCGTAGCCTGTGACTTTGCCGGCACCCCCATCTTTGCCGCTGCCCGTATCGACGACCGTGATCTTGTCGATATTGCCAAGCGGTGCTGCAATCTGTTTCGCGTAGTCCGGAAGCATCTTGACGACCATGTCGAGAATGGCAGCCTGTCCATACTGTTCGAACGCTTCGGCGATTTTTTGTTTCGCTTCGGCTTCGGCGAGACCCGTCAAGCGGATAATCTCGGCTTCGGCTTCCCCTTTGGCCCGTTCCGAGTCCGCTTCGGCCACACCGGCGAGACGAACGCGTTCGGCGTCAGCTTTCGCTTCCGCTTCGATACGATATTTCTCGGCATCGGCCGAGGCGATTTGACGCGCCTTGTCGGCTTCCGCTGACTGTTCGATGGCATAGCGGTCGGCGTCGGCCTTTTTCTTCACTTCTGAATCGTATTGTTTCTCACGACGCATGATTTCTTTCTCTTCGAGCTCGATTTGCTTTTGACGCTCGATGATTTGGACTTGCATCTGTTGCTCAGTGACTTCTTGTTTGGCGCGGGCTTCTTCAAGTTCATACGCTTGGTCGGCCCGAGCCTTGGCGACGTCTTGCTCACGACGATAGGCGGCGATGCGGAGCTGGTTCTCTTTCTCGGCTTCTGCGATTTCCGAAGCCCGTTCGAGTTCAGCTTTCTTCGCGTCTTTCATCGCTTCTGCTTGTTTGATGCGTGTCTCTTTGTCCGCTTCGGCCGTTGCGATATCAGCATCGCGTTTCACTTGCGCGATTCGTGGTTTCCCGAGTGATTCGAGATAGCCGTTCTTGTCACGAACATCTTTAATCGTGAACGACACGATGACGAGCCCCATTTTCGCCAAGTCTTGTGAGGCGACGCGTTGGACTTCTTGTGAGAACTTATCGCGGTTCTTATAAATCTCTTCAACTGTCATCGAACCGAGGATGGAACGGAGGTGACCTTCGAGCACTTCTTTCGCCTCGTTCTCGCGTTCGATTTTCGGTTTGCCGAGGAACTGCTCAGCCGCCGTGGCGATCTCGCTGATCGAGCCACCGATTTTGATGATGGCCGTACCGTCCGCCATGACCGGTACGCCTTGCTCGGTGTACACTTCCGGCGTCGTCACTTCAAGTTTGCTCGAAAGAAGGCTGAGCGGTTCCGCCTGCTGGAACACCGGCAATACGAACGTTCCGCCCCCGCGGATAATCTTTACACGGTTGCCCGACGCGTCGCTATGGACGTTCTTTTTCCCTAAGTAGCTGCCGGTGACGATGAGCGCCTCATCTGGTCCGACCGTGCGATACTTCAACACGAAGACGAAAATCAAGGCGAGCAAAATCACCCCGACGATAATACTGGCTAATATGGCTGTGCTCATAAGTTAAAACTCCTTTCGGATTGTCGGCTCGTCATATTCCATGACGACCGCAATGTTTCGTTCGACTTCGATGATGATGACCCGTCGATCACTCGGAATCGCTTTGCCGTCCACACTTTGAGCCGTCTTTAAAATCGAACCGATGACCGATTCGACGAGTACTTCCCCGTAACCGCCTTCCGGAACGGGGACGGTCAACCGTCCGACAAGTCCAACGAGCGATTCATCGGTCATCCCGATCGATTCTTCCGCGTTCGATAACGGCAAGAGGACGAATAAGTACAGGAGCGTCGTGAGCGCGAACGATCCGACGAGTGCGACGGCGAGCCCAATCATCGGGGACACATGGGCGAGCGCGTTCAAAATGAGGCCGATGCCCGCACCGAGTGCTAAAAATGACAGGATGACCGCTGGATTGAACCAACCATCGAATAAATCAAACGCATCTGAAAATAACATGTACAAAAATGTACCGAGACCGGCGATGATGAGTACCCACCAATACAGCTGATCTAACGATTCCATTACCACTCCTCCTCGGCGCGACGCTGTCGTTCATAGGAAAGAACACGACGCAAATGTTCGACTTCGAGTGCGAGTGCTTGCTCGATCGTGTCCCATTCGGACAAAGGCCGGGTCGGTTGATCGACCACCTGCCGCACACGTCCTAACGTCTGTTCGAGACGCAAGCGGTCGTAGCGATCGACCGCTTCCGCTCGCTCTTGTCGCAATAGCGATAAAAAATGATCGACTTCCGCTTGCAGCGCAATGATTTGTTCGGTCGCCGCGGCCGACGATTCTTGCATCAGCAGGCGACGCACCCTGACTTGATGGGCGATCAGCTTCGCAATCCTAGCCTCTAGCTCGAGAATATGTTTATAGAGAGATCCCGCCTCATCTTCATCCGTGTCATCGCGCCACCACATCTCCGACTCACCTCTCTTCTTTCTTTACTCACTTGTCTATACGTTTAGAGCGAAACTTTGGTTTCAAAATATCTAAAAAAAATGTAAGATTGATTTGCTAGAGTTAGAAAGGAAGTGCTCACGTTGGGCAATCAAGTCATCAAATTGTCGACCGCGGCCCAAGAAGAACTTATCGCGAGTTATCGGGCCCACGCGGTCAATCCACCGCCCCATGCACGATTCAGTGCCAAAACACCTCAGTGTGTGATTACGGTCTACAATTCGGGTAAAGTCATGTTCCAAGGACGCGATGCCGACAGCGAGGCCGCAAAATGGGGAAAGAGTATAAAGAAAGAACCAAGTGTGCCTAAAACCGTTCTACCGGAAGGCTTTTCGGACTGGTCTGTCATCGGGAGCGATGAAGTCGGAAAAGGAGATTATTTCGGACCGCTCGTCGTCGTCGCCGCCTATGTGCCGAAAGAGAAAATCGCCCTTGTCAAAGAGCTCGGGGTCAAAGACTCAAAACTGTTGTCCGATACAGAGATCGTCCGCATCGCCAAAGATTTACATGTTACCATCACCTATCAGAAAGCGACGCTGCACAATCCGGCGTATAATAAGATGCAGCGAACGATGACGCAAGGTAAAATGACGGCCATCGCTCATAATGCCGCCTTGTCGGCCTTATTACAGAAGCTCGATGCGACACCGGACGCGATTTTAATCGATCAGTTCGCTGAAAAGAACGTCTATTACAACCATTTGCGATCTGAAAAGGCGGTCGTCAAAGACGACGTCTATTTCTCGACGAAAGCGGAAGGACTGCACGTCGCCGTGGCCGCCGCCTCGATTCTCGCCCGGGCCTTGTTCTTAAAAGAAATGGACAAGTTAAGCGCGACACTCGGGGTCACGTTACCGAAAGGGGCCGGTGCCAAAGTCGATCAAGTCGCTGCCGAGTTGATCATCCGTTACGGTCAAGAACGTTTGAACGAAGTGGCGAAAGTCCACTTCGCCAACACGAAGAAAGCGATCCGTTTGAGTGAGCTGAAACGATAGTCCTCACTTCGAAGATATGGTATATTAATTTTAGGGTTTAATGAACTTAAAAATTTTTGGAGGATAGCGTTCATGTTGCATTATAAAACGTACACTTTAAGCGACGACCATCCTTGGGTCATCTTCATCCATGGCGCCGGTGGAAGTCTGTCGCATTGGTATCGTCAAATTCGGCCGTTCAAAAAAAAATATAACGTGCTCTTGCTCGATCTCCGTGGACACGGCGGCTCGTACAACGAAGAACAGTCGTTGAACCAACCGCTGAACGCATATACGCTCGACGTCGTCGTCGAAGACGTCGTCGAAGTCATGGATCATTTGAAGATTGAAAAAGGACATATGGTCGGCCTGTCGCTCGGGACAATCGTCATCCAGGCGATGTTCGAGCACCATCCGGAACGAATCGCTTCCGTCGTGCTCGGTGGGGCCATCGTCAAGTTCAACGTCCGCTCGACGTTGTTGATTCGACTTGGCAGTCTCGTGCAGAGCTTCGTGCCGTACATGTGGCTGTATCAGTTGTTCGCGTGGATCTTGCTACCAAAAAAACGTCATAAAAAATCACGGATGATGTTCGTCCGCGACGCGGCCAACCTATGCCAGCGCGAGTTCATCCGCTGGTTCAAGATGACCGAGAATATGAATCCGTTGCTTCGTCACTTCTCGTCAATCGAGACGAACGTACCGATTCTCTATATTATGGGTGATGAGGACTACATGTTCCTCGAAGCTGTCGAACGGACCGCGAAACATCAACCGACGGCTCGCGTCCAGGTCGTCTCGGACTCGGGTCACGTCGTCAACGTTGACCAACCCGATCACTTCAATTCGATCTCGATGGCGTTCATCGATCAACAAGTCGGCTCACTCGCCGCCAGCACATCTTAAAGAAAGACGGTCCTGCAAGGGGCCGTCTTTCTTTTTGAGCGGTTTTCAATTTTTTTCAAATGAATTTTCAGAAAATATTGATTATTGAAAAATATCATGTTACTCTTAGACAAATCTTAACAAACGGAGGAGCTGGCACTGATGAAAACCCATGCACAACACGGCCTACTGATTATTATTCGACTGAGGGACTGAAAATCGACTCGATGACCGAGACGAATTTTTGGGCCCTTGTTTCGATGGTTTCGGACGAGGCGCTCATGGTTTGACCGACGCGCCTATCCAATCTGGATAGGTTTTTTTATTGGAACGATACACATAGAGGAGATGATGGAAGTGAAACAGTACGCAATGGATCGGATGATCAAAATATCAGCAGGAATGGCAAGCGCCGTCCTTGTCACGCTCGGGGTCGGCCTCTTGATTGAAACGATTGGGAAGATGGCCGGAATCGAGACACTCGTCTTGATCGGCCAAGTCGCGAAATCGTTGCTCGCCCCGGCACTCGGTGCCGGTGTCGCCTACCAGCTCGGCGGCAATACCCTCGTTTTGTTCAGTGCGATGATTGCGGCAACCGTCGGTGGTGCGGCGCTCCAACCGACCGAGAGCGGGCTCGTGCTCGTACCTGGTCAACCGATCAGTGCTTTAATCGCGGCCGCGGCTGCGGTTTGGCTTGGTAAACGTGTCCTCGGCAAGACGAAGTTCGACATGATGGTCGTCCCGGTCACAGCCGTCCTCGGCGGCGGGATCGTCGGGGTCGGGGCAGCCGCCGTCACGACACCGCTCATCAACTCGATTAGTGCGAGCATCACCGCTTCGGTCAATACATCGCCAATCGCGACATCGCTCGTCATCGCGCTCGTCTTTAGCGTCATGCTCATGTCGCCTGCTTCATCGGCCGCACTCGCCATCGCGCTCCAGCTCGACCCGGTCGCCAGCGCCGCCGCGTTGATTGGATGTACGGCCCAGTTCGTCGGCTTCACCCTCATGGCGTATCGCCAAACGGATCCGGGCGGGTTGGTCGCCTCGTTTTTCGTCACACCGAAAGTGCAGTTCCCGAACGTCGTCAAAAACCCTCGCGTCGTCATGCCACCTTTTATCGCGGCGATGATCAGCGCTCCGATCGCGACGCTCGTCTTCTCGCTCGAGGTCCCATATGAGATCGCAGGGCTCGGCCTCAACTCGTTGATCGCCCCGCTCAACATCCTTGCCGCGCAAGGAATGGACGCGTTCCTCATCTTCGTCGGAACGGGTGTCGTCCTCCCGGCCGTCATCACGCTCCTGTTGTATAAAGTGACATGCCTCGTCGGTTGGACGAAGTTCGGCGACTTGGCTCTCGAGGTCCAGTAAACTCAAAAAAGGTGTCCACACGGGGTGGACACCTTTTTTAGGTTAGGCGCGAACTTCTGCGCCGTGGGCCGCTTGAACGGCCGCAAGGATTGCTTCATACGACGCGGTCACTTCTTCATCCTGAAGCGTGCGCGTCGGGTCTTGATATTTGAGCGAGAAGGCGATCGATTTTTCATCGTCTCCTACGTTCTCCCCGACATAGACATCGAACACGGCGAGGTCGATCAAGAGCGGTCCGGCAGCCTGTTTGATCGTTGCTTCGACTTGCCCCGCCGGGATATCCCGCTTCAAGACGAGTGCCAAGTCGCGTGAGATCGATGGGAAACGTGGCACATCTTCGTAGACGAGTTGTGCCGTCTGATGCAACACATCCAAGTCGAGCTCGAATACGTACACTTCTTTCAAACCGTACGCTTCTTTTGACACGCCCGGATGGACTTGTCCGACATAGCCGATGACACGTCCGTCCACGAGGACGTTCGCAGTCCGGCCCGGATGCATATCCGCAATCGTCGCCGCCTCATACGTCGCGTCGATACGAAGTGCATGCAACAGCGTATCGACGATGCCTTTGGCGACAAAATAGTCGACCGGGACACGTGTGCCTTGCGAGCGATGGTCGTACCAAAGCCCCGTCAATACACCGGCGACGCGTTCCGTTTCGCGTGGTAACGTCTCGCCTTCTTCCACGTAGACGCGCCCTGTTTCATACAAGCGCACATTCGCTTGTTGGCGTGACGTGTTGTATCGCGCCGCTTCGAGGAGACCTGGGACGAGTGAGGTCCGGAGCACTGAGCGCTCTTCGCTCATCGGCATCGCCAAGTTAACTTTGTCCGAGCCTTCCCCACTGAAGCGTGCGGCGTGTCCGACGCTCGTGAGCGAGTACGTGATCGCTTGCGACAATCCTGTCCCTTGAAGGACACGACGAACTCGGCGACGTAACACGTTCTCTCGTGGGAGGTACCCTTTTGAACGCGACGCCGGGAGTGTCGACGGCAGACTGTCATACCCATAGAGGCGCGCCACTTCTTCCGTGATGTCGGCCGGTAGTTCCAAGTCAGGCCGGCGTGACGGTACGTGGACCGTCAACGTCTCGTCTCCGGTCACGTCGAGACCGAGTCGCTCCAAGATGCGGACGATCGTCGCTTGTTCGAGGTCCATCCCGAGGCGATGGTTGATATAGGCGACCGAGACATCGATCGTCCGGGCCGCTGAAGCTTTGTCCCCAGCGACGACGATGTCGCTGATCGTGCCACCGCTCACTTCGACGATGAGCTCGGCGGCACGGTCGAGGGCCAGTTGCAACCGTTCCGGGTCGACTCCTTTTTCAAAGCGGGCACTCGAATCCGAACGCAATCCGAGCGTACGGCTCGTCTTCCGGACCGATGCCGGTGCGAAGTAGGCCGACTCGAGGATGATACTCGACGTCGTCGCATCGACTTCTGTGTTTGCACCGCCCATGACGCCGGCAATGGCGACAGGACGTTCACCGTCCGTGATGACCATCATCGAGGCATCGAGCGTGCGCGTCACGTCATCGAGCGTGACGATTTCTTCGCCGTCATGCGCTTGACGGACAGCAATCGTCGTCCCGAGTTTTGCCGTATCGAACGCATGTAGCGGCTGGCCGAGCTCGAGCATGACATAGTTCGTCACATCGACGACGTTGTTGATCGGCCGGACACCTTCGGCAATCAAGACGTTCTTCAGCCATTGTGGCGAATCTCCGATTGTGACACCATCGACGCGACGTGTCGCGTAGTACGGGCAGTTGTCTGTCTCAAGACGGACACTGACCGCGTTTGGTGCTTCCGTCGTCACATCTGCCGACGGAAGCGTGTAAGGGCGCTCGAGAATGGCCGCGACTTCATGGATGATTCCGTATAGGCTCAAGCAATCCGAGCGGTTCGGTGTCAACCCGAGCTCGATCACTTCGTCGTCAAGGTCGAGTAAGCTGATGACGTCCGCACCGACCTCGACCGATTCACGGAACGTATGGATGCCGTCCTGTTCATCTTCACGAATCTGCTTCTTCTCAAAACCGAGTTCCTCGAGTGAGCAGATCATGCCTTGTGACTCGACACCACGCAGTTTCGCTTTCTTAATTTTGAGTCCTGGGAGACGAGCTCCGACCGTCGCCACGATGACGTGCTGTCCGGTCGCGACGTTCGGTGCGCCGCAGACGATTTGCACCGGGCTGTCCGCACCGATATCGACCGTCGTCACGTTCAACTTGTCCGCTTCGGGATGCTTCTCGCACGAGAGGACGTGACCGACGACGAGTCCTGACAATCCTTCAGCGCGGCTGATGACGCTCTCGACTTCGATTCCGTTCTTCGTGATCAAGTCTCCGAGTTCTTGCCCGCTCAAGTCTGATACATCAATATATTGATTCAACCATTTTTTCGATAATAACATATGTGTTCCCCCTTAGAATTGCTCGATGAAACGTAGATCGTTTGTATAGAAGTGACGGATATCGTCTACTCCATGTTTTAACATCGCCATCCGTTCGACGCCGATCCCGAATGCGAATCCAGACATCTTCGTGGCGTCATAGCCAGCCATCTCGAGTACGCGTGGATGGACCATGCCGCCTCCGAGAATCTCGATCCAGCCTGTTCCCTTACAGACGTTGCAGCCTTTGCCTCCGCATTTGAAGCAAGAGATATCAACTTCGACTGATGGTTCCGTGAACGGGAAGAAGCTCGGGCGAAGACGAATCTCACGCGTCTCACCGAACAATTGCTTGACGAACACTTCGAGTGTGCCTTTCAAATCAGCCATCGAGATGTGCTCATCGACGACAAGCCCCTCGATTTGCATGAACTGGTGTGAGTGTGTCGCGTCGTCTTCGTCGCGGCGGTACACTTTCCCCGGGCAGATGATTCGAATCGGTTTCCCGTCGGCTTGGAGCATCGTCCGGGCCTGAACTGGTGACGTGTGTGTCCGGAGAAGCGTCTCATCCGTGATATAGAACGAGTCTTGCATATCACGTGCCGGATGGTCTTTCGGCAAGTTGAGCATCTCAAAGTTGTACAGGTCTGTCTCGACTTCCGGGCCTTCGGCGATTGTATAGCCGAGCCCGACGAACAAGTCTTCCATCTCATCGACGATTTGTTGAAGTAAATGGGTATGGCCCGGCAGCGCCGTCCGACCCGGTAGTGTGACGTCGATTGTCTCAGCCGCGAGTTTCGCTTCAAGTTCGACCGCCTTCACTTCCTCGATCCGTGCCTCTAACGTGTCTTGGATCGTCGTCCGGACCGTGTTGACCAACTCTCCGACGACCGGACGTTCTTCAGGAGAAAGTTTCCCCATCCCACGAAGCACCTCGGTCATCGGACCTTTCTTCCCTAAATATTTGATGCGGACATCGTTCAATTCTTTTTGCGACGAAGCCGCCTGAATCTCATGCAATGCCTCTTGCTGTAATTGTTCTAACTGTTCTTTCATCCTTATTTCCTCCTCTACAAAAAAAGTCCCTCCAGTCGATGACTGAAGGGACGAATAATCGCGGTACCACCCTACTTGGCCGAAATCGGCCCACTTGAGAGCATCGATATCGGGATGCTACCCCGGTGTTGTCTCCAACACGACTCGAGAGTGAATTCGGCGCCGACCAAGGCATCGGCTCGCAGTCTCGGCCCATGCTCTCTGTACTCGTTCGGTAGTTCGCGTACTATGCTCTTTCAACGTCTATTCGGTATGTTGTTCGATGTTATAAACCTATCACGATTTTTCAGTGCTGACAAGATTATTGTAATGCGATCCGGTACATGAGGATGCCCGCCGCAACAGCCGCGTTCAATGATTCGGCATCGCCGAGAACCGGGATATGAACGCGCGTGTCACATAAATCAAGTACGTCGTTATGGACACCTTGCGCCTCATTGCCGATGACGAGCGCGACTTTGTCCTTGAAGTCGACTTGTTCGTAAGACGTCGCTTTCGCGAGTGCGGTCCCATACACATGGAAGCCTGCGCTCTTCAGTTCTGGCAGCGTCTCGAGCAAATCGACCGAGCGCACGTTCACGTGGAACAACGAACCTTGCGTCGCCCGGACGACCTTGGCGTTGAACGGGTCGACCGTCCCTTTGCCGAGGAGGACCGTGTCAAATCCGGCCGCATCGGCCGTGCGAATCATCGTCCCGAGGTTACCCGGGTCTTGAATCCGGTCGAGGACGAGGACGTGCTTCATCTTCCGTTCGACCGGGGCCATCTTGACGACGGCGAAGACGCCTTGCGTCTTCTCCGTTTCAGATAACAGGTCGGCCACATGGTCCGATAGTTCGAGGACCGGCATCTCATCGAGGCGCCACGATCCTTTCGGGGTATACGATTCCCCCATAATCAGCTGAACGAGTCGTCCGGCACGAATCGCCTCGTCGACCAAATGCTCCCCTTCGACTAAAAATTGCCCGGACTCTTGTCTGCCTTTTTTTGTCATCAATCGCTTTAAGCGTTTGATCGTCTCACTTTTCGTAGACGTGATTTTCGTCATATTATCCCTCTTTCAACCATTGAACCGTTTCTTGGTCGAGTCGTTTCGTGAGCGCTACGACCAAATCGACGGCTGCTTCATAATCTGCTTTGTGAATGATCGAGACATTCGTATGCAAATAACGGACCGGCACCGTGAGCGCGACGGCCGGCATCCCGACTCCAGACAAATGGAACCGACCTGCGTCTGTCCCGCCGCCCGGCGTCAAATCCAATTGGTACTTGATGTCGTTCTCTTTGGCCACGTCGACAATCAAATCGATGAGGCGTGGGTTCGTGACGGTCGTCGCATCAAAGAAGATGACTTGGACCCCTTCCCCGAGTTTCGACAATCCTTCTGCCGGTGTCATTCCTGGCGTATCTCCAGGAATGCCTGTATCGACGGCGATGGCGACGTCTGGTTTGACCAAGTTGGCGGCCGTGACGGCGCCACGCAACCCGACTTCTTCTTGGACCGTCGCTCCAGTGTAGACGACACCTGGTACTTGTTCGTTCTTCAAACGTTTCGCCGCCTCGATCGCGATGGCACAACCGATTCGGTTATCCCATGCTTTCGCCATCAAGAAATCTTCGTTCTTCATGACCGTGAACTCACAATGCGGGACGACCGTATCGCCCGGACGAATGCCCCACTCGGCCACTTGTTCTTTCGACGTTGCACCGATATCAAGGAACATGTCTTTGATCTCAACCGGCTTCTTGCGTGCCTCGACCGGAAGGACGTGAGGTGGTTTGGCACCGATGACGCCTGGGATTTTCTCTCCCGAGCGTGTGACGACGTCCATGCGCTGTGCGAGGAGAACTTGGTTCCACCAGCCGCCGAGTGCTTGGAAGCGGAGGAAACCGCCCTCTTCAACGCGCGTGACCATGAACCCGACTTCGTCCATATGACCGGCAATCATGACACGCGGACCTTCCGTATCGCCCGTCACTCGACCAAACAGACTGCCGAGCCCATCCTGTTCGAACGTTTCGACGTGAGGTTCTAAATACTCACGCATGAGTGAGCGGACTTCACCTTCATTTCCAGGGACACCTGTGGCATCCGTCAAGCGTTTCAACATATGTAATGATTCGTTCATGGGGCATCGCTCCTTCGATTTTTGATTAGTAACCTTGATTTTGTCGCTCATGGTTCTTTTCATTTTTCGCCATATACGCCATCGCCATCAACTCTTCATTGATCCCGAGCGTATAGCCAAGTTCGAGATAAGCCGCCATCAGCGTCTCGTACATCGGTTCCGTTTTCGACAAACCAAAGTTCGTCACTTTGCGGAACACGTCTAAAAAAGCGTCAGTCGCGTCAAGATACGAGCTACCTGCCGGGAACGAATCACGTTCATACCCGAGGGCAAGTCCGAGCGACAATAAGAAATGAATGCCGTCGACATACTCTTCTAAGATCACGTCTTGAGGCGACGGGCCCTTCGTTGACCAAAATTTAAAACTACGGGTCTCATTGGCGAGTTCACCAAGCTCGACGAGCAAAGCAAGCAAACGCTCATCAAATTGGTTCCCGGATAATTGATGTTCTTCTTTGATCCGCTCATCTAATTCACGCTGCCGATCAAACAATGTTGTCCAGTTCACCGGTTGCTCCTCCTATTCTCCATTCAAAGCAGTACTAAAATCATTAAAGACCAGCCGACTGCCAAAATCAATACTTGTATTTGAACACGTTTTGGGGCATGAACCGCCTTTTTACGCGTCAAATGAAGTCCGAACAGGGCACCGATCGCACCGCCTGCGTACGCGTACAAGACGTTGAAATCACCTTCTCCGAGCGTATAACGTTTCGCCTGCAAATAGGTGTAGACGTTCAAGACGATGAGCGCCAATGCGACGATGGCTAAGACTGATTGATCCATGGGACGTCCTCCTTATCTTAAGTTTAAGGAAAAAATCTGAAAAAAGAAAGCGCCGAGATAAGGTCTCGGCGCTGTCGATTGAACGATTACGCGTTCAATTTTGATTTAGCTGTATCAGCAAGTGACGCGAATGCTTGTGCATCTGTCACAGCAAGCTCAGCAAGCATCTTACGGTTGATGTCGATCCCTGCGAGCTTGAGGCCGTGCATCATACGGCTGTATGAGAGGCCGTTTGTGCGTGCTGCCGCATTGATACGTGTGATCCAAAGACGACGGAAATCACGTTTCTTTTGACGACGGTCACGGTAAGCGTACATGAGTGACTTCATGACTTGTTGTTTTGCTACTTTAAATAGAATGTGTTTCGAGCCAAAATAACCTTTGGCAAGCTTGATTTGCTTTTTACGACGTTGACGAGTCGTATAACCGCCTTTTACGCGTGGCATATGGTTTCCCTCCTAAATTCTTTCGTATTACTTCGCGATCATGTTGCGAATGCGTTTGAAGTCTCCAGCTGATACGATAGCACCTTTACGGAGCTTACGTTTCGCTTTAGTCGATTTGTTACCAAACAAGTGACTTGTGTAAGCGTGTGAACGCTTGAGTTTACCTGATGCAGTACGTTTGAAACGTTTAGAAGCACCACGGTGCGATTTCATTTTCGGCATGAGTATTTCCTCCCCACTATGACTCGATGATTAATCTTCTTTCTTCGGAGCCAGCACTAAGAACATGCTGCGTCCTTCCATCTTCGGCTTTTGCTCAACTGTTGCCAAGTCGGCACATTCCGCCGCCAATTTTTCCATAACGCGTCGGCCGATTTCCGAGTGTGTGATGGCGCGTCCGCGGAAACGGATCGACGCTTTCACTTTGTTTCCATTTTCAAGGAATTTGCGAGCGTTACGCAATTTCGTTTGGAAATCGTTTTCCTCGATTGTCGGGCTGAGGCGTACTTCTTTCAATTGGATGACTTTTTGGTTTTTACGCGCTTCTTTCTCCTTTTTCTGGAGTTCGAAACGGTATTTCCCATAGTCCATGATTTTAGCGACCGGTGGGTTAGCTTTATCGGCGACCAAGACGAGATCGAGTTCAGCCTCTTCTGCTAAACGTAATGCTTCATTACGCGATTGCACACCGAGTTGTGCACCGTCCGCTCCAATTAAGCGAACTTCACGGGCACGAATGTTTTCGTTGATAAAGAGCTCTTTGCTAATGGTTAGCACCTCCATCGTGCGATTGCACGAGTTTTAGATTGATAAGACAACATGGCAATAAAAAAAGCGTCGGCAGTTTCCCGCCCACACATCATTTCGGAGTCAGCAGAGACCAAGGCTCGACTGCTTCACGTACATGATGGACCTGACCGAAGCTGTTCGGACGAGGTGAGAAGCGGGCGCTTCTGCTTTGTTGTATTTAATCACTATGTCATCTTAACACCAATAGAATTAAGATGTCAAGAATTCGCGCATGAATAATTGGTAGCTCACACTTTTATGATGATAACAGTCATTTCGTTGTTTCGCAATACCTTTTCCGAGGGAATAAAATAAAAAAGGAGGGATGGGCCGTGTCTTGGAGACAGCAAGTGAAAGGTGACCATGATTATCACGACCAAATCAAACACATCGTACAAGAGACGATGCGCCACCATGACGTGAGTGATGCCAAGCTCGAAGCGGTATTGACAGACCTTTTAGAAGAGATGAACCGAATCACGTTGAAGATTGTGGACGACCACGAGTCTGCTCGCGACTATATCCATAAACGATGGTATTGAAAAAGGGCCGAGGCCCTTTTTTCAATACCATTTGTCATGTACTCAAAGCCCGTTCAATTCGTCAACGACTTGAAGAAGTTGCTGAGCGCTTCGAACAAACGGGCGAAGAAGCCTTGGACTTCCTCGGTCTCGAGAAACGCCTGAACGTCTTGACCGGCCCCTTGTAACCCATTGCTGATTGCACCCCAGTCGAGGTTCGCCTGCTGCATGTTCTCGAACAACGTCGTCAATTGCGTCAACTGCGTATCAGACAGTTGGACGTTGTTTTGATTCAACACTTGGATGACGATATCTCGAATCTCGATGTTCGTCTCCGGTGCCTTATTCGCAATTTCTGCTTTGATCTCGTTCATGAGTCCGGCCACATCTTCTTGCCCGACCGTCTTCCCGATCTCAGAGGTGACCGCGAGCTCTTCTTGCGCCAAGTCTTTCCGTTCCTCGCTCAATTGAATGCCCGTCTCCGCGGCCGTCTGATCATAGGCTTTCATGATGCCCGTCAAAGCCGACGTCCCGGTGACGCGAATCGGCGACGTGATATAAATATCGGCATCCGTGACGCCTGCCGTCACGAGAGCATTCGCATACATATCTTCGGTCACCCATGTGACATTCTCCGTTTTGATATCGAGCCCGGTCCCGTCGGTCAGTTTGATGCGGGCTGATGAATACATCCCCCCGCCGCGCTGCGCTTGCGGGACGGCATCCCCTAAGTATTTATCTTCATCGGCTGCGGTCGTGATGATCGGCTCAATCCCCGCCGGTGCCTCAACCCGTTCGAGCACCCAGTCCCGTTGGCTCGCCGATAACGACTCTCCGAGTGTGACAATCGTATCATCGACGATGGCTTCTGCGTTTACTTTTGGAATCATGCTTGTCGCGACGACCGAACCGATCGTCAACGCCACTAATGGTTTCATATAATTCAAAATGAATCACTCCTTTCTTCTACCATACGTGTTTGATGAAGTCTTCCGCATCCGTCTCAAGACCGAAAAAACGACCACCCTTCCAATGAAGGATGGTCGACATATTAACGTGAACGGTTGGCGATCTCTGCTGTAAGTGACGACAAGAATTCATCGAGCGTGGCCGATACTTGTTCTTGTTGTCCATAACGACGGATGTTGACTGCACGCTCATCACGTTCTTTATCTCCGAGGACGAGCGTCATCGGGATCTTCTTCATCTGTGCTTCCCGAATCTTGTAGCCGAGTTTCTCGTCCCGAAGGTCCGTTTCGACGCGGACACCGCGCTTGACGAGCTCTGCTTTCACTTCCGCGACGTATTCGTCGTGGACGTGTGAGACCGGAATCAATTTGACTTGGACCGGGGCGAGCCATGTCGGGAACGCGCCTTTATATTCTTCAATCAAGTAGGCGACGAAACGCTCCATCGTCGAGACGACCCCACGGTGAAGGACGATTGGGCGATGGTCTTTGCCGTCTGGTCCTGTGTACGTCAAGTCGAACCGCTCAGGGAGCAAGAAGTCGAGTTGGACCGTCGACAACGTCTCTTCTTTGCCGAGCGCCGTCCGGACTTGGACGTCGAGTTTCGGTCCGTAAAATGCCGCTTCACCTTCCGCTTCGAAATACGGGAGACCGAGCTCATCCATCGTCTCTTTCAACTGGCGTTGGGCTGTTTCCCAAATTGCGTCGTTGTCGAAGTATTTCTCTTTGTCGGCCGGGTCACGGTACGACAAGCGGAAACGATAGTCTTTGATGCCGAAGTCAGCGTACACTTCTTGAATCAAGTGGACGATATCTTTGAACTCTTGCTTCATCTGTTCCGGTGTGACGAACGTGTGCCCGTCGTTCAACACCATGTAACGGACGCGTTGGAGGCCTGTGAGCGCACCTGACATCTCGTAACGGTGCATACCGCCGAGCTCGGCGATGCGAAGCGGGAGTTCGCGATATGAGCGCGGCTCATGTTTATAAATCGTCATGTGGTGCGGACAGTTCATCGGACGAAGGACGAGTTCCTCGTTGTCCATCTCCATTTTCGGGAACATGTCGTCTTGATAGTGATCCCAGTGACCAGACGTCTTATACAGGTCGACCGAACCGAGGACCGGTGTGTAGACGTGCTGATACCCGAGCTCGAGCTCTTTGTCGACGATATAACGTTCGACCGTCCGACGGATCGAGGCACCTTTCGGGAGCCACATCGGCAAACCTTGGCCGACTTCTTGCGACACGAAGAAGAGATCGAGTTCTTTCCCGAGCTTGCGGTGATCGCGCTCTTTCGCTTCTTCCAATAGACGCAAGTGTTCCGCGAGTTGTTCTTTCGTCGCGAACGCCGTTCCGTAAATGCGTTGGAGCATCTTATTGTCCGAGTCGCCGCGCCAGTATGCCCCGGCCACGCTCATCAACTTGAACACTTTCAACTTCGATGTCGACGGGACGTGCGGCCCACGGCATAAGTCGAAAAATTCGCCTTGATGGTAAATCGTGAGCGTCTCGCTCGACGGGATATCTTCAATCAATTCGATTTTGAGCGGGTCTCCGAGCGCCTTGTAGCGTTCGAGCGCCTCGTCGCGCGACACGACTTCACGTGTGATGTCCAAGTTCTCGTCGACGATTCGCTTCATCATTTTCTCGATTTCAGGGAGATCTTCTTCGTTGATGCGGCGATCCATCTCGATATCATAATAGAAACCGTTCTCGATTGTCGGTCCGATGCCGAGGTAGATGCTGCCTTCTTCCCCGTATAACCGTTTGATGGCTTGGGCCATCAAGTGGGCTGACGAGTGGCGCATCAAATCGATGCCCTCTTCCGAATCCGGCATGACGAGCTCGATTTTACCGTCCTGTTCAATCGGACGACGATAATCGATCATCTCACCATCGATTTTGGCGGCGATTGCTTTTTTTCGGAGTCCTGGACTAATCGAACCTGCTACTTCTTCTGCTGTGATGCCGGCCTCAAACTCTTTGACGGCCCCATCTGGAAATGTCAATTGAATCATGTGTCAACTTCCCCTCTCTACATTTAAAAATAAATAAAAAAAGCCCATCCCTATGAAAGGGACGAGCTTTGATTCTCGTGGTACCACCCTCGTTCCCAAGCGTAACGCTTGGCTCGAACACACGATAACGAGTGTGAATCGCCGCACGATTGGCCCGTACGGTGCTCTGAGGGAGTAAGGCGATCGGCGTGTTTAGGAAGCTCTCACCAGTCTTCCCTCGCTTTGAAACCCGTGACGACGTCTCATGTCCTCTTCGATGCATCGGTTATATGATTATTAGTATAGTCAACTCGTTCAAGAAATACAATCCCTTTACCGACGTCGGTTCTCACCTTTTAATTCGATTTGTGTCGTCGTCGTCGAGATGCGCTGCATGAGCCGCTGGGCTTTCATTTTGTTCTGAGGCGAACCGTCGATCGAGAAGTGCGTCTCGAGCTCTTCACCGCTGAAGTTCGAACTGTAAAGCGTCGGTAAGCGATGCATCATGCGATATTGCAAGATGATCCCGAACAGCTCGTCGCGTACCCACGGACTGATTGCCTCGGCACCGATGTCATCGATCAGTAACACCGGCACGTGTTGGAACGACGTCAAAAATGAGTCGAACGAATCGGTCCGGATCTTTCGTTTCGCTTCCGAGACGAATCCCGGGGCGTGGACGAGAATCGTCTCGATGTCCGCCACTTTCAGTTCGTTGGCGATCGCCGCAAGCAAATACGTCTTCCCGACCCCGAAGCTGCCGTGTAAGTACAGGCCGTTCACTTTTTGGCGGGTCTTCATGCCTGAGACGAACCGCATCGATTCACGGAGTGCGATTTTACGGGCGTCATCCGACCAGTCGAACGATTCAAAGCTCGCCTCTCGCACTTCTTCCGGCAAGAATAAGCTTTTAAACTTCCGGTCCATCTCTTTTTGGCGCCGTGCTTGACGATGCTTGACCGTCTCTTCATAACGAATCGCGATTTGACCGAGGTCGACATAGAGCACCGGCTGATGGCCCGGGATGACGGCTTGCTCCTCGACGAGCTTCTTGCCGTCCATCTGTTCTGCATATTCACTGAGCTTCGTAAAGCCGACCTCGACCGCCGTCTCGTCTAACTCCGGATGCGCCTTTAAAAAAGCGACGACTTCTGGATGTTCGAGGGTGCGCCGGCGAATCGATTCGTACGCTTCCCGCACTTCTTTCCGGTTCATCATTTGGGCGAGCGTTTGATTGATGCGTTCCATGTCCCTCATCCTTTCTCTTTCAATTCATTTAACAACTTGACGAGTTCCGCGTCGTCTGGGACCGATGCCTCGAGCTCTTGTTTTCGTTTTTGATCGTACGTCCGTTGCTCTTTCGCCTCGTCCTCGAGCCATTTTGGCATCTCGGTCTTGTCTTTGCGTCTCGAGCCGACGGTCGTCCGCTGTTGCACGTTCTCCCGCTTCTGCTGTTTCTTCTCGATGAGCGCGTCTTGCGTCGCTTCTTGTTCCAACGCGTCTTTGGCGTTCAAATAGCCTGCCGTCTTCCAACTCGTCGCGATTCGCATGACGTAGTTCTCACTGAGCCGAGTCTGCTTCTTCACTTCGATACAGTAATAGAACAACGCGTTGATGACACTTGGCGCGAGTCCGAGCGTATCGACGAGGTCGATGATGAGTTGCTCGTCGCTCTTCGACAACTGTGGCGTCTTCCGTAACGTCGACACGTACTGATGCGGATGCGCTTCTTCCATGACAGTCACGTCATGCAAATCACCGATTTCTGCCTTCTCCGTCTCATCCGACTTCACTTTCCGATGGCGCGTCTGTTTTTTCTTCAACTGCAACACCATCTGACGGCAGCCGTCGCGCTTCTCTTGCTCGCTGAGCGGTAGATACGCCTCGTGGACGAAGTACTCCTTCAACATCTCGGCCATCGTCTCTTCATCGATTTGGGAGACGTAGGCAAGCTTCGTGATCGTCTCATCGAGCTTCTTCGTGAAGAAGCCGACGGGGAAGTTCGTCAACTTTTTGACGATTTCCATATCGAACGTATAGTTGATCTCGATTTTGGCGCGGTCAGGTTTCTCGTAGTTCTTTTGTGTGAACGCCATATGATTGACCCCTTTGACGTCGAACACTTCATTAAAGTCTTTCGTCACTTCAACGATTCCGGCCGGCAACGGATCAATCGTGAATCGACCTTGTAACTGTTTGAAGCGGACTTCTCCGACTTTATAGAAGAGAAAACTCGACAATAGTCCGTCGTTCAAGAACGTATGGGGTGCGAGCGGGACCCGCAGTTGATACACGTACTGGGTCAAGCGCTCGTCTTTCGTCTTATACGTCCGGACGAGACCGATCGCTTCGAGCCGGAACAGACAGTCCGTCAGCTCGTTGATCGAGTAATCGAGCATCTCACAAAGCGCGCTGTGTGACATATAGTTCGATTTCATTTTCCCGGGCTTCAGCTCGCTCCAAAGCGTCTGATACATTGCGAGCGCCTTCACTCCGATGACCGGCTGATATAAATGGTACAGCGACTGATACGACTCGCGATCGATGAGTCCGGTGCTCATGATCAACAGTTCGTCAGTTCCGTACAGGATGCGTTCTTTTTCCATGGTAGGTCTCCCTTGAAAAAAGGCGACCAGCAGGCCGCCCGTTTAGTTGGTCGATTTTTCTTGCTTCATTAAATCTTCTAGTTCTTTAAAGAACACAGAGATATCTTTGAACTGGCGATAGACAGACGCGAAGCGGACGTATGCCACTTCGTCGACCCGCGCGAGCTCGTTCATGACGAGCTCCCCAACCTGTTCACTCGGAATCTCGGACTGGCCGAGGGCGCGTAACTGTTGTTCGACTTTCGTGACCACACCTTCAAGTTGCTCCAGCGTGACCGGACGTTTCTCGCACGCCCGAATAATCCCGCGAAGCACTTTCTCACGGCTGAACTCTTCCCGATTCCCGTCTTTTTTGACGATGATGAGCGGTGTCTGTTCGACCGTTTCAAACGTGGTGAAGCGATAGCCGCACTCCTCGCATTCGCGACGGCGACGAATCGAATAGAAATCTTGTACTGGCCGGGAGTCGAGCACTCTCGTTCCATTATGATCGCATTTAGGACAACGCATGCTCAGCCCTCCTTATCGTTCGACAGATTGATTCCCGATGGCGCGGAGCGGGAACTTCACGGATAGCGCCTCATAATATGTGGTGACGATTTGACCGAGGTCCGGTCCGAGCATCTGGTCACGGTTCAATGTAAAATCGACGGCCGTGCGTCCGCCGTCCACTTGGACGATGGTTGCCAATGCGTCCCATCCGTCTCCATGAAACGCCACTTCGCCCCGGTCTGCATCGACCCGGCGAACCGTTTGACCTTCTGCTTGAATCCGTTCGCGGAGCCATGTGAGCACGGCGCTTGGCGATGCCGCCACGTAACGCGTCCGTAATGCCTCATTTTTATGCGAATCGTCCGTTTGGACATGTGTTTGAAACTTATCAAATAATCCCATTATCCACCTCGACACCTTATTTATATAGGTTAAGCATATCAAAATTAAGCGGTTAACAAAACAATTAAAAGGGCTGACCGAAAATCGGCCAGCCTCATAAGGTCAATCTGATTATTTGCTGATTGCCACTTGCGCTTCAGGAACACGAATCGGTCCCATCCCACGGTCAAGTTTCACATCTTCACGAACTTTTGCTTCCAAGCCTTCTGCAATGTATTGCGAGGCTGTAGCTGGATCGATTCGATCCCCACATGTGAACACATCGACTGATGCGTAGCCATGCTCTGGGAAACTGTGAATCGTTAAGTGTGATTCTGAAATGATAACGACTCCACTTACACCGTGCGGCGCAAATTTGTGGAAAGCGACTTCGCGGACTTCAGCGCCCGAACGAAGTGCTGCATCGACGAACAAGCGCTCGATGTAGTCGATATCGTTTAATTTGTCGGGATTGCACTCCCAAAGTTCTGTAATAATGTGACGTCCCATAGTATCCATATTAGTGGATCCCCCTTTACATCAATGGTCTCAAAGTAGTTGATGATCACTCACTTTGTGCCTGAATCGCCCACAACCACGGGGGCAAGTTAGTCCTAAGAGGTCCTAACCCTTTAAGTTGCGTTTGTCAGACCAATTGAAGTTCACGAGTTAGAGTGTATCTTGTTTAGGACGTCGTTACAAGACATTTGTTTCAATTCTTTAAAAATATTTTTAGATAAATATATTTTTTCAGACGTGGGTTTCTTGTTGTCCGATTTGCAGGTAGCTCGCGACCATGTCCAACAAGTCGACGACGCGGCACGAATAGCCCCATTCGTTGTCGTACCAAGCGAGCACTTTGACATGGTTGCCCCCGAGCACCATCGTCGAATCGGCATCGATGATTGACGAACGCTCATCTCCATTGAAGTCGATCGAGACGAGCGGTTCGTTCGAGACGCCGAGAACGCCCGTCATTTCCCCGTGTGCAGCACGCTCGAACGCCTGATTCACTTCATCGACCGTCACATCTCGACGCAACTCGACGACGAGATCGACGAGCGAGACGTTCGGCGTCGGCACTCGTAGCGCCATCCCGTTCAATTTGCCCTGAAGTTCCGGCAAGACGAGCCCGATGGCTTTCGCAGCACCAGTCGAAGTCGGTATAATGGAACTGCCACAAGCACGGGCACGACGCAAATCTTTATGCGGATTGTCGATATTGTTTTGATCGTTCGTATAGGCATGCACCGTCGTCACGAGCCCCGTTTCAATCCCGAACGTCGAATCCAATACTTTGACGACCGGGCCGAGACAGTTCGTCGTACACGAGGCGTTCGAAATGACGTGATCGTGCTCCGGTAAATAATCCCGATCGTTCACCCCCATGACAATCGTCCGCAACTCGCCTTTTCCCGGTGCCGTCAAAATGACTTTTTTCGCACCGGCCGTCAAATGTTTTTTCGCCCCGACATCAGAATTGAATTTCCCCGTCGCCTCGATGACGATCTCGACACCGAGTTCAGCCCACGGCAACCGCTCCGGGTCTCGCTCGGATACGATCATGATGCGTTTACCATCGACTTCGAGTGCATCCCCATGCGCTCGGACCGTCAGTGTGAACGGTCCGTGGACCGTGTCGTGTTTGATCAAGTGCGCGAGCGTTTCCGCCGGATAACTCGCATTGATGGCGACCACGTCGTGACGCCCTTCGAGCATCAACTTCCGAAATACCATTCTGCCGATTCGACCAAATCCATTGATTGCAACTTTCGTCCCCATTCTGAATCCCCCTTTTTTCTGCGTTACGACACCATTATAACGGAAAAATGGAAGCGTTTTCACTATGAATCGTCACATTTTTTTCACTTTTTTTACAGTTTCAGATTTGAAAAAGAGGGAAATTTGGTGTAGAGCTTGGAAAGGAGCTAAGACTATATGTTTGATTGGACAGACCTAGATAAATTTGTCATCTCATTTTTCATCATCTTACCGATTGTGACGATTATCCATCAATTCGGTCATTTCTTCTTCGCGAAACTATTTGGGGGTTCGCTCGACATGGAGATTGGGACCGGGAAAAAATTGTTTAAAATCGGACGCCTTCAATTTAACCGCGTTTATTTTTATGACGCCTGGTGCCAATTCAGTGACTTGAAGTACAGCAATCGCCTGACGCGGAGTCTCGTCTACGCGGGCGGTTCAATTTTTAACTTATCGAGCATCTTGCTCGTGAACGCCTTCATCTTGATGCGAGAGATCGAGCCGACAATTTACACGTATCAGTTTGCATACTTCTCGTTCTATTATGTCTTCTTCTCACTCTATCCGATTTACTATTCGAACGGCCATCCGAGCGACGGACGCGCCATCTTCGACACGTGGAAAAAAGGGAAGCCTGACTCAGACCCACTCAACTGAACAAAAAAAAGAAGGCGTCGTCAGTCGCCTTCTTTTTTCATGTCTTCAAATTGTTCGACGAGGCGGATCACTTGGGCCGACAAGTCGCCTAACGCACCGTTGTTGTTGATTAAAAAATCAGCCTGTTGTTTCTTCTCCTCGATTGGCATTTGCGCATGAATCCGAGCGAGCGCTTCTTCTTTCGTCAACCCGTTGCGCTCCATGAGACGCATCAGCTGAATCTCTTCACGGCAATAGACGACGACCGTATAATCGACGAGGTCCCGCATCGTTCCCTCGAACAAGAGCGGGATATCGAATATGACGACCGTCTCCCCTGCAGCCTCGTATCCGTGCATCTCCTCGAGCATCTCTTCTCGGATGGCCGGATGCATGAGCTGATTCAGTAACTGACGTTTTGTGTCATCATGAAAGATTTCTCGTCCGAGCGCCTGCCGGTTCAACTCGTCGCCCGTGAAACATTGCGGGAACGCCTCGCGGACGCCCGCGAACGCTTTGCCGCCAGGCTCGATGACGATCCGTGCCATCTTGTCGGCGTCGATGATCGGGATGCCCTGCTTTCGAAACAGTCTGGATACGGTCGACTTCCCTGTCGCAATCCCACCTGTCAAACCAATTTTCAACATCATGTCCACCTCTTACTGTTGGCAGTGCGGACAGTAATGTGTGCCCCGTCCGCCTAATTTCATCTTTTCAATCGGTCGGCCGCATCGCTTACACGGCTCCCCGGTCTGTCCATATACGTACAGTGTCTCTTGATACGTCCCGCTCGCCCCATCCGGATTCGTATAGCTCCGAATCGTGCTTCCGCCTCGTTCAATCGCTTCCGTCAATACGGCCACAGCCTCTTGATGCACCCGACGGACCTCGTCAAGCGAGAGTGTCGCTGCCGGACGGGTCGGATGGACACCGGACCGATATAACGTCTCATCGACATAAATATTGCCGAGCCCGACGAAAATCGATTGATCGAGCAGCGCCGTCTTGATTGCACGAACGTTCATCCGCTTCAGACGGCTGTGAAGCGTCTCCGCTGTCACTTCAGGATCGAACGGTTCGAGGGCGAGCAGCGACAATGGCGGTGTCACAAACAACTCTTCATTCGTCTTCAACTCCATCGTCCCGAACTTCCTGACATCGTTATAATGAAGCGTAGTCCCGTCCGTGAAGGTGAAGACGACATGCGTATGCTTGACCGGACTGACCATTTCGTCATGCGGGAAGAATTTTCCTTCCATTCGCAGATGCGAAACGAGATAGCCGTTCGTCAATTTGAACAAAATGAACTTGCCGCGTCGCTCCACGTCTTGAATCGTCTCGTCGAGCAACTGTTGTTTCCAAATCTCCGGTTCGTGACCTCGAATGATTTTTGCGTCGAGCACCTCGACATTTGCAATTGTTTTTCCCGAGACGAATGGCCGCAATCGGCGACAGACCGTCTCCACTTCTGGTAATTCTGGCATATCAAGTTCCTTTCTCGTCTTTATTTCGTATCAAACCATGTCTCACCGAACGAACCGTCCGCGCGAAGCGGCACGTCCAAGGTGACCGTGTGTTCCATCGCTTGTTTGACGATCGTCTCGAGCGAGTCCATTTCTTCTTTAGGTCCTTCAAAGATAAGTTCGTCGTGGACTTGAAGCAATAACTTCGACTGAAGTCCTGACTCACGGAGTGCCACGTCGACATCAATCATCGCTTTTTTGATAATATCGGCGGCCGTCCCTTGAATCGGCGTGTTGATCGCTGTGCGTTCCGCAAAACCGCGCAAGTTGAAGTTTCGAGAATGGATGTCCGGGATATTGCGGCGACGCTTCAGCATCGTTTCAACATAGCCGTGTTCCCGCGCTCGTTCGATCGCGGCATCCATGAACCGTTTCACACCCGGGAACTGCTCGAAATACGTATCGATGAACGTCTGTGCTTCTTTTCGGCTAATGCCGAGGTTTTGCGACAGTCCATAGTCGCTAATGCCATAAATGATGCCGAAGTTGACGGCTTTGGCTTGGCGACGCATGAGCGATGTCACTTCTTCTTTCGCGACTCGGAACACGTTGGCAGCCGTCGACGTATGGATATCCTCATCATGGAGGAACGCCTCGAGCATCTTCTCATCTTGCGACATGTGGGCCATGATCCGAAGCTCGATTTGCGAATAGTCGACCGCATACAGCATCCAGTCGGCCTCACTCGCGGTGAACGCCTTGCGAATGCGCCGCCCTTCTTCCAAGCGGATCGGGATGTTCTGTAAGTTCGGGTTGACCGAGGACAACCGTCCGGTCTGCGTCAACGTCTGCGTATAGCGGGTATGGATCTTCCCGTCGTCTTTGATGACTTTTTGCAAGCCTTCGACATATGTCGATTGCAACTTGCCGAGCTCACGGTAATGCATAATATGTTCGACGATCGGATGCAGCGGCGCGAGTTTCTCGAGCACGTCCGCTGCCGTCGAGTAACCGGTCTTCGTCTTTTTGACCGGTGGCAACGCCAACTTCTCGAATAGAATGACGCCGAGCTGTTTCGGCGAGTTGATATTGAACGTCTCACCGGCGAGACTATGAATCTCCGCCTCGAGTTGAAGCAACCGTTCCCGCAAATCGTCTTCCATCACTTTCAGCGTCGCCACGTCGACGTGAATCCCGGCCCACTCCATCTCTGCAAGCACCGAGGCGAGCGGACGTTCCAAATCTTCATAGAGCGACGTCTGTTCGTTTTGGTCGAGTTCTTTGCCGACGTTTACGAACAGCGTCAAGATCGCCATCGCCTTCTCGCCGAGATGTTGCTCGAGCACGTCCTGTTCCGGGACGTGCAGCTTCGCACCCTTGCCATAAACCGCCTCGTCTTCCGGTAACGTGTAATCGAAATGAGCGGCAATCGAATCGAGTGTCGTCCCGCCCGACAGGTTCAGCAAATATCCGGCGACGAGCAAATCGTCATAGCCTCGGAGCGTCACACCATGTCGCTTCAATTGGACGATCGTCTGTTTCGCATCGAGACAAATCGTGGCTCGGTTCTCGTCGGCCAACCAGTCTCGTACTGCCGGGACGTCTAAAAGCGACACATCGCCGACCGTCACGCCGGCTTTCGAGGCGATGGCCACACCGATGACCGGTTCTTCGAAATAGTCGTCACGGAGTTGCTCGAGGATGAGGACCGCTTCTGTCAAATCTTGCTTGTCGATCGCGATATGATTCACCTCACGCGCTTCGACCGCTTCCTCGCTCGACGCTTCAAGGTTCAGTTTGCTCAGAAGCGATTTGAACTGAAGGCTCATGAACAACGACTTCACTTTTCCAGCGTCATACGGATGGAACGTAAGGTCGTCCGTGCTTATATCGATTGGGACATCCGTATAGATCGTCGCCAATTGTTTCGACATGAGTGCTTCCCGCTCGTTCGCCTCGACTTTCTCTTTTTGTTTCCCTTTTAATTCATGCGTATGTTCATATAGTCCTTCGACAGATCCGTAAGCCGTGAGCAGTTTAAGCGCCGTCTTCTCACCAACCCCCGGGATTCCGGGGATATTATCGGACTTATCCCCCATTAAGCCTTTCAAATCGATCATTTGGAGCGGGGTGAGACCGTCATAGCGCTCTTTGAACGCCTTCGCGTCCATCGTCTCCACATCGGTGATCCCACGCTTCGTCAAATAGACGGTGACGCGATCGTCAATCAGTTGCAGTAAATCTTTATCCCCAGTGACGACCGTCACTTGATCGAACGCCTCATTTTTTGAGAGCGTCCCGATAATATCGTCGGCCTCGTACTGGTCGAGTTCGAGCACTTTGATCCCGAACGCCTCACAAACCTCGCGGACAATCGGGAATTGCTCGCGGAGTTCCCCTGGGGTCTTCTGCCGTCCCCCCTTATAGTCAGCATACGTGTCGTGCCGGAACGTCTTCTTCGACGCATCAAATGCGACCGCGAAATGCGTGGGTTGCTCATCTTCCATCAGTTTTAACAACATCATGGTGAACCCGTACACGGCATTCGTATTTCGACCGCTCGCATCCGTCATCGGAGGCAGCGCGAAAAACGCACGATATGTGAGTGAGTTTCCATCAAGAAGTAGTAGTTTATTCATTGGTCAACCTCCATTCTATCTGATTCCATCATATCATACGGGCACATGCGTTCGAAAAAAAAGACCCTTTTCTAGTAGCTAGAAAAGGGTCAATCTTCCTGACCGAGTGGAGATGAGCACCGGCCGGGACACGAGATGATGAAGAGGTCTCATCTATAGAGTAGCATCGCTTTGTAAAGTCGGTATGAACCCGACATGAATTCCATGTTAAGCGATTGGGAATTTGATTGTGAACGTTGTCCCAGCACCTTCGACACTATCCACGTGAATCGTCGCATGATGAAGGTCGATGATATGTTTGACGATGGCAAGACCGAGACCTGTCCCGCCGGAGTTCCGGCTCCGCGCTTTATCGACCCGGTAGAATCGTTCAAAGATTCGGCTCACTTCTTTCGGCGCGATGCCAATCCCGTTGTCTTTGACAATCAAATATGATCCGTCCGTTCTCTTTTCGACCGCGATTTCGACACGGCTGTCTTCCGGCGAGTAGTTGATGGCGTTGGCGACAAGGTTCAAGATGACTTGCTTGATTCGGTTCATGTCCGCCTGCAAGATGACTTCCCCGTCGTGGCGCGACTCCAAATGAATCGATTTCTGCTCCGCTTTCTGGCTCAACACGAGACACACTTCCTCAACGAGATGATTGAGCTGGACCGGGGTGAAGTCCAAATGGAAATCTTCACGTTCAAGCCGTGACAGCTCGAGTAAGTCCTCAACGAGCATTTGCATGCGCGTCGCTTCTTTTTGAATGATATCCAAAAATTGATCGCGCAACTCGGGCACTTCTTTTGCCCCGTCAAGGAGTGTCTCACTGAAACCTCGGATCGATGTGAGCGGCGTCTTCAACTCATGGCTGACGTTCGCGACGAAATCTTTCCGCATCTTCTCGAGTCGTTTCAATTCAGAAATATCGTTAAATAGGAGCGTCGTCCCGCGCAACATGCCTGTATCACTGAAGATTGGTGCGGCCGACACCATATACGTCTTTTGGTTGAATCCAGTTCGAATCGACAATTGACGGCGGTGGGGCTCTTCGGTCAAATAGACGTCCTCGATCAACGTCTCGACGTCCGGACTCGGTAAAATGCCGTGATAAAATTGACCAATCATCAAGTCGTCGTATTGGAACATGTCACGATATGAGCGGTTGACGAGCGTCACGATGCCACGTTCGTCGACCAAAAGCAACCCTGCCCCCATGTATTCGATGAGTGACTCGAGCCTTGCCCGTTGCACGGATTCACCAAGTGAGATCGTCTCCAAGTTACGGGCGAGAACGTTGATCGACCCGGCCAGACTGCCCGTTTCTTCATCATTGCGCAATTCGTACACACGGGCCCGATAGTTTCCGTCGGCAAGTTCACGTAACACGATTGTCGCCTCATCGATCGGTCGGATAAACTGATTCGTCAAATTATGCAACACGAACAAAATCAAGAAGAATGAGAAAATCAAGGCCAAGGCAATCGTCAGCCAAATCCGGTTATATACCCCTTCTAGATCGGAGACGTAGCGGATGAAACTGAGATACACCGTATCACCCGAGGAGAGTTCGATCGGTTTTGTGAACTGAATCAAATCCTCACGCGTCTCGTTCCCAAACGTCCCGTCGTCTGGGATTGAAGCAGCGTCCATCCGAAAATCGAACGAACCGACCCGAAACGGAGTCCCGGCAATCACTTCCATCCGGCGATTGAGGAGCAGAATGTCGAAACTGCTCTCGTCATCGATTTGCCGGACATAGTCTTGAATCGCCTCGAGGTCGCCTCCTTCTAAATATAAGGCGGCGAGCTCCGTGTCCTCTTTCAAACGATCGCGTTCGGAGTCCAAATAGAAGTCTTTGAACAATTGACCAAGCACGATCCCGAGGGTCAACAAGACGCCCGTCACGAGCAGGATGAGCGTCGTCAAAAAACGCGAGCGGTACGTCTTCATTCGGGCATCGGCTCTTCCATCTTATAGCCGAGACCGCGAATCGTTTTGATATATGTCGGTTTTTTCGTCACCGGTTCAATCTTTTCCCGAAGGTGGCTAATATGGACATCGACGATGCGCGTATCGCCGACGAAATCGTAATTCCAAATAGCCGATAAGAGTTGATCACGCGTCAAGACACGGCCTTTGTTTTTAGCAAGATAGGCCAACAGTTCGAACTCTTTTGGGGTCAACTCAAGCCGCTCCCCGTTTTTGAACACTTCATAGTTCGAAGCGATAATTTTCACGTCACCGATTTCAATGACGTCCGCGTCCACCGCCGGCACCTCTTGTGGAGCCGAACGCCGTAAGATCGCTTTGACCCGGGCCACAACTTCACGCGGACTGAACGGTTTCGTCAAATAATCATCTGCCCCTAGTTCGAGTCCGAGCACTTTATCGAACTCATCGTCTTTTGCCGTCAACATCAGGATCGGCGTGTTCACTTTCTGTTGGCGGAGTCGCTTACAAACTTCGAGACCATCCATCTCGGGCAACATCAAATCGAGGACGATCAATACCGCATCCTGCTTCTCGGCGAGTTCGAGACCGGTCTTCCCATCATGGGCCGTCTCAACCTCAAAACCGGCTTGCTCCAAATTGAATTTCAATAACGTCGCAATCGACACCTCGTCATCGACAACAATCACTTTTTCGGCCACGCTTAGTTCCTCCTCTAATCTATCTGTTCTGTCACGTACACTACCTATTTTACAAATCAATGCCACGTCCGACCAACATCAAAGCAAATCTTTACAAAAACAAAACAAATCCACGTTCTTCTTTCAGTGTAGCACGCGACCCTCAAAAACCAAGCGTACAAAAAACCTCGCCTGCTCAGCAGACGAGGTGACGAATCAGTTAAGGACGTTCAAGACGGAGCGGACCGATTCAGCCGAGCGCTCAAGCGCGGCCGTCTCCTCTTCCGTCAATTCAAGTTCGAGCACACGTTCAATCCCGTTCGCGCCAAGTATCGTCGGGACACCGAGATACAAGTCGTGGAAGCCGTACTCACCGTCGAGATACGCGATGGCCGGTAAAATACGTCGTTGATCTTTCAAAATCGCTTCGACCATCTCGACGATGGCCGCTGCCGGCGCATAGTAGGCCGATCCGTTCCCGAGTAGCTGGACGATTTCGCCGCCACCTTTACGGGTCCGATTGACGATCGCATCGATTCGGTCGCTCGGCAATAGCTTCTCGAGTGGGATGCCTCCCGCGTACGAGTAACGAATGAGCGGGACCATGTCATCCCCGTGCCCGCCGAGCACGAATCCAGAGACGTCCTTCACGGAGATATTCAACTCCGCAGCGACGAACGTCCGGAACCGGGCCGTATCAAGCACACCGGATTGACCGATCACGCGCTCTTTCGGGAAGCCTGACTCTTTGAAGGCGGCATACGTCATCGCATCGACCGGGTTCGTCAAGACGATGATAATCGCATTCGGTGAGTAGCGGGCCACTTCTTTCGTGACCGCCCGCATCACTTTGGCGTTCGTCGAGACGAGGTCGTCCCGGCTCATGCCAGGCTTGCGCGCGATTCCCGCTGTGATGACGACGATATCCGAATCCGCCGTGTCGGCGTAATCCGACGTCCCCGTGATCCACGAGTCAAACCCTTGAATCGGCGCCGTCTCTTGCATATCGAGCGCTTTTCCTTTCGTCGGGTTCTCGTTCTCTTTGATATCGAGCAGCACGACGTTACCGAGTTCTTTTTGAGCCAAATACAGTGCCGTCGTGGCCCCCGTGAATCCGCTACCGATCACCGAGATTTTATTGCGACGAATCATTGTGCTCTCCCCCTTGGTTTAGCTGATGTCTTACAAGTTTTTAATTAATTCATCCGCAAACTCTGAACACTTCACTTCTGTCGCGCCGTCCATAAGGCGGGCGAAATCGTATGTGACGACTTTCGAGGCAATCGTCTTCTCCATCGAGTTGATGATGAGGTCAGCCGCTTCGTTCCAGTTCATATGACGAAGCATCATTTCACCAGACAAGATGACTGATGACGGGTTGACCTTGTCGAGGCCGGCATATTTTGGTGCCGTACCGTGTGTCGCTTCAAAGATCGCATGGCCCGTCACGTAGTTGATGTTCGCTCCTGGCGCGATCCCGATTCCGCCGACTTGGGCAGCGAGTGCATCCGAGATGTAGTCCCCGTTCAAGTTCATCGTTGCCACGACATCGAATTCACGTGGACGTGTCAAAATCTGTTGCAAGAAGATATCGGCGATCGAATCTTTTACGATGATTTTGCCTTCCGCTTCTGCTTTCGATTGAGCTTCGTTTGCAGCCGCTTCGCCTGACTCTTCTTTGATGCGGTCGTACTGTGCCCATGTGAAGACTTTGTCGCCGTATTCTTCTTCTGCGAGCTCATAACCCCAGTTTTTGAAGGCGCCTTCTGTGAACTTCATGATGTTCCCTTTATGGACGAGCGTGAGCGATTTACGGTTGTTCGCGATCGCGTACTCGAGAGCCGCGCGAACAAGGCGTTTTGTTCCTTCAGACGAGATCGGTTTGATGCCGATTCCAGACGTTTCTGGGAAACGGATTTTGTTGACGTTCATCTCTTCTTTTAAGAATGAGATCAATTTTTTCACTTCGTCGCTGCCTGACGCGTACTCAATCCCAGCGTAGATATCTTCTGTGTTCTCACGGAAAATGACCATGTCTGTATCTTCTGGGCGCTTGACCGGTGATGGGACGCCTGTGAAGTAACGGACCGGACGCAAGCACGTGTACAAGTCAAGTTCTTGACGGAGTGCTACGTTGAGTGAACGAATTCCGCCGCCGACCGGTGTCGTCAATGGACCTTTGATGGCAATCAAATATTCACGGATTTGATCAAGTGTCTCGTTTGGAAGCCATTCGCCTTTTTGGTTGAAGGCCTTCTCCCCAGCGTACACTTCCATCCATTCGATTTTCTTCTCGCCGCCGTATGCTTTTTCGACAGCCGCATCAAAGACGCGCACCGATGCGTTCCAGATGTCTGGTCCTGTGCCGTCACCGATGATAAATGGAATCGTCGGTACGTTCGGTACGTTTAATACACCGTTTTCAACTGTGATTTTTTCGTTTTGTGTCAACATAATGAATCCCCCTAAGTACATTTATGTAGGCCGACGCGAACGCCGACCTACGTCAATTGTTAGTTTACCAAAGTTTATGTCTAAATTGTGACTCGATCTTCTCGTGTCGCGTCAATTAACGCTCATTCACCGGGACGTATGACCGGTTCGTCTCGCCAACGTACTCGGCGCGCGGACGAATTAAGCGGTTGTCCGCATACTGTTCGAGAATGTGGGCGATCCAGCCCGACATGCGTGAGACGGCGAAAATCGGTGTGAACAACTCTTCATCGAGACCGAGCGCATAATAAGTCGATGCTGAATAGAAATCAACGTTCGGCTTCAATCCTTTCTCTGTCTCGACGAGGTGATCGATCTTCTCAGACATCTCGTACCATTCCGGCTCGCCGATTTGGGCCGTCAGTTGGCGGCTCATCTCTTTCAAATGTTTCGCACGCGGGTCGCCGTCCTTATAGACACGGTGACCGAAGCCCATGATTTTCTCACGACGCTCGAACTTGCCGCGAACGTAGTCTTCGACTTTGTCGACCGAACCAATCTCGTGGAGCATTTTCATGACCGCCTCATTCGCACCGCCGTGAAGCGGGCCTTTGAGCGCTCCCATCGCTGCCGTCACGCCTGAGTAAATATCAGACAACGTGGCAACGCAGACGCGGGCCGTGAACGTCGAAGCGTTCAATTCATGGTCGGCGTGAAGGATGAGTGCCTTATCAATCGTTTTCTCGGCTACCTCACTTGGTTCTTCTCCGTTCAACATGTATAGGAAATTGGCCGCATACGACAAGCCAGGTTTCGGCGCAACCGGTTGTTCGCCTTTACGAAGACGAGCGAACGCCGTTACAATCGTCGCAATTTGAGCTTGGAGACGAATCGCTTTGCGCATGTTCGCTTCTGTACTCATATCTTCAGCCTCTTCATCATAAAGCGCGAGCTGTGAAAGGGCCGTCCGAATCGTCGCCATCGCATTGGCCGATTTCGGCGCCCGTTCGAGCGTCGCGATGACTTCTTCTGGTAATTTGGCTTCTTTCACGAGCGCTTCAGAGAGCTCAGTTAATTCATCTGCTTTTGGAAGACGGTCGTTCCATAATAGGAAAACAACCTCTTCAAAAGTGGCGTGGTCCGCCAAATCGTCGATTGTGTATCCTCCGTAAGTCAATTGTCCGTCGATGATCGAACTGACTTTTGAGGCCGCTGCCACAATTCCTTCTAATCCTTTTGTCGTTGACATCAATAACTCCCCCTCAGTCTTTAAAAGTGATCGACCGCATCATACAGTCTGTTGTGTAGGGAATAAGGGCGGGAAGTCGAACACTTTCCCCAATCCGTTTCGAGCTCGCTCCACCCTGTCCTTTATCTAGTATAAACAATTTACTGAAAAAAAGAAATGTAAGCGTATCCAACCGTCAAAAAATGTCAGAACCATTTTTCTAACAGGCTAAATCCACCTAAAATCAAAGCGGCGATCCCGGCTCCAATCAGCGGTCCAACCGGCACGCCTTTCATAAAACCGACGGCTAGGATAGTGCCCGCGAGGAGTGCCGTCGTCACGACTGGGTCCACTCGCATCAGTTGAACGCCTTGGGCCGCGGCGAGCGCGACGAAGATTCCTGAGCCGAAAGCGATGATGCCGACCGGCCCTTTAATACTATTCCACAATTCCCTAAACCCGATGTCACCGGTCGCAATCGGGACGAGCACGGCAATCGTGATAATCGTCACGCCCCAATGGATGCCTTTTGAGGCGAGCGTCGGAAACAGTTGATCACCGAATCCGATTGCTTTAATAATCAATAGGACGCTGCTGGCGATGATGATCGATTGGTTATGGGCAATGACGCCGATCAACACGAGCAACAATAAAAATAAATACGCACTCATCATAGTCTCTCTTTCTGAATGGAAAAAGAACCGACTCATGAGAGAGTCGGTTCGATTGGCATTCGATTACGCGTTGTAGATTTTACCAGTAAGTGGGTCGATCGAAATCATCTGTCCGTCACGGAACGTTGATGTCGCTGATTCGACACCGACGATGACCGGTTTACGGAGTGATGGTCCGACGATACCAGCATGGCTCGTCAATCCGCCGTCTTCAGTGATGATTCCAGCCGCTTTTTCAATCGCTGGCATCATTTCTTTATCTGTGAATGGTGCGACGAGGATCATGCCGTCTTTCGCTTTCGCATTCGCTTCGTCTGCATTGTTCGCAATGACGACTTCACCGACGAGACCGCGCTCACCGATCCCGCGTCCGTTTGCGAGGGCGTGACCGACGATATGAACTTTCATCATGTTTGTCGTACCCGCAGTCGCAGCCGGAATACCTGCCGAGATGACGACGAGGTCACCATCTGTGACGAATCCAGCGTGACGAGCCGCTTCTGAAGCTTGTACCAACATCTCATCCGTGTTGTTCGGCATCGTGTCAGCGACGATCGGGTACACGCCCCAAACGAGGTTCAATTGACGTGCCACACGCTCTGACTCTGTGACCGCGATGATGTTCGCCTCTGGACGATACTTCGCTGTACGAGCAGCCGTGTAACCTGATTGTGTCGGTGTCAAGATCGCTTTTGCGTTCAAGTTGATTGCCGTGTGGGCAACCGCTTGTGAGATTGCATCCGTGACCGTGTGCTCACTGCGCTTCTGACGATCTTTGAGCAAGTTTTTGTAGTCGAGCATTTGCTCAGTACGAACAGCGATTGCTGCTTGCATTTGAACTGACTCGATTGGGTAGTCCCCTGCTGCCGTCTCACCTGAAAGCATGACCGCATCCGTACCATCGAGGATGGCGTTGGCAACGTCAGATGCTTCCGCACGTGTTGGACGCGGGTTGCGTTGCATTGAATCAAGCATTTGTGTAGCCGTGATGACCGGTTTCCCGAGGTCGTTACACTTCTTGATCAATTCTTTTTGAACTGGTGTGACTTCTTCCGTTGGGATCTCGATTCCGAGGTCACCACGAGCGACCATCAAACCGTCAGAAATCGCCAAGATTTCGTCGATATTGTCGACACCTTCTTGGTTCTCGATTTTCGGATAGATTTTGATGTGTGACGCGTTGTTGCGTTCAAGAAGTTGACGAATCTCAACGACGTCAGACGCACGGCGGACGAACGATGCCGCGATGACATCGATGTCTTGTGAAATCCCGAACTCGATGTCGGCGATGTCTTTGTCTGTAAGGGCAGGAAGGTTTACCTTGACGTTAGGCAAGTTGACACCTTTCTTCGTCTTGATAACGCCTTCGTTTTCGATGACGCAGCGAAGATCACGGTTCGGGAGCTTCTCAACGACAAGGAGACCGATGAGTCCGTCATCGAGCATGATGCGTGACCCGACTTCAACGTCTTCGTAGAGACCTTCGTACGTGACCGAGAAACGATCTTTCGTTCCGACGATTTCTTCTGTCGAGACGATGATGACTTCTTTGCCTTTTTCGAGGAGTGCTTTTCCGTCTTCAAACGTATGTGTACGGATTTCAGGACCTTTCGTGTCAAGAAGAACCGTCACGACTTTGCCGGCAGCTTTTGCTGCTTCGCGGATGTCGCGGATACGTGCGCCGTGCTCTTCATAGTCACCGTGTGAGAAGTTGAGACGGGCGACGTTCATACCGGCTTCAATCATTTCCGGAAGACGTTTCTCTGAAGCTGGTCCAATCGTACATACAATTTTCGTTCTACGCATAAATAAAAACCTCCTAGGGGATGTATTACATTTACACACAGAAAACGGGGGGTCAACCGACCTGATCCCGTCTCTGTGGAGTTCACTGGTACTCGTTAAATCGAAAGTTGGTTCGAAAGATCGATCAACTGCATATCGAGCGTGTGCTTGTTGTGGTCGAGCGCTTCGTCGATATCGAGATCTATCATCTTACCGGCACGAATACCGACGACACGTCCTGCCTTGCCTTCGAGTAAAATCTCGACAGCGTAAGCACCCATGCGGCTCGCAAGCACGCGGTCCGCAGCAGTCGGGGAACCGCCACGTTGAATGTGTCCAAGAATCGTCACGCGTGTATCTGAGTTTGTCTTCTCAGCGATCATTTTTCCGATCTCTTCCGCACTGCCGGCGCCTTCAGCGACGACGACGATCGAGTGTTTCTTACCGCGAGCCACACCATGGTTGATGCGTTCCACGATCGCACTCAAGTCTTCTGGACGTTCTGGGACAAGGATTGACTCGGCACCACCGGCAAGACCGGCATAAAGTGCGATATCACCTGCGTCACGGCCCATCACTTCAATGACATACGTCCGTTCATGCGACGACGCCGTGTCACGGATTTTGTCAATCGCGTCAAGCGCCGTGTTGAGCGCTGTGTCGAATCCGATTGTCGCATCTGTACCCGGGATATCGTTGTCGATCGTTCCCGGCAGACCAATTGTTGGGAAACCGAGTTCTGTCAACTTTTGGGCGCCACGGTATGAACCGTCTCCACCAATTACTACGAGCGCGTCGATGTCGAATTTCTTCAACTGCTCGACCGCTTTCGCACGACCCTCTTCCGTTCTAAACTCAGGGCAACGGGCCGAACGTAAGAATGTTCCTCCGCGTTGAATGATATCGCCGACCGAACCGAGGTTCAATTCGACAAGATCTCCTTCGATTAGACCTTGATAGCCGTTATACACACCGTACACTTCTAGACCTTCGAAAATTGCTTTTCGGGTCACGGCACGGACTGCAGCGTTCATTCCAGGGGCGTCTCCCCCACTTGTCAATACCGCAATACGTTTTAAATTCACGTCACTCACCTCTTATGTGTTTTAACGAAATCTGAAAATAAAATACCATGTCTGACCTTTGTTTTACAACACAAGTATGTGAAAAAAAAGCATGGGGTGTGCTCAAAATCAGTCATCTCGTGAGTGGATGAACGTGAACATGAAGCGGTTGTTAACGTTTTCACGAGCCAATTGTGCCAATTTGATGATATTTGGCGGCCCGCCCTTGCAACAACTCATTTTGAGTCCGGCCTCGCAACTCCGTCATGTGTTGTGCTAATACAGGCTTTAAGAGTGATGACTGTAATGACACATCGATGTGGGCGCCGCCGAATACCTCGGTGACGACTTCATCGACAATCCCTAGATTCAGCAAATCTTGTGCTGTGATCTTCATCGTTTCCGCTGCGCGTTCTGCAAGCTTCGCGTCTTTCCATAAGAGCGCGGCGGCGCCTTCCGGTGAAATGACCGAGTACGTGCTGTTCTCTAACATGAGCAGACGGTCACAGACACCAATCCCGAGCGCTCCGCCCGATCCGCCTTCTCCGATGACGATCGAGATAATCGGCACTTTCAACGTCGCCATCTCGAACAAGTTGCGTGCAATCGCCTCGCTTTGTCCACGCTCTTCGGCGGCTTTCCCAGGATAAGCGCCTTTCGTATCGATGAACGTGATGACAGGACGATTGAACTTTTCCGCTTGCTTCATAAAGCGAAGCGCTTTGCGATAGCCTTCTGGATGCGGCATCCCAAAGTTACGTTTCATGTTCTCTTTCGTATTACGACCTCGTTGATGGCCGATAATCGTCACCGCTTTCCCGTCGAGTGTTGCCAATCCCGTTACGATGGCAGCATCATCATAGCCGTGACGGTCACCGTGCAACTCGATGAAATCTGGAAACAGTTGGGTGATATAATCGAGCGTCGTCGGCCGTTTCGGGTTACGCGCCAGTTGCACGCGATCCCACGGTTTCATATTCCCATAAATGTCTTTTTCTAATCGATGAAGCTTTGCTTCAAGATGACGGATTTCTCGAGATAAGTCGATGCCTTTCGTCTCTGCCGTCTCGCGCAGCTTCCCGAGCTGTTCGTTTACTTCTTTGATTGGATCAAACATGATGGACCTCCCCGCCGTGTAACTCGATCATCTTTTTCAAGAACGAACGCATCTGTTCACGGTGAACGACGGCGTCCAGTTGCCCCGCTTCTAACAAGAACTCGGCAGTTTGAAAGTTGTCTGGCAATTTCTCACGAATCGTCTGTTCGATGATGCGGCGCCCGGCGAAGCCGATCAACGCCCCAGGTTCGGCGACGTTCACATCCCCGAGCATCGCGAAACTGGCTGATACGCCACCTGTCGTCGGGTGCGTCAAGTAGGCGACGTACAAGAGGCCGGCCTCGTCATGTTGTTTCAACGCAATCGACGTATTGGCCATCTGCATCAAGCTGACCATGCCTTCTTGCATGCGCGCTCCGCCTGAAGCGGTGAACAGGACGACCGGCAATCGTTCTTTCGTCGCGGTCCGGACGGCCGAGGCGATCGCTTCTCCGACATACCCCCCCATCGATCCCATACGGAAGCGGGCATCCATGACGCAGACGACGACTGGGAGCCCATCGATCGTGGCGCGGCCACAGACGATGGCTTCTTCAATCCCAGTTCGCTCCCTGTCTTTTTTCAATTTATCTTCATAATCTGGAAAATCAAGCGGGTTCTCTTTGACGATCGGTCCCGCAAATTTTTCAAACGATTGACCGTCGACCAACATGTGAATCCGCTCATCTGCACTGAGCGGGAAATGGTAGCCGCAATCACACACTTTATGATTTTCGTTTAACTGTTTCGTGTAATGCATATATTTACAGGATGGACATTTTGTCATCAAGCCTTGTGGTGCGTCAATTTTTGGTTCTCGTTGACGCAAAGGCATATATCGTTTCGGTTTCTTGAAAAAAGCAGTCATCGCTTCCCCCTCGTTCATTCCGGCATCCCCGCCTCACGCCACATCTCCAACAATCGTCTACGTTCATCTTCAGTATACAAGTCGCCCGCGTCCGTCCCGTCATAAAATCGGTTTACTTCACTCCAAATTCGAATGAACAGTTCATTCTTCAATCCGAAGATGAGATGCTGCCGGAAGGCACGGTCCGTCTCCACACTCCCCTCGAGCAACGCGATGCGTTCCGGGGTCGGTTCGACTTCCGTCAACGCCAAGCGTTCGAGCAGTCGCAACATATCGACAATGTCCGACGCCTTCGTCTGTTTCGTGACGATAAACTCTGACAAAATCTCAATATATCGATGGCGATCTTGCTCACATAAAAACGTGCCGCCGCCATGTCTCGTCTCAACGATTCCAAGGAAGCTGAGTGCCCGTAACGCTTCACGGACCGAGGCACGGCTGATGGATAGGGTCTCGGCGAGTTCCCGTTCTGACGGGAGACGGTCGCCTGGCTCGAGTGAGGCTTGGACGATCAACGTTCTAATTTTAGAAATATTTTCGTGAAATGAGGATGCGTGTTTTCCATGCATCTGACCGTTCAACTCCCTTTTTAGATGGCATTTTCTCTAAAGTGGTCAGACCAATTGATTAGATTATACCACTTTTTATGACTTGGTACTAGTTTTCGTACCGGGCAATTTCGAGTCGACCCGCTTCAACACGACATCCGTTTCACCAAACCGTTGTTTCAACGCCAAGAGCAATGACTCCGTCGGATTGACCGCATACGCCGAGGCAAGTTGCTTCACTTCCTTTGAATCCGAGAACCGACAAATAACCGGCACATCCCCTTTGGACGTATGGAGCAACTCTTCGAGGTCGGCGAACGACTCCAAACGCAGCCGGACAAAGAGCGCTTGTCCATGGAGCGGCCGGACCCGCTCGACGACGAGTTGACGCCGTCCGTCCCGTTCATTTGGATGCACCTCGAGCAAGAGGACGTTCCCGACGTAAAGCGAGCGCGAAAATTGCGCGAACACCCGTGGGAAGATGACGACCTCATCTTGCGACACACCGTCATCGACCATGACGACACCCATCTCTTCGTTCTTCTTCGTCTTGAACGTACGAATCGCGTCCACATAGACGACGATGAATCCGCGTTCGCCATGGAGCACTTCATCAATCGTCACCGTCTCGATCGAGAGCGGCGCGACCGTCGTCAATGGCGAATGGACGATCCACGTCCCGAGCGCCTCTCGTTCTTCCTCGGACCAATTCGGCTCAATCGGCGCGGATCGTTTTAATCCGAGCGCGGACAACTCATCCGGGAGCAGATGCGTCTCCGTCTCCTCGCGAAGCCGTTCGACCGCTTCAAAGGCACGTCGACGCTCACCGTGGTACATCCGATCCAACGCCCCAGCACCGAGCAGGCGTCGCAGTTTCATATGGTCTTTCGTTCCCCAGTCCATGAGTTCAAGCAGACGCTTCACATCCGTGAACTCGGCATGATGCTCAATCAACCGCTCGACATCGCGTTTCGTCAACCCTTGGACCGCCTTCAGTCCGAGGCGCACGCCGGGTCCTTCTAAAAAGGCGGCGGCTTGGCCGTGCAGAACGTCGGGCGGATAGACAGGAATTTTCCCTTTCCGCAACATGCGGACGAGCTGATTCGTCTTGTCGTACGTCACGAGGTAGAAGATCCGTTCAAAGTGCGCCTTCACATAAGCTAGACGGTAACTGATCAAACTGTAGGCGACGGCGTGGGAACGGTTGAAGCCGTAACCTGCGAACTTCTCGATCCACGAGAACACTTGCCGCATCGAGTCACTGTCGAACCGCTCCGACGAACGTTCTAAGAAGCGCGCTTTCTCGACGTCAATCGCTGCCACGTCTTTTTTAGCGATGGCGCGGCGTATCAAATCCGCCTCGGCGTATGAATACCCCGCGAGCTCCCGCAACAAGCGCATGACTTGTTCCTGATAAACGAGCACACCGTTCGTCGTTCGCATGATGTCGCCGACGACCGGATGGACCGCTTGATAAGGCATCCCATGCTTGCGCTTCGCATACGTATCGATGAACTGCATCGGCCCCGGACGATAGAGCGACATCGTGACAACGATATCCTCGAACTCGGTCGGCTTCACTTGCCGAAGCGCTTGTTTCATCCCTTCCGACTCAAATTGGAAAATCCCATCCGTGTCACCCCGGGCGAGCACGCGGAACGTCTTGGCGTCATTCAATGGGATCGTCTTCAACGAGAACAGTTCATCCGTCTCCCGAATCAACGCCTCCATCTGCCGGAGCCTCGTCAAGTTGCGCAGGCCGAGCAAATCGATTTTCAACAGACCGAGCGCTTCGAGATCCTTCATATTATATTGGGTCACTTGCTCCCCTGTCGTCGGCTGCAACGGTGTGATCGCATCAAGTGCCTCCCGGCTGAGCACAAGTCCGGCCGCATGGACCGAAGCTTGACGCGGTAACCCTTCCAACTCGGAGGCGATTTTCAAGAGCTGCGAGCGCTTTTGACTGCCGGCGAACCATTTCACTTTCGAAGGGTTGGCCAAAATCCCGGCCAGCCCGTCATCTTTTACTTGTTTGCTGGCCGCTTGTCCTTCTTCAAGCGTCAGACCGAGCGCCCGCGCGACATCCCGTAACGCCGCCTTTGCACCGAACGTGGCGAGCGTACCGATTTGGGCCGCATGGTTTTCACCATACTTCTCCAACACGTAGCGAACGACCTCATCGCGTCGTTCATCCTCGAAGTCCAAGTCGATATCCGGCATCGTGATTCGTTCCGGATTCAAAAATCGTTCGAACAAGAGACCGAACCGGACTGGGTCGACCTCGGTGATGTGAAGCGCGAAACTGACGAGCGACCCGGCCGCGGAACCACGACCCGGACCGACCTCGATCCCTTGTTCCTTCGCATAGCGAACGATATCCTCGACGATGAGGAAGTAAGAGGCGAAACCCGTCCGCGCGATGATATCGAGTTCATAGCGGGCCCGTTCAATATAATCTTCTTGGAATAGGTCGAGCGCCTTTAAGCGGTCGGCAACGAGTCGCTTCAACCGGTCGATGGCACCTTCGAATTCTGGGATGGATGTTGTCGCTTGCGGCAACCGAGTGACGGACACGAGAGATTCGAATCGGTCGAGTGCCTCGAGTTCGATCGGTTCAAACCAATCGTTCATCTCACTCGGTAGGCGGACGTATTTCCCTTTCTGGTGAACGTCTTCTTGCGAGATGAGCTCTCCTTCGCCGATGGCGACGATGGCACGATACGCCTCGAAATCTTCTGGGCGCATGTAACACGTCTCGGGGGCCGGCACGAGCTTCGTGCCGAGCTCCTCCCGCATCTCGCGGAGCTGTCTGAGCATCAACGTCTGCTCCGTCGTTTGGGGCGCCGGCAATCCGAGCCATAGTTTCTCCTCGTTCACGTAACCGAGCAGATGGTTATACAAGCGCCTGCGGTGAACTGGGTCGTTCGTCTTCCAATTCTCCGGTAAGACGACTACCGCCAGTTCGGTCGTCTCGGTCACTCCATCGGCCTGCACAAGGCGATACAGTTCCGGCAACTGCTCCTCGGTCAACGCGTAGACGAGGACAGACACGTCAAACCCGTCCATCCGCAACGTGGTCCGCAACCCGATGACAGGTTTGACCGCATAGCGTTCGCACAATCGGACGAACTGCGGCAAGCCGTATAATGCATCGTCAGCGAGCGCGACGGCCCGACTCCCTCTCTCAGCCATCAGCGCGACGTATTGTTCAAGTCGAATCGTGCTCTGCATCAAACTAAAAGCCGATCGTACATTCAAGTGGATCACAAGATCCCCCCTTTCTTTTTTTCACAATTGTCAAACTCATTCCGGCACTTGTCTGATACAATAATTATAGACAAAACTTCTCCTAAAAGGGGGTATAAACCGTATGATTATTAATCGGGGCAAAATCGCACGTGACAAGCTCGAAAATTTACAGAACGGCCAGACCGTCTTCGCCGATAGCCCGGAGATTATCGACCGACTCCGCCGCTATATCGCCGAGTATCAACTCGACGTCGTCGAGGACGTGACCGACCGCGGCACATGGTTCATCCCACAAGATCAGGACAAAAGCTGAAGAGAGCTGACCAACGGGTCAGCTCTCTTCTGTTTCGAACGTGAACGGTGCCGCGACTTCATCAAGTGCCGCAATCACTTCGTCCATCTCTTCCCATGTATCAATCGTGGCACCGGCTGCCATCGGATGGCCGCCACCGCGATAGCGTTTCGCCACTTCATTGATAACCGGCCCTTTCGAACGGATTCGCACCCGAATCTCATCTTTGTTCTCGACGAACATGACCCAGCACTTCAATCCTTCGAGTCCTGAGAAACTGTTGACGAGCAACGATGCCGCTTCCGGTGTCGCGTGGAACGTCCGCAAGACGTCCGCATCGATTTTGACGTAGCCGACACCCGCTTCTGTCACGTTGACGTTTTGAAGCACATAGCCTTGGAGTTGTAACGTCGCCAAGTTCGTCTTATACATTTGACGATACAACCGATTCGTATCGATGCCGTAGTTGATCAATTCGGCGGCGACCTCAAACGTGCGCGGCGTCGCATTGCGGAACTGGAACCGTCCCGTGTCGCCGACAATCCCGGCGAACAACAAGAATGCGGACGCCTCGTCAAGGGCAAGCCCCCAGATTCCCGCAAGTTCAGCAATCATCTCCGACGTCGAACTGACCGTCGTGTCGACGATTTGATGGGTCGCATACGCGTCCTCATCAGGGTGGTGATCGATTTTGACGACCGTCTTGCCTGTCAAGGCGTGCGGCCCATCGATTCGTTCGTGGTTAGCCGTGTCGAGCACGATGACGAGCGCGTCTTTGTACATGTCGGCTTCAACATGCTCCATCTTGCCTAAAAATTCTAAGTCGTGGACTATGCCGCCGACGACGTAAATCCGTTTTTCCGGATAAGCGACCTCTAACATCCGCTTCAACCCTAGCTGACTGCCGAGCGCGTCAGGGTCAGGACGGACGTGTCGGTGGATCATGATCGTATCCGCCGCTTCAATCAATTTCAATATCGTTGCTGCCTCTGGCCAGTGTGCCATCGCCATTCCTCGCTTTCTTGAACACTATTCTATGGTATGATGATAACAGATTACACGTCTGAAAGGGGTTTCTTCACTTGGGTCAATTAATTATGATCGGACTCATTTTGTTTTCGTTAGGTGCCTATTTCGTTTCTAAACGACGCGCCTATTTGACGAAGACACCATACCGGAAAGCGCTCTTTAACACGCAAGCGCTCATCTGGTTGAGCCTGTTCCTCGCACTTTTCGCCGTCAACCAAATGATCGGCGGCCTCGGGCTCGGCTCGACGATCGGTTGGATCGTCAGCATCGCCATGCTCGTCCTAGGGCTAGGCAATGCCGTCGTCGGGTTCATCCGGTACCGTAAAATCTATCCGCTCGCGAACGAAGAGCCGATCAAACAAGCATAAGGGCAGACAGAAACGAGCTGATGACATCATCAGCTCGTTTTTTTAGTTAACGGTCGATCAATTGCGCCGTAACGAGCGCTTTGGCAACGAGTTGCGTGCCTTGCGTCATCTCGACGTCGACTTTCCCGAACTTCCGGCCAAGGTCGAACACATTGGCCGAGACTCGGATTTGGCTCTCGATTTGAATCGGTTTCATGAAATAGACCGTGATATTCTCGACGACGAGGTCGCCTTTTTTCATATGACGCAGACTCCGGGTCGCCCCTTCGACAAGTAACGTCGTCAAGACACCTGACGACGCCGTCCCCATGTGGCTCGTCATTTGCGGCGCGACCTCGACGGTGAACGCGGTCCCGTTCGAGTTCGGATCTTCTTTCAATTGGTTCGTGATCATATTGTCGAACGTCTCGCCGACTTGCGGTTGGCGGTTGGCGAGTTGGAGCGCCTTCAAGACGTCTTGGCGGCTGATGATTCCGAGCAGACGGCCGTAGTTGTCGACAACCGGCAACATCTCGATACCTTCCCATACCATTTGATGGGCGGCATTGGTGACGCTTGTCTGAACGCCGACCGTGATTGGGCTCTTCGTCATCACTTTCTCGATTTCGGTGTCATGCGGGCGGTCAATCAAGTCTTTCGCCGTGATGACCCCGACGACTTTCATCTGTTCGTCGATGACGGGATAGCGATTATGTTTCGTCCGTTCATTGAGCTCGTGCCAACGTTTGACCGTATCGTCCACTTTTAAATAGAACGTGTCGTGGAGCGGAATGACGATATCCGATACGAGTAGAATCTCTTTTTTGATTAAACGGTCATAGATGGCACGGTTGATCATCGTCGCGACGGTGAAACTATCATAGGAAGTCGAGATGACCGGCATGTGGTATTTATCCGCCATCCGCTTCACTTCGTCGGTCGTATCGAATCCACCTGTGATCAAGACGGCACCGCCAGACTGGAGCACGAGCTCATGCGCCTTTTCCCGGTTTCCGATGATGACGAGCGAGTCGACATCGATGTAACGCATCATCGCTTCGAGCTTCATCGCCCCGATGACGAACTTCGAGAGCGTCTTATGCAGCCCGTCACGGCCGCCGAGCACTTGTCCGTCCACGATATTGACGACTTCAGCGAACGTCAGTTTTTCGATATTCTCTTTGTGCTTACGCTTGATCCGGATCGTCCCGACCCGTTCGATCGTCGACACAAATCCTAAGTTCTCTGCTTCTTTGATGGCCCGATACGCCGTTCCTTCTGATACCGCCAACTCTTTTGCGATTTGGCGGACCGAAATTTTGGACCCGACATCGAGCGACTCGATATGTGCTATGATCTGTTCATGTTTTGTTGTCATGTCACGAGTCCCTTTCCTCAATACATTTTCTGTCATCCTCAGTATACTGTATCAGTCGTTCTTCTTCAAACTGTACTACTGAAATGGTGACATTTCCTTTCCGTTTTGGAAAACGTTATAATGAGAAAGAACGCCAATGAACGAGAAGGAAGGGAAACGAGTTGAATCAACGAACCAACCATATTGCACAATCTTTGGCCACGAAAGGGTTAGACGCCGCTTTCGTCACATCGAAAGCATCGGTCTTCTACTTTTCAGGAGTATACGCCGAGGCTCATGAGCGGCTCATCGCCATTCTTGTCTTGAAGAACGGCACGACCGCGATCGTCTGTCCAGCACTTGAAAAAGGAATCGTCGAAGCGAGCGAGTGGAACGGCGATATCGTCACGTACATGGATCATGAAAACCCATGGGACAAAGTCGTCAAACTGTTCCTCGACCAACAGATCATCCCCGAGCGAATCGGAGTAGAAGGCGAGCATTTGACGTACAATCGCGCCGAGCAACTCCGCGCCGGTTTCGCGGGACTGTCAATCATCGACTTGACGGAAGAGTTGCAGGCACTTCGCATGATCAAGTCACCGGACGAGGTCCGCTTGATGAAGCGCGCCGCCGAACTCGCCGATATGGGAATCGAGGCAGGGATTCGCGCATTGCGTGAAGGCGTGACCGAGCTCGAGGTCATCGCGGAAATCGAGTATGCGATGAAGAAGCACGGCGTCCGGGAGATGTCGTTCGACACACTTGTGTTGTTCGGTGAGAATAGCGCCGACCCGCACGGTGTACCCGGCAACAATCGCTTGAAGAAAGGCGATTTCGCTTTGTTCGACCTCGGTGTCATTTGGCAAGGATACGCCTCTGACATCACTCGCACCGTCGTCTATGGAGAAGCGAGCACGAAACAACGAGAGATTTACGAGACCGTCCTCAAGGCCGAAGAAGCTGCGATCGAGATGGCGAACGTCGGGACGACGCTCGGCTCGATCGATATCGCGGCCCGTCAAGTCATCACGACGGCCGGCTACGGGGAATACTTCACGCATCGTGTCGGACACGGTATCGGCATCGAAGTACACGAATTCCCGTCAATGGCCGCCAATAACGACATGACGGCCCAAGTCGGGATGACGTTCACCGTCGAACCGGGGATTTATCTCCCTGGCGTCGGCGGCGTCCGCATCGAGGACGACATCGTCATGACCGAGAGTGGCCCGATTCTATTGACGAGTTATCCGAAAACGCTCCAAGAAATCGATTGAGTCACAAAGAAAGACCAGCCGCGCGCGGCTGGTCTTTTTCACGGTCAATAAAAGAGTCGGAACATGACGTCTCGTTGTGGCACGTCACGGCGTTCCATCGTCTCAAGGAACGAGCGTTTGTCATACGGCACGGCTTGTGGGTGAATCGAGAAGCCGGCCTCACCCCACTCGAGGATGCCGTAACGGGCCAAGTCGTCACGGGCGACACCGAGCGCTCCCGGATTGAAGTAATGTTTCAAGTCATCCCGAAACATGTGCTCCGGATGATGATGCCCGAAGCAGATGACATCCGCCTCATACGCCGCGTAAAGCGACTGCATGTTCGAAAGTGTCGCCTCGACGATGTCGTGGAACGGTTCCTCGGTGATCGGCGTCTCCCGTTTCTCGGTCGGGATATGGTAATGGATGCCGTATACGCGAGTCCCTTCGACAACACGTTCAATCGTGCGCGGCAGCTTGAAGAGCGCCTCCACATAGGCAGGTTTCAACGTACGCGCCACCCACTCATGATGCGGGCGCGTGTGTGCGTAGCTTTCGGGATGCCCTGTCCCAGCCATGAGCGACAACACGGCCTCGTCATGGTTGCCCGTAATCATGTGCACGCCGCGGTCGAGCAGTCGCGCCATCACTTCGTTCGAATCGGGTCCCATCGCAATCATGTCCCCTAAACTCCAGATTTGATCGATCCGTTGCCGGTCCAGTTCGGCAAGCACCGCATCGAGCGCTTGGACGTTGCCATGGATATCGGTCAATATGGCCAACTTCATGCAGACCCCTCCTTATTTCCGGTATTGATGGACGACGTTGACACCGCCGGTCACATCAATGACAGCACCCGTGACCATGTCAGAATCGTGAGCGAGCAAGAACAGAATCATTCGCGCGATATCTTCACCTGTCCCGTGACGGCCGACCGGTGTCTGGTCATCCGGTTCGGCCGCTTCGATTCGCATCTCTTTTTGTGCCCCGACAATATTGCCTGGATTGATCATATTGGCCGTGATGCCGTAGGCCGCCTCTTCAAGCGCGACCGATTTCGTCAAACTGACAAGTCCCGTTTTCGCTGCCGCGAACGCCGACCGGTGAATCCAGCCTGGTGCCGTCGCACTTTCCGGGAAGCCGTACGTGATGATGCGGCCGAACTGTTTCGACCGCATGCTCGGGATGGCTCGGCGCATCAACCAAAACGAGGCTGACAAGTTACCCGTGATCACCTCGTCCCATTCCTCGTCAGACAAGTCGACGAGACATTTCCGTTCAAAGATATATGGCCCGGCATTCAAGATGAGCGCATCCGGTTCTCCGAACTTGGCCACCGCCTCTTCATAGGCACTCAAGACGGCCTGGCGGTCCGTCAACGGCGTCTCGATCATATGTAACCGCTCGTGGTTCCAATCGATCGGCTTCCGTTGCAATACGCTGACGTGCCAACCTTCTTCTAACAGTCGTTCCGTCACAATGCGGCCGATCCCTTTCGCACCGGCCGTGATGACTACGTGTTTCATCGTCATCCCTCCTCTGTATCATCTTACCCGTTCCGTCTGCTCATTTCCAAACTTCAACCTGTTCAGTGAGAAAGTTGTGAATCTTTCACACATTTCTGAAAGAACCGGGCGTGAATTTAGGCAGAAGTGGTATACTATACATGTAAGCCGCACGTACATTTCAAGCGAAAGGTTGGGATTTACATGGCAATTGTCTACAAACATATTCTATCTGCCGTCGACGGCTCGAAAGAGGCGGAACGCGCATTTGAAACAGCAATCGACGTCGCCCTTCGAAACGATGGCAAGCTGTATATCGGTCACGTCATCGATACACGGACGTTCGCCACGGTCGAAGCATATGACCGGACGATTACCGAGCGTGCTGAAACGTATGCGAAGGAATTGCTCGAGGACTACGTCAATCGCGCGAAAGAACGTGGTGTCAAAGAAGTCGAGACGGTCATCGAGTACGGCTCTCCGAAAGTGACGATCGCTAAAAAAATCGCACCGAATCACGACATTGACCTCATCATCTGTGGAGCGACCGGCTTGAACGCCGTCGAACGCTTCTTCATCGGTAGCGTCTCTGAAAGCATCGTTCGCTATTCGAAGTGTGACGTTCTCATCGTCCGCCAATAACATGATTCACAAAAGGGCCATCGCAAATGCGATGGCCCTTTCGTATGCCTGATTATAATACTTTGACAGTTACTGTCTTACGACCGAAGTTGAGGGCCGCACTTTGTGAGTACATCAAGATGTCGATTTTGTTGCCTTTGATGGCGCCGCCTGTATCGGCCGCTGTGTATGTGCCCATCAACTTCCCGCCGACGTACACTTGTACTTTCTTACCGAGCGGGATGACGCGCGGATCGACAGCGACGACGTTGCGTTTTTGGGCCCGGACGTTCCAGCCTAATGCCGTCACACCTGAACACCCTTTGCAATACGGTGTGTAAGCCGATGCGTTCATCGTATATGTTTTCACACTAGCCTTCGCGACCGTCTTTTTCACGGTGCGTAAGTATTTAGTAGCGATCCAACCTGCTTTGCCTTTGTAGTTGACGCGAATCCAAGCCCCTTTTGAGCCGGTACGCTGTAATTGTTGTCCTTTGTTGATTTTGCCGATGACTTTTCCGTTGAGTGAACCTGCCGAGCGGACGTTCAATCCGTTGACTTGGCTTTGAACGTAAACTTTTGAAGATGCCTCAACTTGTTGTTGTTGTGGTAAGAGCATAGCGAGTGTCATGACCGTCAGTAGTAAGACCGTTCCAATTTTTTTGAGCATGTGGTTTGTCCTCTCCTAGTCGGTTTGTGAGTTGTAAGTTCATGGTGTCGAATCTGTGGTGCCGTATTCACTGTCACATTTCGCGTTTATTGCTGAATGTTTCGTCCAGATAACTATATGACGAAACATGACGACGTGCGTTTACAACTAAAATTCATTTAAGTGTCATCAAAGTTACGGTTAGATTACAAAACCGCCATCCTTTAAAGAAAGATGACGGTTTTAATAATAATCTTTAGTTTTTGTCATATTAATTCCCATTTAAAGGAATTAATATATCTGAACTATTACGAAAACCTGCTTTTCTTACGTCGAATGTTACAAACGAGATGGATTCATTCGGTCCATTGTCACAATCCCTTCCCTTTTCATGCGTCAAAAGCACTAAAAAAGTCCGTCTCGCAAGGTTGCGGGACGGACTTTGTAATAACTTAAACGTGTGACTCAAAGAGGTTGGCGATGCGTACGGTATCGCGTGCGATGACCAACTCTTCGTTCGTTGGGATGATGATGACTTTGACTGGTGAGTGCGGGTAGTTGATGAACAACTCTTTACCGCGTGCTCCGTTGTTGAGTGATGGATCCCAGTAGACGCCCATGAACTCAAGGCCACGAAGGATGCGCTCACGGATGACGTCAGAGTTTTCTCCGACACCAGCTGTGAAGATGATCGCATCGACACCGTTCATCTCTGCCGCATATTGACCGATATAACCGTGGATGCGGTTCGAGAAGATTTTGAGCGAGACTTCGGCACGGTGGTTGCCTTCAGCAGCAGCTTGCTCGATGTCACGCAAGTCACTCGAGATACCCGAGAGACCGTAGACGCCTGACTCTTTGTTCATGACGTTCAATACATCTTCAGCCGACTTGCCTGTCTTTTGCATCAAGAACGGGATGAGAGCCGGGTCAAGTGATCCTGAACGTGTGCCCATCGTGATTCCTTCGAGTGGCGTGAAGCCCATCGTCGTGTCAATCGAACGACCGCCGGCAACCGCTGCGATTGATGCACCGCTACCGAGGTGGCACGAGATTAAACGAAGGTCTTCAAGCGGACGACCGAGAAGCTCTGCCGCACGTTGCGTGACGTACTTGTGGCTCGTTCCGTGGAAACCGTACTTCCGGACGCCGTGCTCCGTGTAGTACTCGTACGGAAGGCTGTACAAGAAGTTCTCTTCCGGCATCGACTGGTGGAACGCCGTGTCGAAGACCGCGACTTGCGGTACGTTCGGTAAAATCGTTTGGAACGCACGAATCCCCGTTAAGTTTGGCGGGATGTGGAGCGGTCCGAGTTCGACGAACGATTCGATGTTCTTCATGACTTCATCGTCGATGACGACCGAATCCGCGTACAACTCTTTTCCGTGAAGCACACGGTGACCGACGCCTGCGATTTCATCGAACGATCGGATGATATCAAGGTCGATCAATTTTTCGAGCGAGAGCTCGACCGCTTCTTTATGTGAATGAAGCGGCGTGACGATATGGAACTTTTGTCCTTCGCCATATTTAATCGTGAAGATCGCATCTTCTTTTCCGACACGCTCGACGAGCCCGACGGCGAGTATTTTCTCAGATGGCATCTCGAGAAGCTGGAACTTTAATGACGAACTACCTGCGTTGACTGCCATAATTTTTGTCATGTCATACACCTCTTACCTTTCGATTTAAACACGAGTCTTTATCTGTTCTCTTAAAAACCGATAACTGTATCATAATGAAGATACTTGATATGGCATATGTTTTTCAAGTCTTTTGCCCAATAAAAATTATGTTGTTTTAAACCAATCGTCAATCTGTTTCACAATATTGGCAACCGCACGTACGTCCGTGAACGACGGCAATTCGACGAGGAGCGCTTGTTTCGGGCGTTTGACGCCTTCCCCGAGCTTTTGTAACATCAATAGGCTCTTCGCATATCGCTCATCTTTGAACATCGTCGTCGGGAGTTGCAGAACTCCTTTGACGACGGCCTCACGGTCCATCCACTGTTTTAATTTCCCTTCGTCATCCTGTTCAAACAAATTGTTCGGGATGACGAAGATGCCATGCGCGCCCGGTTTCAGGTGGCGCATCGCTTGTTCGATCAACAAGAAGTGGGAATAGGAATGGCCTTCCTCACGTTTTAAGGCGTAGCCTGACGCCACCTCATCGTTCGGATAGTAGCCGATCGGCAAATCGACGAGCGCTAAATCGCTCGGCTCGACGAACAACGGTGCAAGCGCGTCCTGGTGGAAATACGACACCGGTTTCCCGAGTAAGTTACTGATCGCGTAAGACAGACGTAGCATCGTCTCATCGACTTCGACGGCTTGTGCGGTGGCGTCTTTCAATTGTGTCAACACGGCATGCACGAGTGTCCCCGTCCCGCTTCCAAGTTCGAGCACGCTCGCCCCGTCTTTGACGAGCTTCGTTGCCAAGTACCCGATGAACAGGCTGACAGCGTCCGGTGTCGGTTGGTGGTTCGGCGGGAGTGTCGTCGTCTCCTCGAGCACGAGCAGACTGACGGCTTTGCGGACATCATCCGTCTTCTCTTGTTCGACATCGACCCGTTCAAATACTTCAATCAACGCCTCGAGCGGTAACAAATCAAGGTCGGTCGTCAGCTTCTTCGCCTCTTTCTTCCAATCCCGATACAATTGTTCAAATCGTTCCATCTTCGATCATCCTTTCCATACAAAACCGGCCCTCTGATGGAGAGCCGGTCGGTTCACTTCTATTAGTGTAAGCGATTCGTGGTCATTTCGCCAAGCGAATCAGTTCGCTTTATCAAACGCCTCGAGCGCCGCATCGAAATCGACCTCGTCTGTCATCTCATCCATGTACTGGACGTATTGGACCGTACCTTCTGAGTCGATGACGAACACCGAGCGTGCGAGGAGACGGAGCTCTTCCATCAACACGCCGTAAGATTTCGCGAACGATTGGTCGCGGTGGTCCGATAACATGATGACGTTATCGAGTCCCGAGGCCGCACACCAGCGACGTTGTGCGAACGGCAAGTCGTTCGACACAGTCAAGACTGTCCCTCCAAGCGTTGCCGCTTTCTCGTTGAACGCACGCGTTTGTGCATCACAGACGCCTGTATCAATCGACGGGACGACACTAATCAATTTTTTCCCTGGGTATGACGCGAGCGTCACCTCTTCAAGTGCCGTCGTGAGCGCTGTAAAGTCCGGTGCAGCATCTCCGACTTTGACCGGATTCCCTTGCAGTGTAACGGTATTGCCTTTAAATGTTGGCATCGTTTCATCCCCTTTGGTTTGATTTATACTTCTTCATCATATCGATGGTGCCGTCTCGATGACAAACTTCCTGCCTCAGACGGTCTGATTGTGATTTTCCCTATATCGAGCGTCTAAAACGCTGTATAATGAAAGAGACTCAATTGACAAAGGGGATGACATGGATGAGAAACAACGTTTATTTGTACCATCGTAACGTCAACGACTTTACTAAAGAGGTAAAGAAACTAATCGAGATCGGTGAGAAGCATGGCTTCAACGTCGTGAATCGTCCGGAAGACGCCAACATCATCGTCGCCATCGGGGGAGATGGCGCGTTCTTACAGGCCGTCCGTTATACAGGCTTCCGTCAAGACGCCATCTACGTCGGGTTCGGACGCGGATTGAATGAGTTTTATTGCGACTTCGACATACATAAGCTCGACGAAGTCGATCGTTTATTCTCAGATAACTCTGCTCGGATCGAAGCCGGGCTCGAGGTACGGAAATATCCGCTCTTATCGGCTTCAATCAATGAATCAACACCGATGCTTTGTTTGAACGAAGCTTCGATCAAATCGAGTATCATCAAATCACTCGCCATTGAGGTATACATCGACGATCTTCACTTCGAGACGTTCCGCGGCGACGGGATGGTCGTCTCGACGCCGACCGGCTCGACGGCTTATAATAAATCACTCGACGGCGCGATCGTCGACCCGCTCATCCCATGCATGCAAGTGAGCGAAATCGCTTCGGTGAACAATAACCGTTACCGTACACTCGGTTCCTCGTTCATCGTCCATGATTCACGCAAACTGTCGCTTCGCATCGTCGAAGACGGGAACGACTATCCGATCATCGGGATGGATAACGAGGCGCTCAGCCTCAAATATACCGACCGAATCGATATCGAGCTCTCTGACCAAGTCGTCAAAACGGTCAAGTTGAAAAACAACTCGTTCTGGCACAAAGTACAACGCTCATTCTTCTAAACGACAAATGGCTAGCCGTCCATTTTACTTAGACGGCTAGCCTTTTTATTATGCGTTGACGACGTCGGCCTCATACACCGGCGACCCTTCGACGACCGTCATGACGAGTCGGTTGTCGAGGATGTCGCGCCCGCGAAGTTCGAAGAAGTCTTCTTCCCACACCGTGAACGTGGCGTTATAACTTTGAATCAACAAGCCGTCACGTCCGTGCGTGCCTGTGGCGACACGCGGGGCATACGTGAAGCTACGGAGCGCTTCATACATCGACAGGCGTTCCGTCGGATTGAGCGCGCCCGACTCCTCGAACGATTGACGGGTGACGGCACCATACAGGCCTTTTCGCACATCGACCGAAGAAATCGGGGCGTCACTGCCCCCGAGGACGAGCGCTCCCGTGTCGAGCATCGATTTGAAGCGGTAGGCGTTATCGACCCGGTCGTTTCCGAGCCGGTCGAACAACAAGTTCATGTCGTCCGACAAGAAGATCGGCTGCGCATCAATCAATACCGGCAGCGCCTGGATCCGTTTCAACAATGCATCGTTCAAGAGCGAGGCATGGATGATTCGGTCCCGCGTCCCGCGCTTGGCCGGATACTTCTCGAGCAATGTGATGAACTGTTCGGCGGCGGCATCCCCGATGACGTGAGCTGCCACGTTCATACCATACGACCGCGCCTTTTTGACGAGCGCCTCGAGATGGTCTGGACGATGGACCTCGATTCCGCGCTGACCCGGTTCGTCCGTATACGGTTCCGATAAGAGTGCCGTCCGTCCCCCGAACGACCCGTCGACGAACAGTTTCATCGCCCCGAAATCGAAACGTGGTCGTTTCGCGAGCGCATCGTGACGGATTAATTGATCGACGACTTGTTCATGGACGAGCAGATGGGCGTGGAACGGGAGATCTGCTAACACGTCCTCATACGCTTGAATCGTCTCGAGCGGGTCGCCATGATAGAACAGGTCTTCCGTATGGGCGCCGACAATCCCGTGGGCGAAAAGCGAGTCGATGGCCCGGTGGAGTGAGGCGACATTTTTCTTGCGATTCCCCCCCAGTTCTTTATGGAGCAAATCGAGCGCCGCATCGTATAGCACCCCGTTCAGTTTTCCTTCCGCGTCGCGTCCGAGCTTTCCGCCTTCGATGACGGTATGGTGAATCAAGCCAAGTCGTTCCAATCCTTTCGAGTTGACGACGGCGACGTGGCGACAGACCCGCTTCAAGACGACGGGCCGGTCTGGAATGACGGCATCAATCATCTCACGCGTCGGCATCGCTCCGAGCAGACGGTCATTGAACCCTTCCGCGACGAGCCAATCGTCACTTCTGTCACTGCCGTCCTTTTGTTTCATCGACTCGAGCAGAGCTTGCAAATCCGTCGTCTCGGTCGCATCGATGCGGTCGAGCGCTTCCCCGTATCCGATCAAATGGATGTGTGAGTCGGTGAACGCCGGATAAACGCTCTTCCCTTCAAGGTTCACAATCTGTTTGATCCTTCCGGCGTATGTACGACGAAGGTGGCCTTCCTCACCTAGCTTCAGAATGCGACCGTGCTCGACATACATGGCGCGAGCCTGTTCATGCTCTTTATTCATCGTATAGATCTTTCCGTTTACCCATAGCGTTCCCATCACAAAATTCCTCCTCGATTCAAAAAAGATTGACGTCTACGTTAATTCCCGTTTACGTCAATCTTCATGCATCATTATTTTCGTAATAGCTCTTGTTGCTCCAAACCTTTTTCGACACGCTGACGAATCTCGCGGGCCGCGCCTTCATCGAAGCGCCCGAGGACGCGTTCACCGATTTCGACGGCCGTGCCGTACTCTCCGTGTAAAAACTTGTTCTCGGCGAGCGTCAAGGCGATATGGACCTCGTTGTCACGCCGGCGATAGCGGTTCGCATATTGCAGCAGCTGCTCGGCGTACGTGACTTGGCGTAAGAGCGCTTTGACCCGGTCGCGGAAGTTGTCCATCGTCTCTTCGACGTCGTGGCTGAGTCCGACGATATACGTCATATTGAACGGCGCCTTCTCGAACTGTTCGTCCAACGATTGAACGCCTTTTTGCAATTGGCGCATATCGCTCGTCAAATCCGTCGGGACGACCGGCATGGCGCTCTTCGTAAGGAGTCGGCGATGGGCCGACAATTCTTTCTTCCAAGACTCGAGCTTGTTACGAACCTCGAGCTCTTCTTTACGGAGCGAGTTCGTATTTTCGATGAAGCGTTCATGCATGGCACTAAACTGGTCGAGCGACCGTTTTGCTTCTTGCACTTTCGACTTGATCATGCTGAACGGGATCATCTGGGCGACGAGCGCCTGTTCGATATCGAGCACGTTCGCCGTGAGCGTCGCCCGCTCACGTTCAAGCTGTTCAAATTCTTCACCGACTCGAGCGTTGATCTCATAGTTGCTGACGAGTCGAGTCATCTCTTGATGGAGTCGCGCCATGACTTCGCTCGTCTGGCGGTCACGGTCTTTCACACTCGCGAATTCTTTCTTCACGTATTGGCGCGCGTCGACTTCGGTCCGGAACGCTTCGAACAACTGGTCGATGTCCGAACTGAGCTGTTGCATGTCCATCTCGAAATGATCGAAGTCGAGCTGTTCGATGCGGTCCATAAGAGCCGATCGGCGATCTTCCGCCTGCTCGATTTCTTCCATTAAACCGAGCGGTTCGAGCGCGTAGCCGTCCATTTGCATCTCTTTATGCCCCGAACGCAACTGGTTGAGCTGTTGTTTCAAGTCAACCTGCACCGTGCGGACGAACTGAGGGATGACACTGACGAGTTCACGAATCTTCGTCACTTTCTCAGACAAGACTTGGCCGGCGACATACGCCTCCGATACTTGGCCTTCTTGCTTCAACGTGATCATCTCGGTCCGTTTTGCTTCCGCTGCCGCAATCTCAGATTCGACGAGTTCATACGTCGGGCCGAACGCACTGTTTTGCGCGACGAGTGTCTTCCGGAATTGGTACAGCTCTTTCTCGTCTTTTTTGACGATATCGAGGAGCGACGAATGATGCTGATTAAACTCATCCATCTCGTCGAGCATGGCGTGTACCATCGACTCGAGCTCTTGAATCAACTGTTCCGTCGCATTCAAATCCGACTTGACTTTGAGAAAGCGATATTTGTCCAAATCTTCTTCGGCATGATAGAGCGCCTCATCGATTTGCCCGGTATGTACACTGACGAGTTCGTCCCATGACTGATGCCAACGCTCGAACTTTTCTTTCGTCTCGCCCTCCATCGGCCACTGTTTGAACTTCTGCAGTTCGGCCGGGACGCTGGCGCTGAGCACGCTTTGTTTGCGCATGTCTAAATCATCAATTTTCTGGTAAAAATTCCTTCGCACGAGCATGCTTCCCAGCATCGCCCCTAATGCGATGACAATGATTCCAATTAAAATTCCATAGATTCCGTAATCCATCTCTGTCACAACCTCCAAGCCGCTTTCGTGGACTTATGTATCTGAATGAATAAATGAAGTATTTTATGGTATAGATAATACTAATCATATTATAGAACCAATGATTTGCATAGGTTTTCCAACGGTTTAGGGAGAGAATGTTATTTTTCACATGAATCTTTTAAGAAGACAAAATAAAAAAATGCGTGTACCATAATGCTAATCAATCTTGCTTTCATTCATTAGGAGGGAATCCCATGTTCCAAACGACTACTTACTCTGGCGACTTGGCCGCCGGTTACGACCTACTAAACAAACAACTCACCGCGCTACTTGAAGGCGAGACGAACCGTGTCGCGAACCTTTCAAACGCGAGCGCGTTGCTCAACCAATTCCTCGACCGGATCAACTGGGTCGGCTTCTATTTAACAGAAGGCGAAGACGCCCTCATCCTCGGACCGTTCCAAGGTCTGCCGGCTTGTGTCCATATCGCGTTCGGTAAAGGAGTTTGCGGCACTGCGGCCTCGACGCAAGAGACGCAACTCATTGCAGACGTTCATCAATTCCCTGGCCATATCGCTTGTGATGCGGCTTCGAACTCAGAAATCGTCGTCCCGCTCGTTCGCGACGGCAAGACGATCGGTGTCCTCGATATCGACAGCCCCGAGTTCGACCGCTTCTCAGATGTCGACCGCCAAGGGCTCGAGCAATTTTGCCAGACATTACTTCGCTTCATCTGATTGACAAGCGAATCGTTTCGTCGTATACTGATTTTTGTGCATGAAATGACGATAGCAGTCATTGACAGACGTATCCACCTTTCGGGCCTCGACTGAGTCGGAGGAGCATCTCGTAGCTTCGCTATCAAGTGAAGGTGCTTGAACCTATGAAAGGGGCGTCACCCGTCTTTGACACCGTTGTTCTTTTGTGCAAAATACATGAACAACAAGGAGGAGTCCAAACATGGCTCGTTACACAGGTCCAGCTTGGAAACTCTCGCGTCGCTTAGGCATCTCGCTTAGCGAAACGGGTAAAGAATTAGCAAAACGTCCTTACGCACCAGGTCAACACGGAAATGGTCGTCGTAAAATCTCTGAATACGGTCTTCAGCTTCAAGCGAAGCAAGCACTCCGTCACATGTACGGAATCAACGAGAAGCAATTCCGTCGCATCTTCAACGATGCTGGGAAAATGCAAGGTATCCACGGCGAGAACTTCATGTTCTTGCTCGAGTCACGCCTTGACAACCTCGTTTACCGTATGGGTCTCGCTCGCACACGTCGCGGAGCGCGCCAACTCGTCAACCACGGTCACATCCAAGTTGACGGTTCACGTGTAGACATCGCGTCTTACCGTGTAAAACCAGGTCAAGTCATTTCAGTTCGCGAGAAGTCTAAAAACTTCAAAGCGATTGCTGAAGCTCTCGAAGTAGCACCAGCTACAAAAGACTACGTCACATTCGATGCTGAGAAGCTCGAAGGTACATTCGTACGTCTTCCTGAGCGCGCTGAATTGAACGACCAAATCAAAGAGCAACTCATCGTTGAGTACTACTCACGTTAATGCTTTTATCCCCTTCCCTGCCTCGGCAGGAAAGGGGATTTTTTTATTTCTTTAAAATCTGTTCACGAATCCGGCCCATCTGGGTATCGAGCGCATCCGCCATCTTCGCCGCTTCAATCAACTCGAGTTTCGACGCCTCCGGGACGACGTCCTGGTATTTATAATGAAGCTTATGCTCCGTCGCCGCCCAAAAGTCCATGGCGAGCGTGCGAATTTGAATCTCGGCTGGCACCCAGATGACGCGTTCCGCCAAATACACTTTCGTTCGGACGATGAGATGCAAGCTCCGATAGCCGCTCGGTTTCGGATGTTGGATGTAATCCTTAATCTCATCAATTTCTAAATCGTCCCGTTTTTTCAAATGATCGAGGATGGCGTAGATGTCATCACGAAAACTCGTGACGATCCGCACTCCGGCGACGTCAGATATATTGTCCCACAGCGCTTCCACTTCTAGGGGAAGCCCTTTTTGATTCATCTTCCGAATGATGGACGGCAACGTCTTCATCCTCGTCTTCACGTGTTCAATCGGCGAATAGCCGAGCCGCGTCTGCCAATCGAGGTCGATGATGCCGAGATCGCTCTCGAGTTCAGTGATTGCCATCTCGTAGTACCGGAATCGCTCCCGCCATTGATGGAACTGCTCGCCAAAAAATTCTTCGATGTCCATAACAAAGCCTCCTTGTCGTCTATACTTGCTATCGTAGCAGACCGAATCGATGTTGAGTCAGAAAAAAACGTCCATGTTCGCAACATTGGCGGACATGGACGCATGCATCAGACGTGACGGATCACGAAGTATTTTTTCTTACCGCGACGGATGATGGTGAACTCACCTAGCGTATCGGCGCGTGTCACCATTTTATCGAGCGACTGTTCCCGCTCCCCGTTCAAGTAAATCGCCCCGTTTTGAACGTCTTCACGGGCTTGACGTTTCGATGGTGCAATCTTCGCTTCGACGAGAATGTCGACAAGGTTGCGCTCGCCTTCGAGCTCGAACTGTGGCATGCCCTTGAATGCGGCATCCATGTCTTCTGGTTTGAGCGTTTTCAAGTCGCCACTAAAGAAGGCAGTCGTGATACGTTGCGCTTGATCAAGACCCGCTTCTCCATGGACGAGCTTCGTCATCTCTTCGGCGAGGCGACGTTGGGCGGCACGCTTCTCAGGTGCAGCGGCCACTTCTGCTTCGAGCGCCAAGATGTCTTCGTGCGACATGAACGTGAAGTATTTGATGAACTTGATGACGTCAGCGTCGTCGACGTTAATCCAGAACTGGTAAAACTCGTACGGTGTCGTCTTGTCGGCATCGAGCCAGACTGCACCACCCGCCGTCTTCCCGAACTTTTGACCGTCCGACTTCGTCACGAGTGGTACCGTCAACCCGAACGCCTTCTCCGAGTGACCGAAGCGGCGGATGAGTTCGAGACCGGCCGTGATGTTGCCCCACTGGTCGCTGCCCCCGACTTGAAGGCGGCAGCTCTCGTTTTCGTACAACTTCAAGAAGTCGAACGATTGTAACAGCATGTATGAGAATTCCGTGTACGAGATCCCATTCTCCAAACGCGAGTCGACCGAGTCTTTGGCGAGCATGTAACTGATTGGGAAGTGTTTGCCGATGTCGCGCAAGAAGTCGATGATCGACAACTCTCCCGTCCACTCGTAGTTGTTGCGGATTGAGATCGGGTTGTCCCCTTCGAGCGGGAGGAAGCGGCTCAATTGGTTTTTGATTCGATCCGAGAATTGTTTGACCGTGTCGAGCGTGTTGAGCGAACGCTCGTCCGAACGTCCTGACGGGTCACCGATCATGCCGGTCGCTCCACCGACGAGCGCGATGACATGGTGCCCCGCCTCTTGGAAACGTTTGAGTGTTAAAATCGGCAGCAAGTGCCCGATGTGGAGCGAGTCCGCCGTCGGGTCGAACCCGGTGTAAAGCGTCGTCGGTTTGTTCAGCTGTTCTTTCAATCCTGCTTCGTCCGTCATTTGGTTGACGAGACCTCGAAATTCTAAATCCTTCAATAATTCCATCTGTTCCACTCCTTCAATTGACATAAAAAAACGTCCCTTCTCATATGAGAAGGGACGGAGATTCCGCGGTACCACCCTAATTGCCACAGCTGTGGCCACTTGTAGCGAGAGATAACGGTCTCGACCCGGCCGAACGGCACGCTCCAAAAGTGTAATTCATCGGCTGACATTGGCTAGTTCACAGCACCCACTAGCTTTCTGGACAAGCGGTCAGTCGACTACTTCGCTTTCTTCATAGCATCTTTGTTTATGGACTATGCTTTACATTTTATAAGTTCCATTTCCAAATTGTCAACCGAGAATATGGAAACTTGCATCCGGTAGTCGATTCGGGGTAAGGTCAGGAAGGACTTGTGCTATAATCGTATATATTACTGTCAAAAATAGTTTTACACCATATTAAGGAGGCTGTCATGCTGCAAAAGATTCGAGACACATGGAACCAACCAAAGTCCTTGAAAGCCCGCCGTTATGCCAATGTATTTTACGATGTATCGTGGAACGTACTGCTCCTAACGATTATATCGGTCGTTCTCATTGGATTTTTAGGCGCCGGGATCGGAGCGGGTTATTTCGCTTCCCTCGTCAAGGATATGCCGGCACCCGCATATAAGACGATGACGTCGCAAATCAACACGTACTCATCGACTTCTGACATTTATTTTGGAAGCGGTGAACGCATCGGAAACTATACGACGGATGAAGTCCGCGTTCCCGTCGCCGTCGAGAAAGTCTCTCCGTTCGTCGTCGACGCGTTACTCGCCACAGAGGACGTCGAGTTTTACGAACACGATGGTGTCGTGCCGAAAGCGACGCTCCGTGCCATCTTACAGGAAGCGACCGGATCGGAAGACCGGACCGGCGGTTCTACGCTCACCCAACAGCTCATCAAAAACCAAATGCTGACGAACGAAGTGTCGTTCGAACGAAAAGCGAAAGAAATTTTACTCGCCCTTCGCCTCGAGAAAGCAATGAACAAAGATGAGATCTTGAACGCGTACTTGAACGTCGTCTCATTCGGACGAAACTCGATGGGACGCAACATCTCAGGGATTGAAGCAGCCGCTCGAGGTGTCTTCAATACATCGGCTGAGAAGTTGACGTTGCCACAAGCCGCTTTCCTCGCCGGGATCCCGAAAAACCCGTTCCTGTATACACCGTATTATCAAGGTGGTGTCATTAAAGAGGACGTGTCACCGGCCATCAATCGGATGAAAACAGTACTCAACCGGATGTACGTTGCTGGGAAAATCACAAAAGAAGACTATGACGCTGCATACAACTATGACATCACAAAAGACTTCATGAAGACGCAATCGAAGCCGCGTGACCGTTATCCGTATGTTATCGACTTAGCTGAACGAGAAGCGCTCGCGATTGTGACCGCACACCTTCTCAAGATAGATGGAATTAATTTGAACGACCTCGAACCGAGTGAACGAAAAGAAATCCGTTCTAGTTATGGAAACCGCGCTCACAACGCACTCCGACAAGGCGGATATAAAATTCATTTGACGCTCGATAAAGAAGTTCATGAAGCTATGCAACAACCAGCCAAAAACGCAAATAACTTTGGCCCAAATCAAAATGTGGATGGGAAAAGCTATCCAGAACAAACAGCCGGCGTCATGCTTGAAAACAAGACCGGTCGCGTCCTAGGATTCGTCGGTGGTCGTTACATTAACGGTAAAACTGAAGAGTACAACCATGCCACACAGATGAAACGCCAAATTGGATCGACAGCAAAACCGATTCTTGTCTATGCAAGTGCAATCGAGGCTGGGATGATTACACCGGCGACAACGATTATTGACGAAGAGTATTTCTACAAGTTTGATTATAGTAACCGAAAAGATCCGGTCAACAATGAAGGAAAAACGTATCGCGGCCCCGTCACTGTCCGAGATGCACTCAAACTATCGTTGAACGTTCCCGCCGTCAAAATCTACGAGGAGCGAAATCAGATGTTTGAAGATACACAACATCTTGTAGACATGGGGATCGAAGTGTCGGAAGCGAACCGTAAGGCCTCGTCGATGGCGCTAGGTGTAGGCGAGGTCAGTCCAGTTAACTTGGCTTCAACTTACGCGATGCTAGCCAATTATGGTGAACACGTAAACCCATATTTCGTAGACAAAATTGACTTCCAGGGAGAAACTATCTTCGAAGCGCAACCAGAGAAAAAACGCATCTATTCCGACCGTACCGCTTACCTTGTTGTCGACATGTTGCGTGACGTCTATACGTCCGGAACAGCGACGTACGCGAAGTCACTTTTGAACGCCCCAGGTGATTGGATGGGTAAAACCGGGACAACTCAAAAGAAACGTGATTCTTATATCGTCGGCTCAACACCAGACGTCACACTAGCCGTCTGGTCTGGTTACGATAATCAAACTCTCGAGATGACAGACAAGTATCCGTACGGTCCTTATTACCAACGGACACAACGCATCTGGTCGCAGATTGCGAACCGAGTGTACGCTGACAAGCCAGAAACATTTACAAATGCACGCTTCAACCAACCTGCTAGCGTTTCTGCGGCTGACTTCAAAGATTCTGGCTCATTCTCTGAGAAGAAGAAAGTCGAAGAGAAGAAGAAGGAAGAGGAAGCCAAGAAGAAAGCCGAAGAAGAGGCGAAGAAGAAAGAAGAAGCTGAAGAGAAGAAACAAGAGGCTGAAGAAAAACAAGAAGCTGACGCTGCTGCGAAAGAAAAGGCAGATGCTGAGGCTAAAGCGAAAGCTGAAGCGGAAGCGAAGAAAAAAGCTGAAGCCGACAAGAAGAAAGCTGAAGAAGAAGCTAAAAAGAAAGCCGAGGCTGAGAAAAAGGCTGAGGAAGATAAGAAGAAAGAAGACTCCGAAGCTGCAGACGGCGCCTAAACCGACAAGAAAGGTCGACACATCGCGTGTCGACCTTTTGTCGTTCAATCTTCCATTGTCGATAAGTCACCTGTCTCAAGGTTCAATTCCCAAGCTTTCAAGACGCGGCGCATGATCTTCCCGCTTCGTGTTTTCGGCAGCTTGTCTTTGAATTCAATCTCACGCGGGGCCGCATGGGCCGCGAGCCCTTCTTTGACGAACTTTTGAATCTCCGTCTTCAGCTCGTCTGACGGCTCATAGCCTTTACGGAGCGCGATGAACGCCTTGATAATCTCTCCACGGACCGGATCTGGTTTCCCGATGACACCGGCCTCGGCAACTGCCGGGTGCTCGACGAGACGACTCTCGACTTCGAACGGACCGACCCGTTCGCCTGCCGTCATGATGACGTCATCGACGCGGCCTTGGAACCAGAAGTAACCATCCTCGTCCATATAGGCGGAGTCGCCTGAGACGTACCAATCGCCCCAGAAATAGCTCTCATACTTGGCGTCGTTCTTCCAAATCTTCCGCATCATCGACGGCCATGGCGTCTTGAGGGCCAAGTTGCCCATCCGATGTGGCGGGAGCGGTTGACCGCGGTCGTCTAAGATGGCCGCTTCACAACCCGGGATGGCTTTCCCCATCGAACCCGGTTTGATATCCATCGTCGGATAGTTACAAATCATCATCGCACCCGTCTCTGTCATCCACCACGTATCATGAATCCGTAACCCAAACGATTCGTTCCCCCAACGAATGACTTCCGGGTTGAGCGGTTCACCGACCGAGAGGATATGGCGGAGAGACGATAGATCATATTTCTCGAACGCTTCTTCGCCGGCACCCATGAGCATCCGGAACGCCGTCGGCGCGCTGTACCAGACGGTGACCCCGAACCGTTCGATGACCGAATACCAGAACTCCGGATTGAATCGTCCCCCGACGATCACATTCGTCGCCCCGTTCAAGAACGGTGCGAAAATCCCGTAGCTCGTGCCCGTCACCCAGCCTGGGTCGGCCGTGCACCAGTAAATATCATCCGGTTGTAAGTCGAGCACCCATTTCCCGGTCATCAAGTGCTGCACCATGGCGTTATGGACATGCAGGACGCCTTTCGGCTTCCCGGTCGACCCTGACGTATAATGCAAGATCATGCCGTGCTCACGGTCAACCCATGTGATGTCGAGGTCAGTCGAAGCTTCAGCCGCCAATTTGCGATAGTCGATGATTTTTCCGGCTTCTTCTACCCCGTCGCCGACGATCAAAATCGTCTCCAAGTGTGGGAGCTGATCGACCGGGATGCGCGGCAAGAGCGCCTCGGTCGTCACGATGACTTTCGCTTCCGAGTCGAGCAGACGGTCGTGAACGGCTTGTTCCATGAACGCCTCGAACAACGGACCGACGATGGCGCCCAATTTAAGTGTGCCGAGCAAAATAAAATAAAGTTCTGGACTCCGCGGCATGAAGATGAAGACGCGGTCGCCTTTCTCCACTCCAACCGATTTCAGAACGTTTCCGGACCGATTGCTCTCTCGTTTCATATCTTCATACGTATAGCGCTCTTCTCGTTCCCCATCGAAATAGAGCAATGCCAGTTTTGTGGCCAGTTCACCTTCGGCGTGACGGTCGATCGCTTCGTACGCCATGTTGATATTCCCCGTCAAATTCCAAGAAAATAGTGCTTCTGCTTGAGTCCACTCGAACGACTGACAAGCCTCTTCATACGACGCCAATTGATGTTCCCCTGATAACGCTTTCAATTTTTCCATCGCTAAAGATTCGCCTCCCCTGTAATGAATGGTATAACCACTTTCAGTATAGTGTTAATATTGTGACAAATCAATGAATTTCCAAAATCTCCAAAAGAGCGTGAAAGAAGTAGAATGAAAGCGCTATAATAGAAGGTGGAAAAGGTGGTGACTCCATGGAAAAACAATATCATTCAAAGGTGTGGGAAACCTCACTCGGAGCCGTAATCATCGATGGACCCATCGAAAGCGATGTACTGGCGACGTATCGCCTCGATGAGGGATTGACCGCATTTCGTGAACCAGAGGACCAACATAAGGCCCTCGTTGAAATCGCTGACTTGAAAGAAGGACGCATTATCGTGGCCCGCGTCGACGATCTCGTCATCGGCTACGTGACGTATTTATATCCAGACCCGTATGAGCGTTGGAGCGAAGGGAACGACCCTTACATTCTCGAGCTCGGCGCCATCGAAGTGAGTCCGCGCTTCCGCGGTCAACGGATCGGCAAACAGCTGCTCGAAGTGTCGATGATGGATCCACATATGGACGACTTCCTGATTTTGACGACGGAATATTATTGGCACTGGGATCTAAAAGGAAGCGGACTCACCATTTGGGACTATCGGAAAGTGATGGAGAAGATGATGAACCACGGCGGGCTCGTCTTCTTCCCGACTGACGACCCGGAGATCGCCTCGCACCCGGCCAACTGTCTGATGGCACGGATCGGCAAGAACGTCCGTCAAGAGACGATTGACCACTTCGATTCACTCCGGCTGCGACGCCGGTTCATGTATGACTGAGGAGGGATCTGGATGCTGATTGAACAAATGATGAACCGTCATGTCGTGACGATTCAACCGACCAATACGATTGCCCATGCGGCCAAGCTCATGCGCGACCACAAAGTACGCCATCTCATCGTCACAAATCCGGCCCGTCAAGTCGTCGGAATCGTCGGCCAGTTCGAGATGAGCGGTGCGACGAGTGTGTTCCACCCAGAAAGCGAGAGCGCTGACTTTAAAAACCCTGTCTCGAGCATCATGCGTCAAGATGTGACGACGGCGCACCCGTACGATTTTTTCGAAGACGCGGCCGCCTTGTTTTATGAGTATCGTTTGACGTGTCTTCCGATCGTCGAACAAGGAAAGCTCGTCGGCGTGTTGACCGAGACAGATTTATTGCGATATTTCGTCCAATTGACCGGTGCACTCGAGCCGAGTTCACAAATTGAAATCTTAGTCGAGAATACGACCGGCACGCTCGAAAAAGTGACACGGCTCCTCGCCAAGACGAATGTGAATATCATCAACGTGTTCGTCCACCCGACGGCCGACCCATATAAACGGATCATCTCGTTCCGCGTGCAGACGATGAATCCGCTCCGCATCATCGAACGGTTGAAGCGTGAGGGCTTCGACGTGCTCGGTCCGGAGATGTCCCCATGAGACCGGCCTACATATTCGGCGAGAACGAGAACTCGTACCGCTTTCACGAAGATCATCCGTTCAATCCGATTCGCCTGAAGCTGACGACGTCTCTCCTCATCGCCTCAGGCAAGCTTCAGGCCTCCGAGTGTATCGTTCCTCCCCTCGCCTCTGTCGAGTCGCTGGCGCTCGTGCACGACCTCGATTATATCGAGGCGGTCCAAGCGGCCGCCGCAGGTGAGCTGTCGACGTTGAAAGCGAACAAATTTGGGCTCGGTACTGAAGACACTCCGATTTTCCCAACCATCCATGAAGGGGCGGCCCGGCTCGTCGGGGGGACGATGCACGCCCTTGACTTGGTCGCGAGCGGAAAAGTCGAGCGTGCGTTTCACGTCGGGGGCGGTCTGCATCACGGGATGAGACGAAAAGCGTCAGGTTTTTGTGTCTATAACGATGCGGCCGTCGCCATCGCTCACGTCCGTCAGACGTACGGGTCGCGTGTCTTGTACGTCGATACCGATGCCCATCACGGTGACGGCGTCCAATGGCTGTTTTATGACGATGCGGATGTGATGACCTTATCCATCCATGAGACCGGCCGCTACTTGTTTCCTGGGACAGGATCGGTCACGGAGCGTGGTAACGGGAACGGCTATGGATACAGTTGGAACGTCCCGGTCGATGCGTTCACCCAAGATGATTCCTTCCTGCGCTGTTACGAGACCGTGTTCCGGGAAGCGTGCGAGTGGTTCAAACCCGATATCATCCTGACACAGAACGGCGCCGACGCCCATGCGTTCGACCCGCTGACACACCTCGCCTCGACGATTCGGACGTTCGAACAGATTCCACAAATCGCCTCTCGACTCGCCGATGAGTACACGGAAGGTCGCCTCGTCGCCCTTGGCGGCGGCGGGTATGACTGGTATCGGACGGTGCCGCGCGCCTGGTCCCAAGTATGGGCCGGTCTGACGCGTGAGGCACCGTATCGTGGTGACATCCCGGTCGAATGGATTGAACAATGGCAGGCCAAAGCCGATCAAACGTTGCCGACGCGGTGGGATGACCATACGTACACGTTCCAACACATTCCACGAAAGCAACAAATCGAGGAGAAGAATTGGGAAGTGTCGAAACGCGCCTTTTGGCCGTTCATCTCGAACGATCGCAAATCATTATATGTCTAAAAAAATCCCCTCGCCTGCGGAGTCACTCCGCAGGCGAGGGGATTTTTATTCAGTCTTGACGTACCGAATCGCGACGTTCGATGCGGTGCGGCAAGACGACGTTTTTCTCTTCGATTTCTTCAGCGTTCAAGATTTTCGTCAAGAGACGCATGGCAACGGCACCGATGTCATACATCGGTTGGACGACCGTCGTCAATTTCGGACGAATCATCGTCGCGAGACGCGTGTTATCATGGCCGACGACTTCAAAATCGTTCGGGACCGAAAAACCGGCGTCTTGAATCGCGTGAATGACACCGAGTGCCATCTCATCCGTACCGGCGAAAATCGCTTTCGGGCAATCGTCACGTTCGAGCATCTTCTGCATCGCCTCAAGGCCTGATGCGTACGTGTAATTCCCGAGGACGACGTCACTCTCACGGAACGGGAGTCCGGCGTCGTCAAGGGCACGGCGGTAACCAGAGAATTTCTTCTCGCCATTGATTTGTTGCTCGAGTGGTCCTGTGATGAAGCCAACTTGTTTGTGGCCGTGGCCGATCAACATTTCGGTCGCATCGTACGCTGCCTGCTCGTAATCGATGTTGACCGCCGGAAGGTCATATCCTTGGTTGAGCGTCGCCGCAAGGACGATTGGCACCGGCGACTTCTTGAACTCGTTGACGAGATCTTCATGCAGACGTCCACCCATGAAGATGATGCCGTCGACTTGTTTGCCGAGCAACGTGTTCAACAAATGGATCTCTTTGTCACGGTTCGAGTCCGAGTTTCCGAGAATGATGTTGTACTTGTACATCGTCGCCACGTCTTCAATCCCACGCGCGAGGTCTGCGAAAAAGATGTTCGAGATATCAGGGACGATGACGCCGACCGTCGTCGTCTTCTTGCTGGCGAGTCCGCGGGCGACGGCGTTCGGACGATAACCAAGACGGTCGATGGCGTCCTGAACTTTCTTACGGGTCGTCGGTTTGACGTTCGGGTTTCCGTTGACGACGCGTGAGACGGTTGCCATCGACACCCCGGCTTCTCGTGCGACATCATAGATGGTTACATTATTACTATTCATTAAAACTCCTCCTACAAGCAATGATTTTCAAACGATTTTCAAAAAACGTGTCAAAAAAGGAAGACAGGTATCTGTCATCATTTTACCCTGTCTTCACGCTATATAAAACGTTTCCAATTGGAAAGCTTACTTTTTCACCAAATCAAGTTGAGGGAACTGGGCCGTAAGCCCGTCCACGAATTGATCGAATTGGTCGAAATCGAGTTGTTGCTGGGCATCCGACAAGGCAATCGCCGGATTCGGGTGCACTTCGACCATGACGCCATCGGCTCCGACCGCAAGCGCCGCCTTGGCCGCCGGCAGTAACAAATCACGTCGTCCCGTCGAATGGGTGACATCGACCATGACCGGTAAATGCGTCTCTTGCTTCAAAATCGGTACCGCCGTAATATCGAGCGTGTTGCGTGTCGCCCGCTCATACGTCCGAATCCCGCGTTCGCACAAGATGACTTGGCTATTCCCGCTCGCCATGATGTACTCCGCCGCATAGATGAACTCCTCGATTGTCGCCGCGAGACCGCGTTTCAACAAGACCGGTTTCGAGGTCTTCCCGACTTCTTTCAACAAATCGAAGTTTTGCATGTTACGCGCGCCGACTTGGATGATGTCTACATAAGGGAGTGCCGACTCGACCGCACCTGGTGTCATGATTTCCGAGATGACCCGCAAGTCGTGGCGATCCGCTGCTTGTTTCAACAGCTGCAATCCATCAAACCCAAGTCCTTGGAAATCATATGGGGAGGTTCGAGGCTTATACGCCCCGCCGCGCAAGATTTTGACACCAGACAACGCTAACTTTTCAGCGACAGCATTCACTTGTTCGAATGATTCAACCGCACACGGTCCCGCAATCAATTGCGGACGTCCGTTACCAATCGTGACATCGTCGAGCGTGACAATCGTATCTTCGGCTTGACACTTTCGCGAGACGAGCAACGTCTTATCCCGGTCTTCTCCTTGAAGCTCGGCCGAGGCTTTGAACATTTCTTTGAACAAGTGCTGCAAGCGAGCCGTCTCGAAAGGACCAGGATTCGATGCCGCAATAAAGTCTAACATTTCTCGTTCGCGGACCGGGTCGTACCGTTCGACGCCTTGCAGACGTTTCACTTTACCGATTTCGACAGCGAGCGTGCCGCGGCGGCTGAGCAAGTCGAGCATCTCACGATTCAACTCATCCATCTCGCGACGTAAACGATTCAATTGATCTTGTGGACTCATAAATACCCTCTCATTTCTAAGCCGTTCTTTCCAGAAACCTAATTATATCGAACTTTAACCGCTTTGTCATAGGGAAATGGGCTAGCGACACAAAATCAACAAAAAAAGCGTCCGGATGGTCCGGACGCTCGATGCATTACTTGTTGCCGTTTTTAAGATCGTTTTTCAAGTCCTTTAATTCTTGTTTCGACTCATCGTCGAGCAAGTCTTTTACAGGGGCTTCGAAATCCGATTCATAGTCTTCTGACTGATCACGGCTGCTTGATGCTTCTTGTTTGTTCGCTGCCGATTTGTTTGTGTTTGCTTTGTTCGCGTTCGGCTTGCTTTCTGATGACTTCGGTTTATCAGATGAGGCATCCGTTTTAGCGTCTGCTTTCGATGAATCGTTTGAGTCGTTCGATTTTTTTGTTTCGCTCGACTGATCTTCTGAAGCGCGGTCGAGCTGTTCTTTCACTTCAGCTTCTGCCTCGGCTACGAGTTGATCGGCTTTCTCCATTGCTTCTTCGATTGACAACTCGTCTTCGTCGACTTGTTGCTTCAATTCGGCTGCTTCACGGGCCTTGTCTTTGACGAGGTTCAAGACAGGCGCTGCTTTATCGCTCGCCACTTTGATCCATTCACCAACGACCGGCTCTGCTTTCTCACGTACTTCTTTCGATTTGACCGTCAATCGCTCACGCGACGTCGCCGTCTTCTCGTCTAAATACGTACGCACTTCACGACCACTCTTCGGTGATGTGAGGAGTGCCACGGCCGCGCCGATTACGCCGCCAAGAACGACACCTGCCAAAAATCCACCGCTCGGTTGTTGTTCGTTGTTATATGTTTTGTTCTTGTCGTATGTCATCGTTACTTCCTCCTTGTGATGGTTATGATTTGATTGTGTCGTCTGTCGCAATCACCCCTGGTGAGACCGTTGTCGGTTCTTGTTCTTGTTTCCGGTCTCGACGTCCGCGACGACGTGATGGTCGTTCGTCAGAAGAGGTCTCTGTTTTATTTTTCTTAAATAATTCTACAGCGACAGATCCCCATCGTACCGCTTGGGCGATCTGTTCTTTATTTTCGTCTGCTGCCACGTGAACAGAAGAAGAAACCGTCCGTACCGACTCCGTCACTTCGTTGAGCGACGTGCCGAGCTCATCAAGCGCGTGAGCCACTGGTGCGAGCAATTCTGTTTTCTCTTCGACGTTATCTACAAGACGGTTCGTCTTATGTAAGAGCGCCGTCACTTCCATTGTGATTCCGTCTAATTGACGTTCTAAGTTTTCAGTCGTGTTGGCGACGCTGCCGAGTGTCCGATTGACGTTCGACAAGACACGTGCCAAGAAAAATACGAGTACGACAAATGCGAGTGCCGCGATGAGCCCTGCAATGCCTCCTAATGTGATTTCCATGCATCCATTCCTCCTGTTCGATAATGTGGTGTTTTCATTATAGCACCATTATGACTGAAAAGATTTGTCACAACCGTTTTCGCCATCCGGTCTGATTATTCCTTTACCCGTTTTTATGTTTTCGATTACACTAAAATAGAAATAAATTTAAAAAAGTTAAAGGGGTGGACGTATGAGAGATCCAAGAATCACGCAACTCGCCGACGGATTGATCAATTATTCGGTCGAATTGAAGCCAGGGGAACGCGTTCTAATCGAAAATTTTGGTGTCGAGGAGTCGCTCGTCGAAGCGCTTGTCGAGAAGGCGTACGAAGCCGGGGGGCATCCGTTCGTCTTGTTGAAAGAGAGCCGTATTTTGCGTAAGCTCTACAGCGGAGCAAGCCGAGAGCAACTTGAGCTCATGGCCGACATCGAGCGCAAACAAATGCAGGCCATGGACGCCTATATCGGACTTCGGGCCGGTGACAACATTAACGAGTTATCAGACGTTCCGGCCGAGCAACAAAAACTCGTCGGGGCCACCATCGGTAAAATGCATACCGAGGACCGCGTCAAAGGAACGAGATGGGTCGTGCTGCGTTATCCGTCCCCATCGATGGCGCAACTCGCCGGCAAATCGACCGAGGCATTTGAGGACTTCTATTTCAACGTCTGTACGCTCGATTACCGCAAGATGGACCGGGCTATGGACGCCCTCGTCACGCTCATGAACGAGACCGACCGTGTCATGATCAAAGGGCCAGGAACGGACCTCAGCTTCTCGATCAAAGATATCCCGGCCATCAAGTGTTCGGGTCAGATGAACATCCCGGACGGTGAAGTGTTCACAGCGCCGGTCAAAGACTCGATCAATGGCGTCATCACGTATAACACGCCATCTCCATATCATGGCTTCACCTTCGAGAACGTGTCGTTGACGTTCCAAGACGGAAAAATTGTCAACGCGACCGCGAACGACACCGACCGAATCAATGACGTGTTCAATACGGATGAAGGCGCACGCTACGTCGGCGAATTCGCCATCGGCGTCAACCCGTACATCCAACACCCGATGAAAGATATCTTGTTCGACGAGAAAATCGACGGCAGCTTCCACTTCACACCAGGCCAGGCGTATGACGACGCCTATAACGGGAACAACTCTTCAATCCACTGGGATCTCGTCAACATCCAACGTCCTGATTATGGCGGCGGCGAGATTTGGTTCGATGACGTATTGATTCGCAAGGACGGACGCTTTGTCGTCGACTCGCTCTTGCCTCTCAATCCAGAAAATCTAAAATAAAAAACAGGCGTGCCGATTGCGGCACGCTTGTTTTCATTACAGCTTCGTCTTTTTGCCGAGCGCTGCCGACATCATCCAAATCTCTTTCTCGAGTCGCTCGATATGAGAGACGAACGTGTCTTCGATTGCTTCGTCCCCGTCTTCGAAGTTTTCCATCGCGTCTTGCATCTCTTGACGGATCTGTTTGAAGTCACTGATCACGTCCTTGATCATTTGATCGGTATCCGCATGGCGATCCCCTTCTTGCAACGTCGAATGTTCGAGATATTCTTTCATCGTCGCATACGGTTCGCCGTCATTCATCAAGAGCCGCTCCGCCACGTCATCGTACAGTTCAGCGACGAGGTTATACAGTTCCTCCAACTTTTCATGGTACGTGAAGAAGTGAGGTCCGCTAATGTACCAGTGGTAGTTATGCAGTTTGACGAATAAGAGGCCATAGTTGGCCACCTCTTTGTTCAATGTACTCAATGCGCCTTGGCTTGCCATCCTTAACATCTCCTTTTCCAAATTCAGTCGCTAATACTATTACCGTCTTGACTTGATGTTAAACACAAAAAAAGCGAACGGCATCAGCCATTCGCTCTCGATTCACGCTTCGAGTTGGACGTGATTCTCGTATTCACGTTGGTACGTTTGAATGTCTCCGGCTCCCATGAACAGGAGAACCGCGTCTTTATGTTGACTTAAGACACTGACCCCGCCCCGCTTCAAGACGTTCGCGCCTTCGATACGCGATTGCAAGTCTTCGATCGTGACAGTACCTTCTTGTTCGCGAGCCGAACCGAAGATGTCACACAAGTACACCACGTCCGCTTCGGCTAATGCCGCAGCAAAATCATCCATGAATGACTTCAGGCGTGTATACGTGTGTGGTTGGAAGATGGCTACAACTTCACGGCCGGCGTATTTTTTACGTGCCGCTTCGACTGTCGCGCTGATTTCCCGTGGATGGTGGGCATAATCATCCACTAACACTTGGTTTCCGAGCGTCGATTCGCTGAAACGACGTTTCACGCCGTTAAACGTCTCGAGGCGGTCTTTAACCAATTCTTTCGGTAAGTTCTCATAGTCACACGTCGCGATGACGGCAAGGGCATTCAAGACGCTGTGGTTGCCATATCCCGGAATGCGGAACGTCCCATAGAAGTCGTCACGCAAGTAAACGTCAAACGTTGTTCCGTTGTCCGTCGAGTTCACGTTCTCGGCACGGAAGTCGTTATGGGCACCGAAACCGTAATAGACGATTGGCACGTTTGCTTGAATGTGTTGCAGGTTCTCATCATCGCCACAAGCGATGATGCCTTTTTTCACTTGCTTCGCCATTTCTTGGAACGCATCGATGACGTCATCGAGACCCGAGAAATAATCCGAGTGATCGAAGTCGATGTTCGTCATGATAGCGTAGTCTGGACGATAGTATAAGAAGTGACGCTTGTACTCACATGCTTCGAAGACAAAATTCTTCGAGTCTTCGACCCCTTCTCCTGTGCCATCGCCAATCAAGAACGACGTCGGCTCGATGCCGCGCATGACGTGAGCCAACAGACCTGTCGTCGATGTCTTACCATGAGATCCCGTAATGGCGACACTCGTGTAGTGGTCGGCCAATTCGCCGAGAAACTCATAGTATTTGTATATCGTCAATCCGAGCTCGCGCGCTCGAACGACTTCAGGGTGATCGTCAGCGAAGGCGTTGCCCTGTACGACGATTTGCCCTTCGGTAATATTTTCAGGATCAAACGGAAGGATTTCAATTCCTTTGCGATTCAATGCTTCTTCAGTAAAAAATGCTTTGTCAACGTCCGAACCTCGGACCTCATTGTTCATGTCATTTAAAATTTGAGCTAAAGGACTCATGCCCGTTCCTTTAATTCCGACGAAGTGATAACGGTTCATCTGTAAATAGCCCCCCTAATTCATTGCGGTCTGTTGAAAAAATGCGACAAACCTTTGTCATTATAGCAAAACTCCAGGAGTCATGCTATTACAGATTATTGTTTTTTTTCGCCAAACGACGACTCTTATACATCGCCATCCGGTCTTGCGGTGTCATCATGACATTGAGCGGAGGGCCTTCCGCTTTATACGAGACGCTCATCGCAGGCGTCAACTCTTCTTCGTCAGACACTTCAATCGGTTCATCAGTCTGTAATGTTTTCGCAACATCTTCGACAACCGGGGCCACCGTCTCAACCGGCGCATCGAGCGAAACGTCCTCTTCGGTCACGTCTTGCTTTTCTTCCCGGACGGCAATCTTCGATGATTTCAAATCGGTCGAACCCATGAACACAGAGGCGAACCCGCTCTCTACAATCGAGACTTCCCCGAGGAGCGGTTTAGTATCTTGTTCAGCTGTCTCGTCTTCAGAGAGGAGCGGGCTTTCCTCGATCGTTTCCGTGGAAATAATCGTCTCTTCGCTTGGCGTATCCGCGTGCTCGGACACCATTTCCTCAAGCGTCTCCGCTGATGGCGATTCGTCCGCTGTGACATCGAGGTCAGGCTGTGACGTCGGCGCATCATCGACGATTCGCACGGATTTGTCTACTGAATCAACTACAGCTTCATCCACTGATTCCATCACGGATTCGTCTACTGACTCCACCACCGGTTCATCTACGGAATCAATTACCGGTTCGGTCTTAGGCTCAGGCTCTTCGATTGGCGGCACCGCTTCTGACACTTCCTCTACCGGGACGGCCACTCGCTTTGCTTGGCGGATCGCTGAATCGTCACGCGTCTCCGGAGAATGTTCAGTCGGCAGAATGATTTTCGGTTTCGGTCGGGCGTATCCATAAATCGGAGATGGCACATCCGACGGTACAAATTCATCCTTCGGCCCGGGCTTCGGTGCAGGCGCACCTTTCTTCCCTTCCTGGGATAGTTCGCGTCGAATTCGGTCTGCTTGTTGTTTTAATGAACGTTCATATGCATCCATACTTGATTCCTCGCTTTTTCACTCAATCCTATTTAGCAAAAAATCGGTCGAATTTAGCGACCGATTTCAAATGCTTTCCCTACTTCATATTCGTCATCCAATACGAGAATCCCTTTTTCTTGCGGTGCATCAGGTAAGTTCAATTCTCGCGCTGAACAAATCATCCCATGTGAACTTTCACCTCGTAACTTCGATGGACGAATGATTAAACCAGACGGCATGACCGCTCCCGGTTTCGCGACGACGACTTTTTGGCCGGCCGCGACGTTCGGTGCGCCGCAGACAATCTGGACATCACCTTGATCGGTCTCAACTTGACAGATCGACAATTTGTCCGCATCCGGGTGCTTCTCAGCTTCTTTGACGTAGCCAACGACAAATTTCGGGGTGAAGTCCACGCCCGAAAGCTCGGCTTCGATATTTTGTTTACGCAAGATGACGCCGAGCGTCTCAATCAACTCGGCCGTCAACTCGACCGGCCCGTGCCAGTCGCTGACGTCAAAATAATTACTGGCATTGAAGATGTTATAGCCATTGACTTTTCCCGTCGTCGATTTGACGATGGCGACATCATCTTTCCGTTCAACGACTTGGTGGTGGCGATCGCCTTCTCTTAACAAGACCATGAGGACATCGCCGATTCCTTCACGGTTATAAAAAGCATTGATTTGCATACGTAAAAACGCCCCTTCTTTCAAACTAGACACAACTAGTTTAGCAGATTATGCGTCCGTTGGTGGGTTCTTTTTTCCGACAATGAAAATTGGTTCGAGAACGCCGTCCTCATAATGGAAAGAAAGAGCCGTCACCGGAATCCGCCCATTCGTGAAAAAGTCGAACATGAGCTGTTGCATCGCATCATAACCTTGATCGTTGCGGATGTCCGCGATGATCATCACGTCCTGGTGCGGTACCCCGACGAGCATATCGCCTTCGATACGGCGCTCCATGACCCGCAAAAACTCATCATTTAAAATCCGTGACGCTTCATACCCGTCCCGAGCAGCCAGAAAATAGAACGTATTCCCGGCCACGGTATCTTCTTTTAAATCGGTCGGCAACTTCTTGACGTTGTCCCGTGCCAATTCGTCAAGACGCGTCAAAGGCATCCCGTCCAAATGCCGCTCTTCGATCAAGCGATAGCCGTTGCCCAAATCGAGTGCATAAAAGACAGCCGTCTCAGCTGTATGTGGCGTCATCGCGAGTGCTTCCCCACGCTTCGTCTCCGTCGAGAACGAGGCCGAACGGATGACGGGATAAATGTTGACTTCATTGCCAGCGAGTGTGACCGCATCGTCGGCCGAGAGCGCTGTCTCGATGTAGTCGACGACCTCTTCAATGGCGACCTCTCCCCGAACTTTCGCTTTCGCTACGAGCGGGGCGAGACGGATGTTGACGCCGAACCGGTCCGTGGACCGCTCGATGCGCAACACCTCGTTCTCACGGTCATACGAGGTCCGGTACCCTTCCGTAAACCGGCGTTCGAGATGGCGACGTAATTCATTCCGTTCCATCTAGCTCACCCTAACCCATGAAGGAAGGCTTCGACTTGCTCAGGAGTCTTCCGTTCGCGTCCGACATAGCGGTCGACTTCTTGTCCGCCGTTGAAGGCGACAAAGCTCGGAATCCCAAAAATGTCGAGCTCTTGTGCGAGCTCCATCCAGTCGTCACGATCGACGTAGTAAAACGTCCAATCCTCGAACTTCGCTTCGATGTCTGGCATGAACGGATCGAGGAAACGGCAATCACCGCACCACGTCGCTGAAAACATCAAGATGCTCTTCCCTTGTTTTGCTTCTGTATACTCGTTCCTCGTTGTCAATTGTTTCATGTTCACCACTCCTGTTCTTTTTTCCCCATTCATGATAGCATAAGTCCGTTGTCACATTCCGCTTTCATGTTTTATGATCATCGGGAGCGAAGACTACGTGAAAAAGGTGAAGTCATGACAAAATGGACACGTGAACAGTTGAATCCAGAAATGAAACATCCGCTCGAGCAACTCGTCGGCGTCATCGGCATGCTGGCGATTCTGCGCTACGGCTACTTGTTCATCGATACGGACAAGACGCGAGGCGAGATTTTAGTATGGCTCGTCGTCGGGTTCGCCGTGATTTACATACTCGAACGGGTCGGCAAACGTCTTGTGCGCAGGCTGCCCATCATTCGAAAACGGTTTTTACTCCCCGTCTATGTCGTCTTGCTCGTCTTATTCTTGGCGAGCTTCCGCGTCCCGCGGGAAACCGTCGAGACCGTCCGAACTCTTTTCGGTTGGTGAACGAAAGAGAGCGTCCCGCTTATTCGCCGGGACGCTCTCTTTCGTGTCGCTCAATATTCGATTTTCATATCGTTCGGCCGAATCCGATTGATCCGGACCAACACTTGATAGACCGCATAACTGAGCACTGCCGGACCGACAATCAAAAAGCCGAAGACGACGATGAACATGTGCCAACTGAAGCCCATCGTCTCGAGCATGACAATCGGACCGACGAGTCCGCTTGTCCCCATCCCGGCACCAGCCGCGACGCTCTCGAGCTCGAACAACAGAATCGCGATCGGGGCGAGCACCGCCCCCGCTATCGTCGGCGGCAACAAGATCCAAGGATTCTTCACGATATTGCCGACTTGAAGCATCGAAGTACCAATCCCTTGGGCGATTGCACCGCCGATGCCATTGTCCCGATAACTCGTGATTGCAAAGCCAACCATCTGGGCGGCGCAGCCAACCGTCGCCGCGCCTGCCGCGATGCCACTCAAGCCGAGCATGAGCGCGATGGCCGCACTCGAGATCGGTGCCGTGAGCGCGAGTCCCATCAGTGTCGCGACGACGACGCCCATGAACAAAGGCTGTTGTTCCGTGCCCCACTCGATCCACGTCCCGAGCTGTGTCATGAACAAGCCGACATACTTACCGATATACGTTGCAGCCAAATAACCGACGCCAATGGTCGTGAACGGTGTGACCAAAATATCAAGTTTCGTCGATTTCGAGACGAGTTTGGATACCTCGACAGCGAGCAACGTCGCCACATAACTGCCGGCTGGCCCGAACTCGTAACCGAACGCCCCGACGACGAGCGCCGAGAACAAGATGAGCGGCGGTGCTTGAAGCGCATAGGCGATTGCAACCCCGATGGCCGGACCGGTCAAGCTGATGGCCACATCACCAATCTCGATGAGCGTCGACCCGAAACCGGACAGACTCGTTTCGAGCAATTGCCCACCCGCCGTCTTCATGATCAAGCCGATGATGAGCGTACTGAATAAGCCGAGTGCCATATAACTGAGTGCCGTCACAAAATAAAGCGACGGACTGAGCGTGATCCCTTTTTTCTTAAACATGGAAATCCCTCTTTCCTGTCTTGTCAGTCGTAAAGTTTCTGTCTTCACACTTTTATCAGTATAAGCGTTTCTCGGGAAATTTCAATATAAAAAACGCCACTACACGAGTGACGTTCTCCCTACCTTTAGCGTGAAGCTCGAAGCGTCTCCATCGTCGAACGATCGAGTCGTTTGACGAGCGCCTTGAGTAGCGCTTTCGCCGCATCATAGTCGTCCGTATGCAGAATCGAGGCGTGTGTATGGATGTAACGCGCTGCGACACCGATCACGGCCGTCGGGACCCCTTCCCCGCTCATATGGATGCGGCCTGCGTCCGTTCCACCTGGCGAGACGAAGTACTGCGTTTTGATGTTTTCATCAGACGCCGTGTCGAGTAAGAAGTCACGCATCTCTGGAGACATGACCATGACCCGGTCAAGGATTCGGATGAGCGCCCCTTCCCCGAGTTGGCCGAACTCCGTCTTATTGCCAGACGCATCGTTAGCCGGTGACGCATCGAGAACGAGCGCGACGTCCGGACGAATCATTTCGGCTGCCGTTTGCGCTCCACGGAGTCCGACTTCTTCTTGGACAGTCGCACCCGAGAACAAGATGTTCGGATGATCGGCTTTTGTCGTCTCTTCGAGCAACTCGACCGCCAGACCAACCCCATAACGGTTATCCCATGCTTTGGCCATAATCTTTTTCGGATGTTTGAGCGGCGTGAAGTCGCTTGTCGGCACAGCCGGAAGACCCGGACGGACACCCCATGACTCGGCTTCTTCTTTCGTATCGGCGCCAATGTCGATAAACATCTGTTTCATGTCCATCGGTTTACTCATTGCGTCCGGTCCGAGCAGGTGCGGAGGTGTCGATGCGACGACGCCCGGAATCAATCCATCGTTCGTCACGATATCAAACCGTTGCGCCATGAGCACTTGGCTCCACCATCCACCGAGCGGCTGTATGTATAGCATCCCGTTTTCTGTGATCCGGGTGACCATGAACGCGACTTCGTCCATATGTCCAGCGACCATGATGCGTGGTCCCGCCTCGTCCCCGACCCGTTTCCCAAAGATTGAGCCGATACCGTCCGTCATGACTTCATCGACATGCGGTGTGATTCGGTCACGAACAAACTGACGAACCTCTGATTCGAATCCAGGTGCGCCCGGAAGTTCTGTCAACGTCTTGAATAAGTCTCTCGTTTTTTGTTCCATTTCCATCCATCCCTTCAACCGTTCTTGTTTCATTATATACAGAACTTTTCGGCAGATGCGAATGGTTTTCGTTCCAATGGGGTACAGGTTTTGGTACGATGTACATGATAGCCATAGTTCAAGGGGAGGTAGTCATATGAAGAAAAGGTATTGGTTAATTGGGATCGGGGTTGCCATCGCGGCCGCACTTATGACGAAAAAAGTGTTAGATGAACGAAGCTTATCGGCCGAGGACGCGCTCGAGTACACGAAACGGGCATTCTCAGCCAAAGGTCACGTTCAAGGCGCATGGATCTCGGCATCACCTGAGATTTACACGTATGACGGACGTGAGTATGACGTCTTTAAAGGCGGCATCTCGGTTCTCGAGAACGACGAAGAGAAGACGTACCAATTTACAGTCGATTCAGAGACTGGCGCTTTACTTGAATATGCATGATGTGGGGTCGGCGATGACATTCGCCGACTTTTTTTGTTTAATCTGGGCGAAAGAGTGGAAAATTGAATATGGTACTTTTCAAACTCAAAAAGGAGTGATCCCACGTGAAGAAACTGATCGGTGAAGCAACCGAGCTCGTGTCACAAATGGTCGAAGGAATGGTCCATGCCCATCCTGAACTGTACGGTCGTGTGGAAGGTTTCAACGTCATCTGTCGTGCTGACGGGGCCAAGTCCGGAAAAGTCGGACTCGTCTCGGGTGGAGGCAGCGGTCATGAACCGGCCCACGCTGGTTATGTAGGTGACGGGATGCTCGATGCCGCTGTATGCGGTGAAGTGTTCACGTCCCCGACCCCGGACATGGTGCTCGAAGGCATCAAGGCGGCCGATGGAGGAAACGGGGTATTACTCGTCGTCAAAAACTATGCCGGTGACGTCATGAACTTCGAGCTCGCCGCCGAACTTGCGGACGCCGAAGGAATTAAAGTCGACCACGTCGTCGTCGCAGACGATGTCGCCATCTCGAACAAGGAAGACCGCCGCGGTGTTGCCGGTACCGTGTTTGTGCATAAAATCGCCGGTGCGGCCGCAGCGAGCGGGAAATCACTCGCCGAAGTGAAAGCGCTTGCGGAGAAGGTCGCGGCAAACGTTCGCTCGATGGGTATGGCTGTCGAACCTTGTTACATGCCGGTGAGCGGCAAGCCAGGTTTTGATTTGAATGAAGAAGAGATGGAAATCGGCATCGGGATTCACGGGGAGCGCGGCGTCGAACGGAAGTCGACGACGAACGTCGATGCCATCGTGGATGACCTGCTCGACCACTTGAAAAAAGAAGTGAGTCCTGGCGAAGTTGCCGTTATGGTCAACGGTATGGGCGGTACGCCCTTGTCTGAATTGTACGTGACGTATCACTTTGTCGCGAAAAAATTAGAAGATGCCGGCTACACGTTGAAACGGAAATACGTCGGCAACTATATGACATCCCTCGAGATGCACGGGTTCTCAATCACGCTCTTGCCGCTCGACGAAGAAATGACGGGTTATCTCGATGCACCGTCGGCGGCACTAGGTTTCAAACTCTAATCCAATGAATGAGGTGTTTATGCAATGTTGACGATTGATGGGTTCAAGCAAGCATTACGACACGCCCAATCCGAGATTGAGGCGAACAAGGATACACTGACCGACCTCGACCGCGCCATCGGTGACGGAGACCACGGTATCAATATGTCGCGCGGCTTTGAAGCGGTCGTCGCCGTACTCGATGACGACTATGCCAGCCTTGGCGACTTGAGCAAGAAAGTCGGGATGACGCTCATGTCGAAAGTCGGCGGCGCAGCCGGTCCACTATACGGGTCGGCATTCGTCAAGGCTGCACCTAAGTTTGGTGACGCGACTGAGGCCGATTTCACGCTCGTTAAAGAAGCGCTTCTTGAGGCGTCGACAGCGATCAAGGCGCGCGGGAAGTCAGAAGTTGGCCAGAAGACAATGGTCGATGTGTGGGAACCGTTCTTGTCTGACTTGAGCGAGGCTGACGATTTTGATGCCAAACTCGACCGCCTCGTCGGCGAGACCGAAGATATGATCGCCACGAAAGGACGGGCATCTTATTTCGGTGAAAACTCACGCGGCACGGTCGACCCTGGCGCACTCTCGAGTTCCATCGTGTTGAAAGCGATTATGAAGGAGGTTGAGTGACATCGTAGAGCTCATCATCGTATCCCATAGCGCTAAAATCGCTGAAGGGATTCAAGACTTGATGAAAGAGATGGCCCCCGCCGTTCCGATCCATTTAGCGAGCGGGCTTGAGGACGGCAGCATCGGGACAGATGTGACCCGTATCCTCGAGGCAATCGAGGCCGTCGACAAAGAAGCGCTCATCTTATCCGATATCGGTTCGGCCACAATGAACGCAGAACTCGCTGTCGATATGTATGAAGGCGATAAAACGATTCAGTTCTATGACGGTCCGATCGTCGAGAGTGCCTTCGTCGCTTCCGTCTCATCCGGTAACGGCATGGATGTCGCTCAAATCGTCGAACAATTGAAAATGGCATAAAAAAAGAGCCTCGCGGCTCTTTTTTTAACGTGGGTTATCGTTTTTCTCATAAATCGGGTTCATGAACTCGGTCGTCGAGTAGAAACGTGGAACAACCACGAACAAGATGACTACCGGGATCGCGATTAAGAGTAGCAAAATCAACACAGGCAACCAATAGACAATTTGTTGTCCGAGCATGTCGATGTTCGCATCCGCAAATTCAGTCGCGCCTTCGACTTCTGCGAGGTCAGCTGTTGCGAGGATTTTGTTGTCCGTCGCATCATAGTAATGGAACTCGGTCTTACGTGTGATGAAGATGCCGTCACGGACCGTATCAATTTCAACGACCGCCGCAATGACTTCATTGCCATTCGAATGACGGAGCGTCTCTTCTTTTACGATTTCAGCCGTTCCTTCTTTGTAGTCATAATGCGTGGCTTTCAGATCCTCTTCAAGGGCGTCCAAGAACGCCTCGTTTGCCGAGGTATTAAGTGGTGCGATTGTTAGAATGAAGATTAGTGCAAGCAGGCTTGCCCATGCTTTTTTCAACATCCCCATGTTCCCCCTTCTCTAATTCCAGTTTAGCGTCATTCCTATTGTACCAAGAAGAAAGAAAAAAGTGTGAAGAAAATGCTATTAAAATAAGAAAAAAGCGTGTCAAATTTTCGGACGGAAAGCTGCCTCCATCCGGTAAATCGGTTGTCCCATGGCGCTGAAGCGCTCTTCGTACTCGGTGCGCACGTTATCCGCCGGCTCGTTCACATGTAGATCAAGTGAAATATCTGTGAAGTACATGCCGTATTGGCTCATGCTTTCGAGCGAATATTCGAATAACCCCCGGTTATCCGTCTTGAAATGAATCTCGCCTCCGCGTGGCAACACAGCCTCGTACGTGGCGAGGAACGTTTTATACGTCAAACGACGTTTCGCATGGCGTGTCTTCGGCCATGGATCGGAGAAATTCAAATAGACGCGATCGACTTCACCGGCTTCGAAGTAGTCGACGAGTTGCTTGGCATCAACAGTCAACACGCGGACGTTTGGCATCGGTGTCTCGACGAGTTTTTGCACGATCGATACGGCGACGCTCTCGAATAACTCGATGGCGATAAAGTTGACGTCCGGGAACTGTCGGGCCATCCCTAAAATGAATTGACCTTTCCCCGAACCGACCTCGATGAAGAGCGGATTGTCGTTCTTAAATTCTGCTTTCCAGTTCCCTTTTAACGTTTCGGGATGAGTGATAAAGACGTGTTCTTGAGCTTCCATATATTCTTTGGCCCAAGGTTTGTGACGTAAACGCATGTTTTTCCAACCTTTCGTTCAAGAAATGTTCAAGTTTATGCTGACTAGCCGCTTCGTGCGAGCAGTCCCCTTGCGATTATACACGAAATCATTGTTTAATGAACATGAATCATCCTTCACAAGGAGGTTATATCGATGAGCACGTTGGATCAATTTTTAATCTTTTATGCGGCCCCGCTGACGTTTTTCGGCGCCGTCATCGCTACGTTCGTTTGGGCGTATTTCATGAAACCTGATGATGTCTAATGCATATGGAAAGGGATGGCTCACACTCGTGATCCATCCCTTTTTTCATTGTGTCCGTTCATCTGCCTCATCGAGCAGTTCACGGAGCACGGTCAATCCTTCTGCCCGGGCGATACCGTTCTGTTCCCCATACAACGTGAGAACCGTCTGGGCAATCGCATACCAGTGCATCCGGTAATGGAGCTCTGACGTGTAACGGATGCCGTAATGGCTAAACCACGTCTCCCACTCCGCCTCATCGACATAACTGTAAACGACCATCGCCAAGTCAAAGGCACGGTCGGCGATGATGGCGTCATCCCAGTCGGTCAAATACAATAGACCCGTCTCGTCCTCGATCCAGTTATTATGGTTAAGGTCCGAATGGCAGACGACAAGTTCACGTTCGTCATCAATCGGTTGATGCATAGTGAGCCAACGGACCGCTTCATCAATCGTCACATCCGCCTCGTCTTGCTCATAGGCGGCACATTGCCGAAGCAATAGCGTCGACGTGACCGGTGTATGATTCAATTGCTGCAGCATGAATAATAGCTCTTTCGAATGATGAATCTTCCCAAGCTGTGCCGCCACATCAGACCGTTTCATATCGGTTGGCGATAGCTCACGACCTTCGATGAACTGTTGGGCACTGAGGACGTCGCCGTTGAACATCCGCTTCGTCCACAGCAATTTGGGGACGATGCCTTCGGCGGAAAGAATGGCTAAAAACGGGGACGAGTTCCGTTTGACAAAGATTTTTTGTTGGCGCGTCGTCGCTACGTACGCTTCGCCTGTAATCCCGCCTGCGGAAGCCACCGTCCACTCTTCACCGAGCGCACCGATTATATCTGAATACATATTCATCACGCTCAAATCTCATTAAGAATTACAAAGATATAATCACCATATTAACACGCGATAATCGTCATTGACAACGACTCGACTTGAATCTCACGCGGATTTCGTGCAATCGGGACGAGGCTCGCCGTTTCCCCTTGCACATAAACGTTCCAGTCTCCGTCGGCATGAAACGTCACGTCACCGAACGTTCCGTTCAAATAGACACGGACGCGTTGCCACGCATCGTAGGAATGGCTCGCCGTTAACTCATAGGCAATCACGCCTGGAGGCGACGGAAGGAACTTGAATTGCTCCACGACTTTCTGCCGACTATCGTAACGGAAACACGTATGACGGCGTCGCAATTTCAACAGCGTCTTCACAAATTCGACTTCACTCTGACGCTCGTCCCGCAAATCCCAATCGAAGTGATTGATTCGGTCCGGTGCGTTGTAACTATTTTCGACCCCTTGTTTCGTCCGACCAAACTCCTGGCCTGCATGGAGGAACGGGACGCCTTGCGACGTGATGACGATGGCCGTGGCGAATCGTTGCATCCGTAATCGCACCACCTCGTCCATATCCTCACACGATAAGAGCAATTTATCGTAGGTCGTGTAATTGTCATGCGCCTCGACGTAATTGATTGTATATTGCGGGCTCGGGAATCGTCCGACGGTGACGTTCGGGATTTGAACCGCTCCCGTGATGCACTCGCGAAGCTCCCATTCCCGCCATTCGTTACCAGAGACGAAACCGCGTTCGCGGTCATTGAACGTCGACCCCTTTAACGCGTCCCGCATCATGTCATTGAAGTGCCCGATTCGAGGCATAAAGGCGGCGTTATGGGACGAGGCTTTCAACGATGGGCTGAGCGGTGTCGCCAAATCCCATCCTTCCCCGTAAATCAAGATTGAACGATCAATCTTATCAAGCGAAGCCCGGACTTGATTCATCGTCTCGACATCATGGATTCCCATCAAGTCGAACCGGAAGCCGTCAACGTGATACGCCTCGGCAAAGAAAGTCACACAATCGACAATCATCCGCCGCATCATGTACCGTTCCGAGGCCGTGTCATTCCCAACCCCAGTCCCGTTCGCGACCGTCCCGTCATGTTCATAACGGAAATAGTAGTAAGGGACGAGCGCTTCGAGCGAGGATTGTTCACGGATAAAGACATGGTTCATGACGACATCGACGACGACCCGCATCCCGTGACGATGCAGTTCCTCGACCATATGAGCATATTCTAGAATTCTCGATAACGGCTCGGCTGGGTCTGAGGCGTAACTCCCTTCTAATCCGAACCAATGAATCGGGTCGTATCCCCAATTGTATGGGATCCGGGTCGCCTCATCGACGCTGCCGAAGTCATGGACAGGCAACAGTTGCAGATGGGTGACCCCGAGTTCTTTCAAATAATCGAAGCCGGCACTGTTTTCGCCGCTCGTTCTCACTCCGGTCTCGACGATGCTACCATACAAACCTCGCATCTGACTCATCGAGGACGGATGGCTCGTGAAGTCCCTGATGTTCAGTTCATAGATGACCGCATCGGTCGCTTTCCGAAGCGGCGGCCGTTCCGTCGGCGTGACATCGGCGGCGACATGCGCCTCGACATCGATCAATACGCCAAATTCGCCATTCAGGCTGACGGCTTTCGCGTAAGGATCGACGACCTCGTTCGTTTCGACCGGCGTCTTGACGTACAGTCGATAATAGTGACCTTCATAAAACCGAGGCACGTCGGCATGCCAGACACCACGGCTCTCTTTAGACATACGAAACCGCTCGATTTCACGGTGTGTCGTCGAGTCATGGATGACGAGCCAAATCGAGAACGCGACGGGAGACCAAACGTATGCCTCGATCGAGTGTTCGGAAAAAGTGAGGCCGAGCGGTCCGTCATAGGCATAACGGCGTTCGAACTCGTCCGTATGCACGATTTCACGTGGCACGACGACAATCGTTTTATGTCCGGGGTGAAATACAGTATAGACCGCTTCAAGCGTGACCGGTCGCGCCAATCGGATATCTCGCTCAATCGTACCGGCCTCTGTCGTCCATTCATTGAGCACCACATAGTCGACCGGTCGACCGTTCTGTTCAATCTGTACCGGAACGGATTCATATTCGGCGATGACTTCCAGTCGAATCGTCTCGAACGAGAGCAAAGATGCCCGTTCAATCGTCACATGTGACGTCGTTTGCTGCTCTGGTGTGTGATGCATACGCGTTCCATCCTCTCCAACCTACTGGTCCAAAAATTGTCGAAACGGCATCTGGGCTGTCGCATCTAGTAGTTTCGACACATCTCGAATTTGTTGGGCTTTGACGATCGGTGCCCTCGTGTTCACTTGTTTCAGCCACGACTCATAATCAGAGCGTGAAATGAACTGAGTCGACCGTGTCTCGGGCACGTGATCGAAATAGCCTTCTGGGGCCACCGTGACTTTTTGGATGACCCCGTCATAGGACGGAAGAAACTGTCGAATGATTTCTTCAGTGCGCGTCAATGCAATGAGCGGATTGACTACACGTTTATTTTCCCCTTTGAGCGGTTGATGAATCCATGTCTTCTGCTTTGAGATGTGATAGATGCTCCGATCCCCGTCAAGCCATTCGACCAAATACAGATGTGATGGTCCGATGATAAGATGGCTCAATTCGACAGTTGCCCCGTTCCATTCGACAACTGGACGATACATGAAGAAGTGTTGGTCGTTCCATTCGGTCACCATCTTGCGATAACCGTATTCACGAAGGAACGGCAAGAACGGCATGTCTGCTTCGGTCGCCCCTTCACACGCGAACTGCAACTTCTGGATGTGGCGACGGTTCGCGAGGAGCGCCTGGAACTGCGTTTCCGAGAGCGGGGTCGGTTCGAGCTCGATACGTTCCGTTCGACGCCAAAATTTCCACCACGGGTTCTCAAACTCCATGATCTCGGGTGGATTCAACCGATTGGACTCATGCAGGCGGCGCATACGGGCGATATCGGACTCGACGTATTCTTGGAAACGATTGAACTGATCGAGCATATTTCGTTCATATTTAGATGTCACGTCAAAAATTTTAATCGGGATCGCCATGTGTCCTCCTCTGACCGCTGTAACGGAAATACTTCAACTGCCTCATAGGCAGGGGTGTGGTTCGGATTGATTCGATAAAGGATGACGGCTTCAATCGACTCTTCGATCTTGAACGTCGGGGGAATATATGAACTGATTGACCCGGTGTCCCACTTTTTGGCGAGCGTGACATGCGGGACGAACGGTTTCCGGTCGAGTGACGCAATCTCTTCAGACAGCTTGCGCCGGAGCGTCCCGGTGAGCGCCGTCAATTCTGCAGACGAGTCCGGGACGATCGTCAACACTCGAGGACGATCTGGTCTCCCGAAGTGATCAATTTGTTGGAACGTCAGTGAAAACGGAGCCGTCACTTCCGTCACGTCACGCGTGATCTCTTTGACCGCCTCGACTTCATCATCGTCCAATGCGCCAAGAAACTGAAGCGTCAAATGGAATTCTTCCGGCCGATACGTCCGGCGATACGAATAAAACGGCAAGATGGCCCGTTGAACGCGTTCGAACTCCGCCTCCTCCATCGGTAGCGCTATAAAGTAATGTGTCGACATCGGAATCATCCTTTCTCACGAAACCGTCTCAACCCTAAGAATAAAATCGCGCCAATCACACTGACGACTGTGTACATCCAAAATACACCGATAATGCTGTTCACTTCAATGATGATTCCGCTCAACTGATTGAACGCGGCCGTCGCCAAACCTGAAGTAACTGCCATATAGACGCCAATCGCCGTCGAGGTGACGTTTCGGCTGACAAGGCTTCGCACAAACTGAAGCGCGACCGGAATGAGCAGGCCGACGACGAGCCCTTGGACGATGGCGAGCAGCCAGACGACCCACAGTTCTGGTTCGAGTGCGAGCCAACCGTTGCGGAGCGCTGAAACTAACGCCGCTCCCGCAAGTACGTTGACCGTCCCAAGACGTTCAACGATTTGATACGCCACTTTCATGAACGGGATCTCACAAAGCACGGCCACTAAAAACAACGTCCCGACGAGCGTCGTCGAGCCGCCGATACTCGTCACGTATATCCCGAAGTAATAGTTGTTCGCATAGATTGGACCGAAGACGAGCATGCCCCCAATCAAAAAGGCGATGAACGGGGCGTTCCAGACGGCCGACCAAGCGAACGGGGCGACCGTCGTCGCGCGCGTTGCCACCGGTTCGGCAATCGTCCTTAGCACGATGCTACCGGCCACGAGTACGATGGCGCTGAGCAAAAATGTGCTCGCAAGCCCCCACGTCGTATCCGCGATTCGTCCCATCATGAAAACAGCGATAGCGAAACCGGCCGATCCGAATAGACGGATGGCTCCATAATCAATTTTGACACGGGCCGTATAATCGAGCGTCATCATATCGATAAGCGGGATATGCGCGCATTGGAACACCGACCAGGCGACCATCAAGAGCACGATCCAAACGTAATCGATCGCGAACAAGAACGTGATGGAAAGGGCGGCCGCCCCGATCATGGCGATACCGAGCCACGCCCGGACACGGCCCGTCCGATCGGCAAGCATGCCCCATAACGGCTGGACACCAATCGAGAGGATCGGCATGATGGCGACAATCGTCCCGACCTGACCCGGAGACAAATCAAAGCGTGCCTGCGAGAAGAAAAGTGCCATGTAAGGAATGAGGGCCCCTTGTGCGAAAAAGATAGCGACATACATTGATTGAAACGATAGTTTTTGTTGGTTCACCGTAAACTTCCTTCCTAACAGACAGAGAGCCGACCGAGTCAGTCAGCTCTCACGGATTATTATTTAGCGAGCTCATAAATCGCTTCCGCATAGATGGCGGCGGCGCGAAGTAAATCTTCAATTTCCATGTATTCATCGACTTGGTGCGCGACATCTTTCGCTCCTGGGAACAATGCGCCGAAGGCCACACCAGCCTCGAGCGAACGGGCATACGTTCCTCCGCCGATGGCCATCAAGTGTGCCGATTCGCCGGTTTGACGCTCATACACATCCGCCAACGTTTTCACGAGCGGATGGTCTTCGGCCACGTGGTGCGGCGGCATGTGGTGACGCGTCGACAGTTCGAACCCGAACGACAAGGCGATCTCTTTCAAGTTTTGCAATCGTTCTTCAAACTTCGCGGTATACGGATAACGGATATTGACCGTCGCCGTCCGCTCTTCGCCCTGATAGCGGAACACGCCACCGTTAATCGTCAAGTCACCGGTCTCGTCGGTCGCTTCGATGCCGAGCGAAATCCCGCGTGAGTCAGCAAAGACGTGGCGGATGAACTCGATGTAGCGCTCCCCTTGAATATCGAGTGGAAGCGTCAGTAGGAACCCGGCAAGTACGTAGGCCGCGTTCACACCATTATCCGGCTCCATCGCATGGGCGGCGACACCTTTCATCGTGAACGTATACGTCCCCGCGTCCCATGTGCACGTCCCGTCGGCCTCATATTTCGCAAGGTAGGCCTCAAATTTTTCTTCGAGCACATCTTCTGTCTCGAGTACCGCGGTCGCGAAATCTGGGACCATGTTCGGACGTTCTCCGCTCACGAACGAGACCAAGTGATGTTTCGAGCCGGGTACGCGCTGAATTGGGAGTTGCTTCAAGACACCGTCATACAAACCTTTTTCCGCGTTAATAATCGGGAAATCAGCATCCGGTGCGAAACCGTATGTCGGCATCGCTTCCTGCTTAAAATATTCACGGACACAGCGCCATTCGCTCTCCTCGTCACAACCGGCGATGAGTCGGACACGTTTTGATAACGGCAACCCGAGTTCTTTCACGATGCGCAACCCGTAATAAGCAGCCATCGTCGGACCCTTATCGTCATTGCTGCCGCGGGCGTACAGTTTCCCGTCCGCGACCGTCGGATTGAACGCCCCATACGTCCATCCGTCTCCGGCCGGCACCACGTCTAAGTGGCAGAGGATCCCAACGATTTCTTCGCCTGACCCGTACTCCAAATGGCCAGCGTAACCGCCGACATCTTTCGTCACGAATCCGTCACGCTCTCCTAACGCAAACATATAATCGAGGGCACGGCGGACTTCAGGACCAAACGGCTCGTTCGGTCCGGCCTTGTCTTCATCGAGGACGCTCGGGATTTGTAACAACCCTTTTAAATCTTCTAAAAACGCGTCTGTTCGTGCGTCGACTTCTTGTCTCCAATTCATCTCAATCTCCCCTTTGCGAATGTTCTCTCCCTTATTAGTATATCCAAATGTTAGAAAGACGAACATTCATTTCGAAATTATTTTTTCGTTCGTCTTTTAGAAGTTTTATTATCCATTTACACGATGTTCATTCGATATTTACGTTCCTAACATGTTCTTTACATTTCGATTGTTCGTTCTTTTCACTTGCAATTCTATTTGAGAGCGGTATACTAAAGGTGTAATTTTAGAAAATAACAATTTCATATTTCATTTGTCGTCCGTAGGTTTTGTCTTTCATCATTCTACGCATTGGGAGGTCATCCAATGAAAGGTTCAACAGATCGTATGCTAACCCGCATCAAGTCCATTTATTTGTTCATTAACGAAAGGGAATGCGTCACCACTTCAGAACTAGTAGAGGAGTTTGGGATCACGTCACGCACCGTACAACGTGATTTGAACGTTCTTGAATACAACAATCTGGTTGAAAGTCCGAGTCGGGGCACGTGGACGTCATCGAAACGTTCGCTCAAGACGGCAAATTGAATAACAAGTTACAAGGGATTCCGCACGCGGATCCCTTCAGACTGTAGACAAAACATTGTCTGCAGTCTTTTTTATTTGCCCGACCGGGCACAGCTCGCTTTTCTGGGGGCAAGCAGGGAGCCGCA